>DATHTJ010000223.1:0-9077 GCA_035463315.1 Pseudonocardiaceae bacterium
CTACCTCCTCTCAGTAGCGTCTGCAGCGTTCACCCGAGAGAGGAGCGCCGCCAGTGGCTGCCAGATACCTCGACCGTTCGCGCATCGTCGCCCCACCCGGCTGGAGCCGTTGGTTGATCCCGCCGGCCGCCCTGTCGATCCATCTGGCAATCGGTCAGGCCTACGCGTGGAGCGTGTTCAAGAAGCCCCTGGAGATGTCGCTGGGCATCTCTGGTGTCGCCAGCGCGCTGCCGTTCACGCTCGGCATCGTGATGCTGGGCCTGTCCGCGGCGCTGTTCGGCACCAAGGTCGACAGCTTGGGTCCACGCTGGGCCATGTTCATCTCGATGTGCTGCTTCTGCAGCGGGTTCCTCATCTCCGCTCTGGGGGTGTCGAGCGGGCAGTACTGGCTGGTCATCCTCGGGTACGGCTTCGTCGGCGGGATCGGGCTGGGCATCGGCTACATCTCCCCGGTGTCCACGCTGATCAAATGGTTCCCCGACCGGCCGGGCCTGGCCACCGGTATCGCCATCATGGGCTTCGGCGGCGGAGCGCTGATCGCGGCGCCGTGGTCGAACTCGATGCTGACCGCGTTCGGCGCGACCGGTGCGGACCCCGACGCCAGCGGGATCGCCCTGGCATTCCTGATTCACGGCGTCGGATATGCGGTGTTCATGTCGGTGGGGTGGCTGCTCATCCGGGTACCGGCCGAGGACTGGAAGCCAGCGGGGTGGGAGCCCACGCCGCCGCCGGCCGGCTCGCTGATCAGCGCGGGTAACGTCTCGGCCCGCAATGCCATCAAGACCCCGCAGTTCTGGCTGCTGTGGGTGGTGCTGTGCTTCAACGTGACGGCGGGCATCGGCATCCTGGAGCGCGCGGCGCCGATCTACACCGACTTTTTTCCCGGTGGGGCCGGGCTCACCGCCGCGGCAGCGGGTTTCGTCGCGATCCTGTCCCTGGCCAACATGCTCGGCCGCTTCGTCTGGTCGTCCACCTCCGACGTGATCGGCCGCAGGAACATCTACCGCATGTACCTGGGCGTCGGTGCGCTGCTCTACTTGGCCCTGACGCTCACCACGAACGCCAACAAGGTGGTGTTCCTGGTCTGCTGCATGCTGATCCTGTCGTTCTACGGTGCGGGGTTCGCCACCGTGCCCGCCTACCTGCGTGATCTGTTCGGTACCTACCAGGTCGGTGCAATCCACGGTCGGCTGCTCACCGCATGGTCGACTGCGGGGGTGCTCGGCCCGGTGATCGTCAACGCGATCGCGGACGCCCGGATCGCGGCCGGGGTGACCGGTCCGGGCCGCTACACACTGTCCTTCTCGGTCATGATCGGATTGCTGATCATCGGGTTCATCTGCAACGAGCTCATCCGTCCGGTCAACCCACGGTTCCACGAGCCGGCATCCGAGCGGGTAGCGGGTAGCGCGGTGATGGCGACATGAGCACCCGAACGACCGGATCGGCTTCGAACCGGCGCGTGGCGCTCACCGCGCTGGCCTGGGCGTGGGTGGTCGTGCCATTCCTGTACGGCCTATACCAGCTGCTAGTCAAGATTCCAGCACTGTTCGGCAGCTGACTCCGAGGCTGACCAGCCGCTATTCGGAGCCGAATGGCTGCCTGGACGCCGGGCTGGATCGCCATTCGGAGCCGAATTGCGGTCAGGGTTTGGCGGCCAGCCTGCGGTTGCGGTGCACCGGAAGGCTGCCAGGATGGTGATCCCGTCGACGGCGGCGGGTGACGAGGAGGATGACGACGTGAGCGAGCTGACCCGCCCTGATGTGGCCGTGCCCGACGGTCCGGCGCCGACCGAGCTGGTGATCGAGGATCAGGTGATCGGCGAGGGCGCCGAGGCCATCGTCGGCTCGCAGATCAGGGCGCACTACATCGGCGTCGCACACTCCAGCGGCAAGCAGTTCGACGCATCCTGGGACCGGGGCGCACCGCTGGAGTTCAGGCTCGGGACCGGCCGGGTGATCAAGGGTTGGGACGATGGAATAGTCGGAATGCGGGTGGGCGGTCGTCGCCGGCTCACTATCCCGCCGCACCTGGCCTACGGTGACCGTGGCGCGGGCGCCGCGATCAAGCCGGGCGAGACCCTCGTCTTCGTCGTCGACCTGGTCACCGTTCGGTAACTCCGCTAGCGGTTGAGGGCAATTCGGCCACCGCGGCTTCGGGACACGCCTCGAGGCAGACCTCGTCGCGCAGCTTGTCGTCCTTGATCAACGGTGATGGCGTGGGTGAACACGGCGTGGGTGAACACGTCGACGAGCTATCGGCGGCTATCGAGGGGGCCGAGTCGAGCCAGCGCGCGGACCAGCCCGGGAGTCAGCCGGGAGGCCAGCAGGCCGATCTTGGCTTCGGGGGTGACGGGGGCGATCGCGGCGTTGCGCTCAATTGCCCGCAGGATCTCCCGCGCTGCCCTCTCCGGGGTGAAGTTGCGGCGACGGTAGAGCGCGGTCACGCGCTGCTGGGTGGTGCGCTCTTCGATGGCATCCACGCCGACGAACCGGGTGGTGTTGGTGATGTTGGTGTGCACGAAACCGGGGCAGACCGCCACGACATCGACGCCATGCTCGGCCAGTTCCGCGCGCAGGCACTGGCTCAGCGCCAGGACTGCGGCCTTGGTCGTGGTATATGCCGGAAGCGTCCGCGACGGTAGGTACGCGGCGGCGGAGGCGATGTTGACGATGGTGCCGCCCGCACCGCCTGCTACCAGCAGCCCGCCCAGGACCCGGCATCCGTGGATGACGCCCCACAGGTTGACGTCGACGATCCGTTCCCAGTCGGCCACCGTGGTGTTGAGAAACGGCCCAGCCATGCCGATCCCAGCGT
Source organism: Pseudonocardiaceae bacterium (assembly GCA_035463315.1). Lineage (GTDB taxonomy): Bacteria > Actinomycetota > Actinomycetes > Mycobacteriales > Pseudonocardiaceae. The sequence goes on from DATHTJ010000223.1 coordinate 2,818, forward strand.
TGTTGATCACGATGTCCGGGATGCCGTGCTCTTCGCGCAGCACGGTGGCGAACTTCTCCACCGCGCCGCCGTCCGAGACGTCCACGCAGTAGGCGTGCGCGCCCGGGCCCAGTGTCCGGGCCAGCACGGCGGTGCGCTCGGCCGCCTGCTGATCGATGTCTGTGACCACCACCTCGGCGCCCTGCTCGGCGAGCTCCAGCGCGCAGGCCCGGCCGATGCCGCTGCCCGCACCGGTGATTACCACGAGGCCGTTCTCGAACCGTCCACCTCGCGTCCCGGTGACCCGTGCGCGGCGCAGCGTGCGTGTTGGTGGCCCGCCCTCGGCGTGCTCGATCAGCTCGCTCGTACAGCGCGCCACAGTCTCCGGGTTGGTGCGAGGCAGCCAGTGCCCGCCAGGCAGTACGCGCACCGCGAGGTTGGGGACCCACTGTCTGATGTCGGTCTGCAGTGTTACCGAGACGAACGGATCCCGTTGCGGTGCAAGAACTTGCACCGGGATGTCGGTTTTCCGGACACCGGGTTGTGCCAACCGGGGCAGCATGTTCGCCCGGTACAGCTGTAGCCCATTCACCGCGTCCGACACAACGGGAGCGCTCGTGGGTTCCAGGAGCGCCAGCACCCGTTGGGTAAGCCCGGTGCGCCAGGCCAACTCCGGTAACAGCGGCAGCTGGAAGAGCGCGATGTACCAGGACGACACCAGCTGGGTGACCAGTTCGCGCAGCGCCTGCGGTGTCGGCCGGCGCAACCGCGCCCTGAGCCAGTGGGCCGCATGGTCCAGACACGGCCCGGAGATCGACGTGAAGGAGGCGATCCGGCCACCCAGCCACTGCCCGGTCAGCGCATGCCAGGTCTGGACCGCTCCCCAGTCATGGGCCAGCAGATGCACCGGACGGTCGGGGCTGACCGCGTCGATCACCGCGGCCAGGTCCCGCGCGAGCTGGTCGAGCCGGTATGCCTCGCGGTTGCGGGGTTTCCCGGACTCGCCGGCACCCCGGACGTCGTAGCTCACCACGTGGTAGCGCGGCGCCAGCTCGGTCGCGACCCCAGCCCACATGGTGTGGTCGTCGGGGTATCCGTGCACGCAGACCACCGTCGGCTCACCGGCCCGCCCGGACTCATACACCCGAAGCCGCACGCCGTCAGCGCTGGTCACCTCCCTGGTCATGACGCGGCCGATGCTTGCTGCCAGCGGCGCACGTGCGGCAGATCGTCGTCAAGCCAGAATGCGTCACCGCTGTTAGTGACCACGAGGATCTCCTCGAACTTCACCCCGACGTCGCGGAAACCGATGTGCGGCTCGACCGCCCACAAACCCGGAGTTGCCGGATGGTGGGAGATCTCGCCGTCAGCCCACAACGGGGACCGATGGTGGATGCGCTCCACGATCAGGTCACCGACCAGGGTCTGCAACGACCGGATACCAAAGCCGGCCGCGATGAACTTCGGCAGCCGCGAGCGCACCTTGCCGACCTGGTGGCCGATGACCCGCCCGGGGTAGACGCGGTGCCGGTTGTCGTAACCCTGCCGGGCGATCAGCGCATCGACGTCGCGGTAGATCTGCCGCAGTGGCACGCCGTCGTTCACTCTCGTGACGATCAACGCCCGGTACTCGGACAGATCGTCCATCAGTTGCTCGTAGATCCGGTTAGTGCCCAGGCAGCCGGCGTAGCCGATGTCGGCCATGTACCCGTCGCGCACCGGCGCGCAGTCGAGGATGAAGGGCATGCCCTCCGCTAGCCGCCGGTTAGTCGGGAAGAACTGGAGCGGCACCCGGAAACCGCGGAACGCGGTGCGGTCACCGAACCACGCGAACGGCGTGTGGAACCAGTCCTGCACGCCGCGCTCGGCCAGGTACTCGCGGATCCGGCGGGCCGCCTGCTTCTCGGTTACGCCCGGCTCCAGCGTCCCCGCGACCGACTGTGCCGCAGCGTAGGCCAGCTGCTGCACCTCGCGGAACCTCGCCAGATCGGCGGGATCAGTCACGCCCTTGGCTGCCACCGGGCACCTCCCTTACGCAGTTCCTACTTCTTCGTAGGAACTTCCTACGTCGTGGTAGATTTGTCAAGTGGCGAATCGGAAGGTGGTGCCGTTGGCGGCCGGCCGGTCCGGCCGGTCCGGCCGCGTTCGAGCCGCGCATCTCGGCCCCGAACGTCGGCGACCGCTGATCCTCGACGCGGCGTTGGAGGTCTACGTCCAGCGCGGTTATCGGGGCACGTCGATGCAGGCGGTGGCTGATGCGGCAGGCGTGACGAAGCCGGTGGTGTACGAGTGCTACCCGAACAAGGACGAGTTACTGCTCGTGCTGTTGGACCGCGAGGAGCGTCGCCTGCTGGACGCCATCACCGACGCGTTGCCGAGGAACCCCACGTTCGACAACGTGGAGGCGGTGCTGGAGGCTGGGCTCACCGCCTTTCTCACCGCAGCAGGTCAGGCCACGAACTCATGGCGGGTGGTCTTCGAGTCCCGCCGGGGTTCTGATTCTGTGGTGGCAGCACGGGTTCGCCGAGCTCGAGACATGATTCTGGGCCAGATCAGTGCACTGGTGCGCTCGTACATGGAGTCGGCCGAGGTTGATGACATCGAGCGCAAGGCGCCGGTCGTCGCCGAGCTGCTCACCACCGTGGCCGAGTCCTGTGCGCGAATGCTGGTGGTCGAGCGCTACCCGTGGACCGCAGCTGAGCTCGCCACCTACGTGTCCCGCCTCATCACCCGCGGCGTCCACCCGGTCTGAGTGTTCAATCGCGGCGGGAGTGCAGCTGATCTTGAGTCTGCTGTGTTATAGGCTGACCGGTCGACCAGTTGCCGAAGGCGGTAGCGGCCACAGCCGGGTCATGGCCGGACGGCCTTGACCACAGAGACGGCACGTCGGCCGGGCGTGTGTTTCTCGACATGCACGCTGTCGAAGCCGGCCGCGCGGCACTGGGCTGCGAAGGACTCGGCCTGCTGGTCCGTCCACCCATGGCTGGCGAGCCCGGTGGCGCCGGGACGCACGCGGCGCTCGATCGCGAGGAACCGCCCTCCAGGGGCGAGCACTCGTCGTGCCTCGGCGAGGCCCGCGGTGACGTCCCTCCAGTGATGGACGGTCGCTAGCGACCACACAATCGTCGCCGACCCGTCCGGCTCCCGCAGATCTTCCGCGGCGCCCTCGGCCCAGGTGATGGTAAGTCGGTTGCGAGTCAACGTCCGAGCGAGCCGGAGCATCACGGGTGCCGGATCCACGCCGGTCACACGCGCCCCACGGCGGGCGGCTTCCCTGACAGCAGTGCCTGGGCCGCAACCGACGTCGACAACTCGATCGGCATCCGATACAGCTGCCAGGTCAGCGGCGAGGCGGGCGACGGCGCCCCCTGCGACGATCATGGTGAGCCCCGCCAGCAGCCCGGTCGCCCCGGCGAAGCCCGGATGGCCGGCGTGATGGTTGACCGCGTCAGCTGATGACATGTCCATCGGTGATCCCTTCTTCTTACTGAAGCGGGCGTGCCTGGCCGTCTGCCCATTTTGCGCCTGCACGTCGGTTCGAAGTCACAGGACGGCATGGACCTCAAATCCTGAGGGCAGGTAACTTTTTCAACAGTTGTTGAGATTAGCTCGTATCGGCGGTACCGTCGGAGCATGGCCACCGCTCAGCGACCTGGCTCGGTTGACCAGGAACTTGTCCTTGACCTCGGCTGCGTCGGTGCGCAGTTGCTGCCCATCGTGGGGGGCAAGGCGGCGAATCTCGGTGAGCTCATCCGCGCGGGGTTCCCGGTGCCACCCGGGTTCTGCATCACCACAGCGGCCTACCAGCAGGTTGCTGCGGATGCCGTCGACCCCGGCGTCCAGGACACGGGCCGGCTCGCTGAGCGAGCCCGCGTGGCGATCCTCGCGGCACTGGTCCCGGCCGACGTCGCCGATGCGGTCAAGAGCGCCTACCGAGCCCTCGGGGACGACGTGCCGGTCGCGGTGCGGTCCTCGGCGACCGCCGAGGACCTACCCTGGGCAAGCTTCGCCGGCCAGCAGGACACCTACCTCAACATCGTCGGCGCGGACGCTGTGCTCGACGCGGTACGCCGATGCTGGGCGTCGCTGTGGACCGACCGTGCGGTCAGTTACCGGACGACCAACGGCATCGACCACGCCACCGTGCGGCTCGCGGTGGTCGTCCAGCAGATGATCGACCCGCAGGTCGCTGGAGTGCTCTTCACCGCCGATCCGGTGACCGGCCACCGCGGGCACACGGTCATTGATGCCAGCCCTGGCCTGGGCGAGGCGGTGGTGTCCGGCACGGTCAACCCCGACCACTTCGTCGTCGACGCCGCCGGCGCAGTTCTGGAACGCAGGCTGGGCGACAAGCGGGTGGCCGTCCGCTCGCTGCCTGGTGGCGGCACCGAGCAGGTCGCGCGGCCAGCGGACGCCGAGCAGCCGTGCCTGCGCGATGCACAGATCCGTGATCTCACAGCGTTGGGGCAACGCGTCCAGGAGCACTACGGTGCACCGCAGGACATCGAGTGGGCGGTGGACGGCGCGGGAAAGCTATGGCTGACCCAAGCCAGACCGATCACCACGCTGTACCCGCTGCCGATCCCGCCGGATGGGCAGCTGCGCGTCTACCTCTGTGCGAGCCTCGCCCAGGGGCTCACCCGCCCGGTGACCCCGATGGGCATTGCGGCGTTCCGGCTGATCGCTTCCTGTATGTCGGAACTGGTGTTTGGCACCGCGGTCAGCGACCCGATCGCCGGACCGGCGGTGTTCGTGGAGGCCGGACAGCGGGCGTTCGTCGACGTCACACCCGTGCTGCGCAGCCGGATCGGCCGCGCGCTGGCGCCCCGGATCCTCGACGTGATGGAGGCTCGGTCGGCGGTCGTGCTCCGGCGGTTATGCGATGACCCCCGGCTCGCGGAGCAGGCCACGTCACGGTGGCCGTTTGTCCGGCGGCTGCTCGCCGTCGCTGTGCGCTTCCGGATCCCGCTGCTGATCGGCCAGGCGCTGGTGTCGCCCGCCGCGGCTCGCCGACGTGTCGACCGGGTCGGCGGGTTGCTGCGCTCACAGCTTGCCGTGCCGGCGGGTGTGACCGGCGCACAGCGGCTGGACCACGTGGAGCGCCTGCTCAACACGGCGGTCATCCCGATCATGCCGACGGTCACGCCGGTGGCCGGCGCCGGATTCCTCGCGCTGGCGCTGGCCAGCAAGCTCGCCCGGGACGACGTCGAGCCCGGTGAGTGGGACGAGGTGCTGCGCGGGTTGCCGCACAACGTCACCACCGAGATGGATCTCACGCTGTGGGCGTTGGCGACCCGGGTCCGGGCGGATTCAGCGGCAGCCGCCGCATTGCGGGAAGCGGTCCCGGTGGAGCTGGCGCACCGCTTCACCAGCCGCGACTTGCCGACACTGCTGCAGCGCGGGCTCGAGGAGTTCCTAGCCCAGCACGGCCACCGGGCTGTCGCCGAGATCGACCTGGGCATGCCGCGGTGGTCCGACGACCCCACCCATGTGCTGGGTGTGCTGGCCAACTACCTGCGGCTGGAGGACCCGGACCTGGCCCCGGATGCGCAGTTCGTCCGGGGTGCGCGCGCCGCCGAGGCGGCAGCGACCAGAGTGGTCAGCAGGGTGCGGCGCCGCAGCCGGCTGCGGGCCGCGGTGGTGCGCGTCGCGCTGGGGAGGGTGCGAGAGCTGGTCGGCATGCGCGAGACACACAAGGACTACCTGGTGCGCGTCCTGGCGCACGGCCGGGAGCAACTGGCCGCGGTCGGCGCCGAGCTCGCCGGTCGCGGGCTGCTGGCCGAGCCCGAGGACGTGTTCTTCCTCGATCTCGTGCAGGTCCGGGCCGCGCTGGCGGGTGTGGACTTCCGTGCTGTCGTCGCTGCCCGCCAGGAGGACTATGAACGGGAACTGCGGCGCCGGCAGGTGCCGCGGATGATGCTGTCCGACGGCAGCGTGCCCGAGGCGCTCGCCACCTCGGCTCAGGTACCGGTTGAGGGGCAGCTGGCCGGCACACCCGCCTCCGCCGGCACCGTGACCGCGGTTGCGCGGGTGGTGCTCGACCCGGTCGGGGCTCAGCTGGAGCCGGGGGAGATCCTCGTCGCACCGTCCACCGATCCCGGTTGGACGCCGCTGTTCCTCACCGCCGGGGGACTGGTGATGGAGATGGGCGGAGCGAACTCCCACGGCGCCGTCGTTGCCCGCGAATACGGCATCCCCGCGGTGGTCGGGGTCCCCGACGCGACCCTGCGTATCAGCACTGGCCAGCGGATCACGGTCAATGGCGCGACGGGCCTCGTCGA
>DATHTJ010000224.1:0-6719 GCA_035463315.1 Pseudonocardiaceae bacterium
TTGTTCCTTCGCAAGGAGGTGATAGCCGCGGACTGTGACACTGGTGGCGACGGTGCGTTGCTCTTCCACACCCCGACCACCCGGTCCGGGAGTTACCGGACCGCCCGGCGATAACCCACGGGCTACCGCCGCCAAGGAGAGTGTTGTCGTCCCGGTCGACATCCCCGGGACGGCGTTTACCCACGAAGCAGGGTCCTGGCCGCCGCGTCTAGACGCGGCGGCCAGGACACCTTTGACAAGGGCCACGTGACACCCACCACCATCGGGCATGCACGGCAAGCTCGATGGCCAGGGCTATCCCCGTCTACTGGTCGTGGACCCCTTGTCGAGCTGGTGCGATCGATCCAGCGGAGTGCGAACATTGCCGCCCCGGCCCGCTCCGACCGGGTGGCGACAGATCGTGCGTTCAGCGGCTGCCGGACATCGCCCTGCGGACCATGTCCTTCGTCCGGTCGAATAGCGACACCACGGGCCCAGCAACGGTGTTGGCGGTCGCGGATTCCACCCCCGGATGCGGATGCGTCGGTGCGACTGCTTCGGCCGCTCGGACCATGTCGACCAGGGGCTGCAGCTGCGCTGCCGCGACCTCGCGACGCAGGTAGCGGAACTCGTAGGCTTCCTCGTTGTGCGCGTGTGTCAGCACGCTGACTCGTAGCTCAGCGAGCAGCGACGGGAACTCCGCAGCGTCCGGCCCGAGGTCCTCAAGCCTCGCGAGCATCTCCTTGGCCGCCCGCTCCTCGGCGAGCCGGTCATCAACGATGTCCCCGCCGCCATCCACCCCAGTACGAACCAGTGGGTGGATCAGCTGGTCCTCGGCGGTCTCGTGGACGGCGAGCAGTGTCACGAGCCGTTCGAACGCGTCGCGGCGTGCCTGTCCGGTGGACGTCTCCACCTCGGTGAACAGATCCCGGATCTGCATGTGCTGACCGATGAGGAACTCAACGACGTCCTGCGCCGCGTCCAGTTCGGCTGTCTGTGCTGTCATGGTTCTCCTCACGCCTTACTGGTCTTGCGCTGGCGCAACTCGGGCCGCGGGTGCGGGCCCTCAGTTTCGACGCGGTAGTCGGTGTCGAACACCGCCTCGTGCTCGTCGATGACCCGATCACTGGCCGGATCCTCGCCGCCCATCAGCGCGTCCTGCATCCGCTGGAACCGCTCGTGTGCCTCGTGGACGAAGCCGGTGCCCAGCGTCGTCAGGTCCACCTGGGTATCGAGCAGGTCACGCAGGTAGGCCTTATTGGGCTCGAAGGTCAGCACGTTCGGCAGCTCCGGAGCGAGCACCTCGGCGGGGTCGCGACCGTCGTGGCGGCGCATCAGATCACACGCCACATGCAAGTGCTCGAGCTCCATGTTCAGGTGCAGCTCCCAGATCGCCTTGACCTTGCGGTCGGACTCCTGCTGCATGAACGAGTAGTAGAGGTAGCACTCGTTGTACTCGTGATTGACCAGCCGCTCCCACCAGGTCTCGCCCGGGTCGAGCAGCGACTCGTAATGCGTGACGTGCTCCTCCTCGACCATCGCGATCTCCTGGTAGAGCTGGCGCGCGATGGGCTCCATGTACTGCGGGCCGGTGTTGAGGTAGAAGTTCATCGTCTGCTGCTCGGCGGACAAGACCGTCAAGGCATGCAGCTTCGAGATCGGAGCCGCAGTGCTGCGGTCGTACGGCTCGCGCACGTTGTCGATGGGGTGCCGGTGGTGGTAACGGGTGGGCCGGCCCGGCATCACCTCGGTGAGCTGGTCGACGATCTTCTCCGCCTTGCGGTGCTGCAACATCTCGTACAGATTGGCGTAGCGGTACAGATGGTCGAAGTCCTCCAGGACGCCGAACTCGTAGCACTGGGTCAGGTAGGGGTCGGGTTCCATCCGGGCGATCCACGCCGTCAGGTCGACCGCGACCTGCTCATAGGAGATCGTCGTCTCCAGCGGTGACGACGAACCGGGCAGCAACCAGTTCACCGCTTTCTGCTGCTGTTGCTCGATGTAGCGGACCTCGGCCAGCTTGTGCTTGACCTCCAGGTCCGGGCAGATCCGAGCGAAGTTGTGGCTGAACAGCAGCGACTCGATCTCGATCCCGTTCATCGTGATGATCCGGCATTTGGTGTACGGATCGCTGTGATCAGGATCGACGGGCTCGACGTTGAGCTCTCGCCAACTGCGCAGCTGCTTGTCCAGCGGGATACCGCGTTGTTCGAGCGGGTTGAAAGTCATGGAGTTCCGATCATTTCCGATCATGAGGAATTGGTCATCATTACTTACCCCGCCGAGGGTGTCGTAAACTCGCGGCCGCTATCGACTCGACCACAGTGGTTGATCGACCACCCGGGTGCGGATCGTCACGCCACCTCGAGCCCGCCCGCCTGCGAGGTGTGCGGCGTTCAGGCAAAATCGCACCCACATGTTCAGCTGGATCTCCTTAGCCAGCTGAAGACGGCTGTAGAGCAGGTGGATAGCCCAGCTGCTCGGCCGCGCCCACGCCTCGATCTCAAACCGTAGCTGGGAGTCGTGTGACCGGGCCCGGAACTCGATCTGCCCAGCCTCCAGGTGTCCGGTCAAGGTGGCGAGGCGAAATGATGTGCCGGTCCGGTGCACCACGCGGACCGGACCATCCCAGGGACCCGGTATGCGTACCACGAGCTCGTCGCCGATCGTGAGCTCCCCGGGAATACCGGAGATCGTCTCGACCGCGGTCACCTCGGCGGGCACGGCCTTGTTAAGGTCGGCGGCGACCTCGGCGATCAGTTCCGCCGCGGTCCACGACGAGTCCTGGATCTCTACCGAGAACAGCCGGTGGAACAGCGGGCCGACGCCACTTTCCAGGGGTTGGCTACGGTCGTCCACCAGCTGATCGGGCAGCGGCGGAGGGAGATCAGCAGCGTCGCCGGCCTCGACGGACCGGTGCAACGGGGTGGTCGCCCACAGGTAGCGCCACGAGACGAGCGCAACACCCAGCGTCCAGCGCGCGAGGATCGTCGACCAGCGGGCAATCACGGGTACACCGGGCTCTCCTGTGTCGCGCTTGCGGGGGGATGCGGGGACACTGGGCATGTTCCCCGGTCAGCGAGCCGGCAAACAGCAGTGTGGAGGCGCGGATGGTCGGTCAGGTGTTGCATCGTGCCGGACTGCGCAGCGGACACCTCGAGATCATGTCCCTCGGGGCGGTCGCGCTGTGCCTTGGCCTGTGGATACGGGCCAAGACGGTGGACCAAGACGAACGGGGCAACGCTGAGCGGCGGGCGCTGTTCACCGGGTTATGGCCGCCCACACTCTGGTTGATCGGCAACTCGCTACGCAGGCACGAGTGACCCCCCGTGCGCGACCGGCTGCTGGGCAACATCGACTACGTCACAGCGCTGGCCGAGCTGCGCAATCGTGAGGTCAACTACGACCCCAACGAGGTAAGGCCGCCGAGCTGGAACTTCGATGTGCACCGCAGCCTGGTCGGCCGCGAGCGACCCGGCCCGCCCGAGCCCGGCGGGGTGTGGGAGACCGCCCGCGACCTGGTTCGGGACTACGAGTTCACCCCCCCGGAACTCATTCGCGCGGTCTATCATCGTCACGATCCGCTGCTGGGCCGCAACCTGCTGCTCGAAGGCCGCTTCTACGGGCTGCGGTTCTACATGGGGGTCCGCGTCACCGCGCTTGTCGACGAGACCCGACATCAACAGGAGAAGGTGTGGGGGTGGGCCTACCAGACCCTCGAGCATCACCTCGAGCGCGGCAAGGTGACCTATGAGGTCATCAAGCACCTGGACAGCGGTCAGGTCGAGTTCGTCGCCTCCTGCCACTCCCAACGATCGCCCGCCGTCGGGCCGATCCTCCGGCTGGGCTGGCTGTTGTTTGGACGCCGCGCTCAGCTGCGGTTTTACCGTCGATGCGGACAGCGACTGCACGAGCTGGTGCGGATGTCGCTGACCGGCACACCAATCCCGGCCGCTGCGCGGTCACCGTTGGAGATCCACGACCTGGTGCTGGTGCCGTCCGGGATCGAACCCCACCCACTCGATCGCCTCACCATCCGCCAGCACAACCCGGCCCGGTGAGTCCGTTCGGGCGAGCTCGCTCCACGAGATGCGCGCTGCCACAAGGTTAAATCTGACGTCATGGGGTAGCTCATATCCGATGACGACACAAACCTTCCCCTTCCGGTTCACCACCCCCTACCGGCTCGCCGGCCTGCCCTTCGGCATCACCCCAGCCACCGCGACGGTTCACGTACGCGACGGCGAGCTTGCCGTCCGATTCGGGCCCTGGAAACTACGAACAGCCCTGGCCAACGTCACGTCAACCACTGTCACCGGACCATTCAGCTTCCTCAAGACCGCGGGACCAGCACATCTTTCCCTCGCCGACCGAGGGCTGACCATGGCCACCAACGGTGCACGCGGCCTGTGCATCACCTTCCGCGAACCAGTACCCGGCATCGAGCCAACCGGCACCCTGCGCCACCCCGCCCTCACCGTCACAGTCGCCGACTGCCAAGAACTCGCCACGGTACTGACAGCAAGGTGAGGGTCATTCAGTCACAGGAAGCGGCACGACGCTGGGGTTGACCGGTCGCCAGTCGACCATGAGGAGAGTGGCGTCATCCTGGAGCAGACCTCCCTGGTGCTCGAGAACGTCGTGGGCCAGCCGGCGCAGGGTCTCCGGCGCCGGCAGGCCATCGGCGCCACTGCGTTCGGCGAAATCGATCAGCCGGTCGGTTCCGAAAGATCGACCACAGGCATCGCGGGCTTCGGTGATGCCGTCGGTGTAGAGCAGCAGCCGGTCGCCCGGCTCGAGATGCTCGTGCACGACTTCGACGTCGCGGCCGGACACGCCCAGAGGTACCCGACGGCCATGCTGAAGTGCTTTCACGGTCCTGTTCGCGCGCAGCAGCAACGGCGGGGGGTGCCCGGCAACGAGGTAACTCAGCTCACCGGTGCTGGTGTCCAGACGTGCCAGGACTGCGGTGACAAAACGGCTGCCCGGACCGTGGGCGATGATCTCGGCGTCGGCGCGGCGCGCAATCACAGTGAGGTCGCGCTCGCCGCTGCGGCGGGCGTTGCGAATCGCGGCGAGGGCAACGGCGGTAGTCAGACCGGCTTGGAGGTCGTGGCCCACGGCGTCGAAGAGACCGCAGAACGCCACCCCCTCATCGACGGCGTAGTCGAAACCGTCGCCGCCGACCCGGTCGTGCGGCTCGAGCACTGCGGTGATGACCAAGTCGCGCGAGGCGAAGGTGAGCGGTGGCAGGAGCTGCCAGAGCAACTCGGCATCCACGGTCAGCGGTGTGCTGCGGCGGGCGACGCTCAGTGTGTCGCCGTAGGCGAACTTGGTGGCCACGAGATGGCCGACCAGCCCGGCTACCACCGAGCACCGCTGACGCAACCCGGGGTCGTCACCGTCGGCTGCGCCCGGCAACCCCAGGCGCAGCACGCCGAGCCGGTCGGTTCCATCGACCATCGGAACCCACAGCACCACGCCCCCGTCGGGATCGGTGCCGGCGAAAACCTTGACGAACTGGAAGGCGCGCCCGGCCAGACTGCCTTCAACGGTGACCGCCGTCCTGTGATCTTTCGGAAGCGGCCAGAGTGTCCGCTGAGCAAGGTCAACCAGATACATCTGCGCCGTCATCCCCACCAGACCCACCGCCCCAGCGATCACCCGGGGAAGATCGTCCCCCGAGGCGGTGTGGCCCTCCTCAATGATCTGGGCCACGACCCGCCACCACTGCGACTGCTCCAGCTCCGAGTCCACTGTTCAATCCAACAGCATTCGCGGCGCTGGGCGGCTGGTGTACCGGCTGTGTCGGGTTCGGACCGGCAGGTGGGTCAGCAGGAAACAAGGACGAACGGAGTGGTGTGCACACCACATATCCCGGGTACTCGGCGGTCATGTCGAGAACTGCTGCCCTCCGGGGCGTGGCCGCCGCGATGGCTGGTGTGGGGTGATGACGGCGGCGGAGAGGGCCAAGCAGCGGTTGACCGGAGGCCCTCTCTCTGACGTGCCGGTCCGAACGTTGCTCGTCCTGATTGCCCGGCGCTCACCCGAGTGGGCACATCCAACGATGTGGAACCACGCCATGCCCGGGGGTACTGGGGTACCTCATCACCTCCAGCTCAGCCGCCACAGCAGGCACGATCAGTCACTGACTCTGGCCAGACCCTGGTGACGCATTCATTCGTCCCATTTGTACCATACGCCAGACAACAACGCGTAAAGGCAGCTGAAGCGGAACCGCGCGCTCAGACTGCACAAAGAAAGGTGAAGGAGATGCAGCACATGGTACCCAGGCTGGTGCACAATGCCCAAGCAGACGCCGAGGACTACCGCAACGGCGAGGAGCGCCCCATGGGCGGCTACGTGGCAGCGATGATGGTGTTCGTCCTGCTGGTGGCAGTCGCCGGATCGGTGGCCGCGCTGGCCGGGCGGAGCCTGCCCCGGCGGATCGGGGCCTACGACTTGTTGCTGATCACCGCGGGTACCCACAAGCTCTCCCGCACCCTGAGCAAGACCGCGGTCACCAGCCCCTTGCGCGCCCCCTTCACCCGTTACCAGGACACAGCGGGACCCGCTGAGCTGAAGGAGGAGGTGCGGCAATCCAGTGGCTTACGGCACGCGATCGGCGAGCTCCTCACCTGCCCATTCTGCTTGGATATGTGGGTGGTCACCGCACACATGATCGGATTGATATTCGTGCCGCGGTTCACTCGGATGACGGCAGCCACATTCACCGCGCT
>DATHTJ010000225.1:0-4084 GCA_035463315.1 Pseudonocardiaceae bacterium
CGGACTGGACGTCGACTGCCCGCCTGGGGTGATCGTGCGGACCTCCCGGTGAGCGGCCCCAACGTGCCCGGGCCGGGCTCTGCCGCGGTGGAGCAGTCGCGCGTTTGACGGGGATGTGCTCCGCTTTCTTGCTCCCGGCGGCCGGTCGGCCTCCATCAGTTGCACAGGCCTGCGCTGCGCAGAGCGTTCCTGTCGGCGTGTGGATGCTTTCCGTTGCCGTAGGTGGTGGCGAGCACGCCCGGTCTCGACTGCCCAGGCGTCGGCTGCGGCGCTGCGCCGGGGTAGTCGTGCACCTCATCCGCTCCGATGCCGGCATGCTCCAGCGTCGCTGGGCCATGTAGCGGCGGTAGTCGGCTTGGTGGTGCCACAGTGGGTGGTCAGCGTCGCGCAGCTCGGCCGGGACGTCGATGCTGAACTTGGCCGGGGCAGAGACCCCGGCTCGCTGACTATCTGCTGACTCGTGGACCCGGGAGTGCTGCCTGGATGGGACCGTGCATTGGTGGGCGATACTGGGATTGAACCAGTGACCTCTACCGTGTCAAGGTAGCGCTCTCCCACTGAGCTAATCGCCCGAGGCGGAGGCGGGAATCGAACCCGCGTACAGGGCTTTGCAGGCCCTTGCCTAAGCCACTCGGCCACTCCGCCGCGCCATACCGGAGGGGATCCCAGGCCGAAGGTCTGAGGTCGACGCCCCGGCAAGACTCACTCCTGGGGCGGCCCGGCATGGAGAGCCGCGCAGAGCGGACGACGGGATTCGAACCCGCGACCCTCACCTTGGCAAGGTGATGCGCTACCAGCTGCGCTACGTCCGCATGCTCCCGACGGGACTTGGCCGACTCCCCGCCCTGGTGTCTCAGGAACTGTAGCCGACCCGGGAAGCCAGATCAAACCGGGTTCAGGGCAGGTCGTTGGCGATCATCTGGTCGAGCGCACTGCCGACGTTCATCCACAGGGTCTCGTTCCCGGGTAGCACGATGTCGTAGCTGGCGTCCAGAAACTCGGCGAGTCGCTGGGCGCTGGCCTCGAAGACAGCGTGGCCTGACGGGGAGTTGAGCTCCACCACGATGATCTCAGGGTCACCTGAGCCCGGCCGGATGCGCACATCGCCGTCTCCGGCGCGGGCGAGCAAACCATCGGCGAGCAGGTCACGGGAGAACACCCACTCGACCCAGCCGGCCCGTCCGGTGCGGAAGGCCGCGGCGATCGCGTACGGGTCGCGGGTGTCGTAACGGAGCTCCACCTGAACAGGCACCGCGGGAGTGCGCGGCGCCAGCAGATCAAATACCGCCGATGAACGGAGGGTCACATGGTCGTCGCGCATCGTAGTTGCCCCTTTCTGTGCCTTCGGGCCCTGAAACGACTGACTCTGGTTGCTGTGACGCGGGGGTGGCTGAGCTACGCCCGGATGCCTAAGACAGACCACTCGGACGGGGCAGGGATTCTTCCCTGGAGCGGTGCCACCGTCGCACATCGTGCCCACCGACCGCCGTCCGCGCGGATATGCAAGGCACTAACCTGAACCGGCAGGTGATGGTCGGCGTAGGTACGACGTGAGGATCTCTCTGGTGGCCGATGAGGCTCGATCGAGCGCCCCGCGGCCCGACCGAGAGCAGGGCGCTTCAGCGCGTACACCAGCGGATCCCAGGACGGCTGAGGGACCTTCCGACGCTGAGCTTGTGCGGAGGCTCAGCAATGCCGACGGGGCGGCACTGTCCCAGCTGTATCAGCGTTTCGGCCGGCCCTGCTACTCGCTGGCCCGGCGGATCTGTGCAGACGAGGGGCTGGCCGAGGATGTGGTGCAGGAGGTGTTCCTGACGCTGTGGCGAGATCCGACCCGCTTCGACCCGTCACGGGGTGGTTTCGCCACATGGCTGCTCACGCTGATCCACCACAAGGCCGTGGACGCCGTGCGCAGGGAGAGCACCATCCGCCGTCGCACGGTGGCTGCGCCCGAGGCGGGCGAGGACTGGTCTCCGACGTCGGTACCGGGTGCCGACCAGGCGGCGATGGCGCGGGTCGCGGCCGGTCAAGTGCGCGCGGCGTTACATCGCCTACCGGTTGAGCAGCGGCAGGTGCTGGCCCTGGCGTATTTCGGTGGGCACACCCAGCGTGAGATCGCCGTCCTGACTGGTGTTCCGCTGGGCACCGTGAAGTCACGCATGTTCACCGCGGTGCAGCGGTTGCGCTCGCTGCTCACCGATCAGTTGGGGCCGGACGTTCTGGTCGCCGAGGCTCGCGTGGTGAGGGAGGTGAGCGGGTGAACAACCAGCAGCGTGTTGCAGACTGCCCGCACCGCGAGCTGGCCGTGGGGTGGGCGTTGCACGCGTTGGAGCCTGCCGAGGAGTCCCTGTTTGCCGCGCACATGCCTGACTGCCTGATATGCACCGGCATCGTCGCAGAGACCGAGCACGTCTGCGCCACCCTGGGCCTTTCGGTGCCGGAGGTGGCCCCCAGCGCTGATCTGGAGCAGCGCGTGCTTGCGGTCACGATTGACCAACGGGTGGCGCCGGTCGTGCCATTGCCGCCGCCGACGCAGCCGGCACGACACGCCACGAAGCCATCGTGGCCCGCTGCCGGCCTGCTGGCCGCGGTCGCGGCACTGGTCTTGATAGCTGCCATAGGGGTGCTCGGCGTGCGGGTGATGCAGCTCAGCGATGAGCACAATCAGGCGAAACGCCAGGTCACGGAGATGTCCGAGGTGATACACAGAGCGGCGGACCCGGCGGTGGTCCGAGTGCCCTTGGTCGCCAAGAACGGCGGCGGGGTGGGCATGGTGCTCGCGGGCCGGGATGGTGTCGCGGTGGTGGCCACCCGCCTGCCAAGCAACCGGGCGGCAGACCAGATCTACGTTCTGTGGGGGCTCAGCGACCGGCCACCCACTGCGCTGGCGGCGTTCGACGTGGCGCCGGAGGCACCCGGGCTGCACGCCGTTCCCTCTACAGGAGAGTTCACCGGCTACGCTGTCTCGCTGGAACCGGGTCGACGGATCCCTGCGGCACCAACGGTAGTTCTGGCGAGTGGGCAGGTGGAAAGCTGATAGTCGAGGAGAAGCCAACCCGGCAGTCGAGCGACCGGGCTGAGCACGAGCACTGGTACAGCCGTTTCCGGGAGCGGGTACGTCGTCGGCCAGGTACCGATCTTGCTTACCGGATCGTGGTGGGGGTGATCGGTGCTGCGGTGCTCGTCCTAGGCCTCATCGCCATCCCCTACCCGGGCCCAGGGTGGCTGATCGTGTTTGCCGGCCTTGCGATCCTGGGAACCGAGTTCCACTGGGCTCAGCGTGTGCTCCACGGGGTGCGCCGTCGATACGACGCCTGGACCGGCTGGATGTGCCGGCAGTCACTCATCGTGCGTCTGGTAGTGATCACCCTGACTGGGGCTACCGTCCTGGTGACGTTGTGGTTGCTGAACGCCTTCGGTCTAGTCGCCGGGTGGGTGGGGCTGCAGTGGGATTGGGTGCGGTCGCCGCTGGCCTGATCCGGTATGGTGATCCCACCCGCAGCGGCCAGCGAGGGGCGATTAGCTCAGCGGGAGAGCGCTTCGTTCACACCGAAGAGGTCACTGGTTCGATCCCAGTATCGCCCACCAGTATTACCGCAGTTCAGGGGCGTTATTGACATCGATGGGACGATCTTGAGGCGAGTGACTACGGTCGATCGTCAGCGAATCGTCAGCAGATGTCATCATCGTCATCGAGCGCACGCAGGATGCGACCGTGGTCGTCGGTGCGGCGGGTGTAGAGGTCCAGTGTGGTTGAGGACCGTTCGTGGCCCATCACGCGCTGCACCATGTTCACCGGCACTCCGTCATCGACGAGCCAGGTGGCATATGAGTGTCTAAGATCATGAAAACGCAGGCCGCCGGCGCATGACTTCGCGATGTGCAGTACAGCTTCCCGCTCGGTCGGGAACTCCTTGGTCAGCGTCGCTCCGGTGTCGTCTGCCCAGCCAGCCCGCACGGTGTTGTCGCCGATGAGGGTGAGGGTGCCGAGCATTCCTGCGTGGACCAGTGCAGGCCGCCAGACGCGGGAGCGGAACAGGGTGCGGCGCAGCGGCTTACCGACCGCGTTGGCGTAGATGGGTGC
>DATHTJ010000226.1:0-6549 GCA_035463315.1 Pseudonocardiaceae bacterium
GGCGGCGCCGCGGCAGACCGTGGTCGTCGAGGTCGGCGGCCGGCGGCTGGAGGTCTCGCTGCCCGGCGACTTCGCCCTCGGCGGCAGTGGCGGCGGCAAGGCCACGCCTCGCAAGCGCAGCGGCGGCAAGGCGACCGCGGCGGCCGGGGACTCGGTCCTCGCGCCCATGCAGGGCACCGTGGTCAAGGTCGCGGTGTCCGACGGGGATCCGGTCCGCACCGGTGATCTCCTCGTGGTGGTCGAGGCGATGAAGATGGAGAATCCAGTCACTGCGCACAAATCGGGCACGATAACCGGGCTCAAGGCGGAACAGGGCACCCCGGTCAACCAGGGCACCGTGATCTGCACGATCACCTCCTAGCCCGGCACCAGCACTGCCGTGAGTGCGTAACAGTGCTCGAGCACTGTTACGCACTCACAAGTCGCGGGCGGGCCTCCGGGGCGGCGCTGCGGCGGGCGTCGGCGGCGGAGTCGTCGGGCTGGCGCTGCGAGTCGCGTTCGGCGGCCACCCGGGCCAGATAGATCTCCACCTCCCGGTGCCGCGCAGCCGCATCCCAGCCCAGCACCTCGCCCATCAGGTCGGCGACGTCAGCAGCGCAGGCCTCGCCCCGGTGCGGGTACTCGATCGAGATGCGGGTGCGCCGGGTCAGCACGTCCTCCAGGTGCAGCGCCCCCTCGTGACTGGCGGCGTGCACCACCTCGACCTGGAGGTAGTCCGGCGCCTCGGGTACCGGCGCGAGCAGGTCACGGCGGTCAGCGGCCAGGGCCAGCACGTGGTGCACCGCCGAGCCGTAGCGGTCCAGCAGGTGCCGCAGCCGGTAGGGGTGCAGCCCATGCCGGGCGGCCAGCGTGTCAGCCTGGTTGACTAGGGCGTGGTAGCCATCCGCACCGAGCAGCGGCACCTTGTCGGTGATCGAGGGAGCGACCCGGCCGGGCAGGTCGGGCACGGCCGCGTCCACGGCGTCGGCAGCCATCACCCGGTAGGTGGTGTACTTGCCGCCCGCGATGGCGACCAGGCCAGGGGCCACCCGGGCCACCGCATGCTCCCGGGACAGCCGGGAAGTCTCGTCGCTCTCCCCCGCCAGGAGCGGCCGCAGCCCCGCGTAGACGCCCTCGATGTCGTCTTCGTTCAACGGCGTGGCCAGCACGGTGTTGACCGTGTCCAGCAGGTAGTCGATATCCGCGCGAGTGGCCGCAGGGTGCGCGAGGTCGAGATTCCAGCCGGTGTCGGTGGTGCCGACGATCCAATGGTTGCGCCACGGGATGACGAACAGCACCGACGTTGCGGTGCGCAGGATCAGCCCGCTCTCCGATACGATGCGGTCCCTCGGGACCACGATGTGCACCCCCTTGGAGGGGCATACCCGGAACCGGCCCCGCCCGCCGGACATCCGCTGGATCTCATCGGTCCACACACCCGTGCAGTTGAGCACCGCGTGCGCGTCGACGCCGGTCTCCTCGCCGGTCTCGCAGTCCCGGACGCGGACCCCGCAGATCCGGTCTGCCTCCCGCAGGAAGCCGATGACCTGGGTGGAGCTGCGCACCACGGCGCCGTACTGGGCGGCCGTGCGGGCCACTGTCAGGGTGTGCCGAGCATCGTCGGCGATCGCGTCGTAGTAGTGCACCCCGCCGATGAGGGTGTTGCGGCGCAGCGCCGGTGCCATCCGCAGCGCCGCCGCCCGAGTGAGGTGGCGCTGGCCCGGCACCGACCGGGCCCCGCCCAGCGTCTGGTACAGCGCCAGCCCGGCAGCGACGTAGGGCCGCTCCCAGACCCGGTGAGCCAGCGGATACAGGAAGCTCACCGGTTTGACCAGGTGCGGTGCCAGCCGGGTGAGCATCAGCTCCCGCTCCCGCAGGGCCTCCCGGACCAGCCCGAACTCGAGTTGCTCCAGGTAGCGCAGGCCGCCGTGGAACAGCTTGGACGACCGGCTGGACGTGCCCGACGCCAGGTCCCGGGCTTCCACCAGGGCGACCTTGAGACCCCGGGTCACGGCATCCAACGCCGCGCCAGAGCCGACCACACCGCCGCCGATAACCACGACGTCGAACTGCTCGTCGGCCAGCCGTTGCCAGTCCGCCGCGCGCTGCGCCGGACCAAGCTGCCCCGGCGCGGACCCACCGATGGGCCGCTGGTGCCCGCACTCGGACTGCTGCACTCTGCCTCCCACGCCCCGTTGTGCCCCCCGCCCGATGCACGCTACCGCTGTCGGGCACTGCCGTGGTCTTGCCACAGCTTGTCACGCAGGCGGCTGAGCGCGCTGGCAGCACTCGGTGGATCACCGCAGCGATAGCGCGGAACAGGCTGCGACATTCGGGTACAAGTCAGCGATTGAGAGGGCAGCTAGATAATCGTGGAGCGGGTGATCATGACTATGAAAAGATCCGAGCGAAAGATGACGGCGCGTGGGCCGGCCGCACTGCACAAAGAGGATCTACGGTCGTTGTTCGAGAAATCGGACGGCGCGGCCGAGAGAATCGGGATCGAGATCGAGAACGCGGTTGTCGATCCAGCGACCGGCAGGGCCGTTCCGTACCACGGAAGCAACGGCGTCGGGTCCCTCGTGTTAGCCATTATCGAGGAATTCGGCGGAGAGCCGATCTTTGATGGTGATCACGTGACCGGGATGAGACACGACAGCGGAATACAGATCACCCTGGAACACGGCGGCGCGCTGGAATACTCCTCGGCTCCACACGACGATGTGGTCAGTGTGATCGCCGATACGCGGGCGGTACTGACGCGAGCGGCCGAGCTTGCTCGGCGCCTTGGGTTGGCGATTCTACCGGGCGCTAACATGCCATTCAACACGGTTGCGGACGTTCCCTTTGTCGATAAGCCCAGGGGCGCGATCATGCGGGAGTTCTTCGCCCGGATCGGCGACGCGGGGGCGTGGGCCACGACGGTCATGGGGGCGACCCTGTCGACCCAGGTCACGCTCGATTACCTCAGCGAAGAGGATCTCGTGGAGAAGCTGCGCATGCAGGTGGCAGCCTCACCAGTGATCGCCGGCCTGTTCGTGAACTCCCCTTTGGAGGGCGGCAAGCTCACCGGCCTGCTGTCCCGCCGCACGCAGTGCTGGTTGAAGACCGACCCGCGTCGTTGTGGCGTCCTCGCCCCTGCACTCAAGGAAGAGATGCGCATCGACCACTTCGTCGAGTGGGCCATGGCACTACCGATGATTTACCACCTGGCTCAGGACGGCACCTACCGTCATGCACCTGACCGGCCGTTTGGCGCACTGCTCACCGAAGGGTTCGCGGACGGTACGAAGCCGACCATGAACGACTGGATCTCCCACCTGTCGCAGATCTGGACCGATGTGCGGCTGCGTCAGACTCTGGAACTGCGGGTCGCTGACGGGCCCGCCTACCCCGACATCCCGGCCGTACCTGCCTTGTGGGTGGGACTCACCTACCATCCCGCCTCGCGAGCCGCTGCATGGGAGTTACTCAGGCACTACACCGTCGATGAGCATCGAGCGGCCATGCCAGAGGTGGCGGTTCAAGGGCTGGCGGCCAGGTTGGGCGGCGATTCCCTCCACGACCTGGCCCGCGAACTCGTTCGGCTGGCTGACGCTGGCCTGTCCGCGCGGATCAGGGCCGGCCTCGAGCAGCCCGAAGTGTTGAGTTACCTGGATCCGATCAAAGAGGTGATCAGCACCGGCGTGACCTTTGCGCAGCGTTGTATCCAACGCTGGGAACATGATCTCCAGCGCAGCCCACAACGGTATGTTGACGCGTACCGGCTCATGGGACCGTGACCCGGCTGGGGGGAGCACGACGCGCTCAAGATTGTTGGTGAGGTTGTATCAGCGCTGCCTCGCGGGGGCTCCTCTACACATCGGACCTCGCCGCCGACGGAGGAAGCCCGTGTCAACCTGCCGTCCTCACCGGCGGCTTCAGCGCGACCAGTCAGATGCCCGACCTCTCCGCCGAGATGAGCATCACCAGTTTCCGCATCGAAGCCGACGGCAGCGGGCCGCGGTGCCCGGCACCCGCTAGCGTGCAGTCTCGATGAGCCAGTACGTCGCGGCGATCGACCAGGGCACCACCTCCACCCGCTGCATGGTCTTCGACCACGACGGCCGGGTGGTCTCCGCCGACCAGCGTGAGCATCGGCAGCACCTCCCGCGAGCCGGTTGGGTGGAGCACGACGCGCTCGAGGTGTGGGCGAACACTCGGGACGTCGCGGCCGGGGCACTGGCCAAGGCGGACCTGACGGCCGGTGACATCGCCGCGGTGGGCATCACCAACCAGCGCGAGACGACCGTGGTGTGGGACCGGCTCAGCGGCGAGCCGGTGCACCACGCAATCGTGTGGCAGGACACCCGGACCGACCGGTTATGCGCCGAGCTCGGCGGCGACGCAGGCGCACCGCGCTACCAGGCTCGCACCGGATTGCCGCTGTCTACCTACTTCTCCGGCCCCAAGATCCGTTGGATCCTGGACCAGGTGGACGGTACCCGGCAGCGGGCGAACAACGGCGAGTTGTGCTTCGGGACCATGGATAGCTGGTTGCTGTGGAACATGACCGGCGGCCCGTCCGGTGGGCTGCACGTCACCGACGTCACCAACGCTTCCCGGACACTGCTGATGGACCTGGACACGCTGTCCTGGGACGAGAGTATCGCCGAGGAGATGGGCATCCCGGTGCCGATGCTGCCGGAGATCCGCTCCTCGTCCGAGGTGTACAGCCACGCGCACGAGCCCGGCGCGTTGGCCGGGGTGCCCATCGCTGGCATTCTCGGTGACCAGCAGGCGGCCACGTTCGGGCAGGCCTGCCTGTCCGTCGGGGAGGCCAAGAACACCTACGGCACCGGCAACTTCATGCTGCTCAACACCGGCACCGAGAAGGTGATGAGCCGCAACGGACTGCTCACCACGGTCTGCTACCAGCTCGGGTCCCAGGATCCGGTGTACGCGGTGGAGGGCTCGATCGCGGTCACCGGGTCATTGGTGCAGTGGCTGCGGGACAACCTGGGCATGATCTCCTCAGCAGCGGAGATCGAGGACGTCGCGGCGACCGTCGAGGACAACGGCGGCGCCTACTTCGTCCCCGCCTTCTCTGGGCTGTTCGCTCCGCACTGGCGCCCCGACGCCCGCGGCGCCATCGTCGGCCTGACCCGCTACGTCACCCGCGGTCACCTGGCCCGGGCGGCGCTCGAGGCGACCGCGTTCCAGTCTCGCGAGGTGCTCGACGCGATGAATGCCGACTCGGGGGTGGCACTAACCGCATTGAAGGTGGACGGCGGGATGGTGGTCAACGAGCTGCTGATGCAGTTCCAAGCCGACATCCTGGCCGTCCCGGTGATCCGGCCGGTGGTCAGCGAGACCACCGCACTGGGCGCCGCCTACGCGGCCGGCCTCGCGGTGGGATTCTGGTCTGGCGAGGCGGAGATCCGGGCCAACTGGGCGGCCGACCGGCGGTGGAACCCGGAGATGGACCCGCGGCGACGCGAGTACCTCTACGCGCAGTGGCGTAAGGCGGTCAGCCGGACCCTCAACTGGGTGGACTGACCCTGCGGCGGCGGGCCAGTGCCAGCGCCGCGCCGGACCCGGCCATGGCGACTGCCCCGCCAGCGGTGAGCGATACCGCGAGCAGGCTCACCTCGGCCTGCGGCGCGACTTGACTGTCCGGATTGGCGCCAACCGTATCGTGGGTCAGCTCATCGGCCATGGCCACCGGGGCGACCCCCAGCAAGGCGACACCCGCGATCAGCCCGCAGGCGACGATCCGCATCGCAACCTCCTCAGGCACGCTGTACCCGTAAAGACGCATGGGCAGACCGGGGGTTGCCTTGCGCACCAGCACGCTCAGTGCACACCCGTGAGCAGGGCGTCGGCGGTAGCGGTGCCGGGAGCACCGGGGGATCCCGCCTGGCGGCTACGCTATCGCGCGTGCCGCTCTACGCCGCCTACGGGTCCAACATGGACCCAGCCCAGATGATGCAGCGTGCGCCGCACTCGCCGATGGCAGTGACCGGATGGCTGATCGGATGGCGGCTGACCTTCGGTGGCGAGGACCTCGGCTGGGAGGGTGCCCTGGCTACCGTCGTCGAAGATCACCTCTCGCAGGTGTTCGTCGTGGTCTATGACGTCACCCCGGAGGACGAGAAGCTGCTCGACCACTGGGAAGGTGGCGACTTCGGGCTGCACAAGAAGCTGCGGCTGCGGGTGCACACCCTGGACGGCTCCGTGCTCGCGTGGCTCTACGTGCTGGACGCCTACGAAGGCGGCTTACCCTCGGCACGCTACCTCGGGGTCATTGCTGATGCCGCCGAAGCAGCCGGCGCTCCGGAGGACTACGTCGCCGAGCTGCGCAGTCGCCCGTGCACTGGCATCGGCCCCACTCCGGGAGGGGGTTAGGCGAGGGCGGCCAGCGCGGTGTGCACCATGACCCGCACGCCAAGCGGCAGCGCGCGCTCATCGAGGTCAAAGGTGGACTTGTGGAGGTCATGCGGCGGGCCCTCACCCGACCAGACGCCAAGACGACCCATTGATCCGGGCACGTGTTCGAGGTACCACCCGAAGTCCTCGCCACCGGAGGAC
>DATHTJ010000227.1:0-4467 GCA_035463315.1 Pseudonocardiaceae bacterium
CGAGCGGGAGACGCTGGTGGGGTTGCGCAACGCTGGCCGCATCAACGACGAGGTGCTGTCCCGCACCCTCCACGAGCTCGACCTGGAGGAGGCCATCCTGAGCCGCTGATTATGAGGTCGGTGACCTGGCCAGACGAGGGCCTCACTGTGGTTGGCGCCGTAGTGTTCCGTAAAGTAACGCGTCCACGTGGCGCGGAACACGCTTCCTAGCGGGTCTCCCCTGGCACGCGAACGGCTGGCGAAGGCAGGCGCGGGCTGGTTCGACGCGACGGGAAACATGCGGTTGCAGCTGGAGCGGCCGAGTCTGCTCATCGACCGCCCCGGTGCAACACGGAGTCCGTACGTGGAACCGGACGACCGACGCCTGCAGTCACTTCGGGGCCCCGCAGCGGCCCGGGTCGTGCGCGCCCTCCTGGACGGGCCCCGGCGACTAGGAGTGCGGGCACTGGCGGCAGAGGCGACGGTCGGACCGGCGACCAGCTCGCGAGTGCTCGACCTGCTCGTGCGTGATGCCCTCGTCGACCGCGATCCGGTATGCGTCGTGATCTCCGTGCGGAAGCAGTCACTCGTCCGCCGGTGGGCCCAGGACTACGGGCTCACCACAACCAACCGCGCCGTCTCGGTCTTGGTTCCGCGAGGCATCAACCGCCTGCTGAATGACCTGGCCTGTCGCCAAGGGCCGTACGCGCTGACAGGGTCGGCCGCGGCGAGGGCGTACCTGCCCGCCGATCAGGCAGCGGTGGCCCCTCTCGTACTGCCCGCGATCTTCGTGCCCGATGCGGTTTCCGCACAGCGCAGCCTTGCGCTCCGACGGGCGGAGCGGGGCGCCAACGTGCTGCTGCTCGAGCCGTTCGATGACGTCGTCTACCGTGGCACGACGGTGCGTGACGGGCTGCGGTACGTGAGTGCCAGCCAGGCCGTCGTGGATCTGCTCACCGGCCCGGGAAGGTCGCCCGAAGAGGGCAGCCAACTCATTGATGCTCTGGGACGGCAGGACCCGGAGTGGAACCGATGAACGTGGCTCGACCTCCCGTGGAGTATGTGCTTGCCCGGTGTGTGCTGCTCGATGCACTCAACGCTTTGGGGGCGCATTGAGCGGGTCAGGTGGGCGTCGCGGTGCTCGGTTTCCCGTCCATGGCAATCGAGTTGCCCGCCGCACAACCGGACTTGAGCCGGCCTTGGTGGACTGCGAGACCTCGCCGCTCGGCGACCGGCTCACGATTTTGGCCGGAGATTCACTCGCTGGCGACGTCACACGCATAGCGATGTCCGCGCTCGCCGAATACGGACGTGATCGCGGCGGCCCACTTGCCATGCTTGCTGCACGAGCGGTTGCTGGTCTGGCCCACCCCGAGACCGTGGTCGGGTCCCTAGTCTCGCTCGTGGACGACCTTCTGGTCTCCTACCAGCAAGTGCGCCAATAGGGCCCGCGCTGCCCAGGCTGTCCATCATTACGGCGCGCGGAGGGCGATTGTCTGGTCGCGGCCGGGGCCGACTCCGATGGCTGAGATTCGGGCACCGCACAGCTCTTCGAGCCGCTGCACGTAGGCCCGGGCGTTGGTTGGTAGCTCATCGAGGGTGCGGCACTGGGACAGGTCCTCCCACCAGCCGGGCAGCTCCTCGTACACCGGCACGGCGTGGTGCACGTCAGTTTGGGTCATCGGCATCTCGTCGGTGCGCCTGCCGTCGACGTCGTAGGCCACGCAGACCGGCACGGTGTCCAGACCGGACAGGACATCGAGCTTGGTCAGGAAGAAGTCGGTGATCCCGTTCACCCGAGCCGCGTAGCGCCCGATCACCGCGTCGAACCAGCCGACCCGCCGGGCTCGCCCGGTGGTGACCCCGATCTCTCCACCGGTCTTGCGCAGCCGCTCGCCCATCGCGTCGTGCAGCTCGGTGGGGAACGGGCCCGAGCCGACCCGCGTGGTGTACGCCTTGAGAATTCCCACCACAGCGGTGATCTTCGTGGGGCCGATGCCCGAGCCGGCGCAGGCGCCGCCCGAGGTCGGGTTGGAGGAGGTCACGAACGGGTAGGTGCCGTGGTCGACGTCGAGCAGGGTGCCTTGGCTGCCTTCCAGCAGCACCGTCTCGCCGCGCCGCAGCGCCTGGTCGAGCAGCAGGCGCGTGTCGGCGATCCGGTGCGCGAAGTGCGCGGCCTGGTCGAGCACGGTATCCACCACCTGCTCGGGGTCCAGTGCGCGCCGGTTGTAGACCTTGATCAGGACCTGGTTCTTGAACTCCAGCGCGGCCTCGACCTTCTGCCGCAGGATCTTCTCGTCCAGCAGGTCCTGAACCCGCACCCCGACCCGGGCCACCTTGTCCTGGTAGGCGGGCCCGATGCCGCGCCCAGTGGTGCCGATCTTGGCCTTGCCCAGGTAGCGCTCGGTGACCCGGTCGATCGCGACGTGGTATGGCATGATCAAGTGCGCGTCGGCGGAGATCAGCAACCGCTTGGTGTCCACATTCCGAGCCTCCAGGCCGGCCAGCTCGTCGAGCAGCACGCCAGGGTCCACCACGACGCCGTTGCCGATGACATTGGTGATGCCCGGCGTGAGGATGCCCGACGGGATGAGGTGCAGCGCGAAGTCCTGCCCGTCGGGCAGCACCACGGTGTGTCCCGCATTGTTGCCCCCTTGGTAGCGCACCACCCACTGGACCCGCTCGCCGAGCAGGTCGGTGGCCTTGCCTTTGCCCTCGTCGCCCCACTGGGCGCCGATCAGCACGATCGCCGGCATGTGGTACTCCAACAACAGTGGGGATTGCCGCGCTGGTGCGCTGACCGAGCCTAGACCCAGGAGGTGGACGTGGCCGGGGCTGTGGTGCTGACCTGTGGGTCCGCCCGGTGGCCCGGTGCGGGGGTGTCCGAGGTGACGGCGGTGCCGGCCCAGCCCGGGCGCGAGGAACTCGGCTCGCTGCTGGCCGGGCTGGACGGTCGCCGTCTGGTGGTCTGCGGCACCGACGCCGACCTGGCCGCGGTGCTGCTGCGGCTGCTCCGCAGCTCGTTGCTGGGGGTGGTGCCGGTGGGCTACGTGCCGTCCTCGGCAACATCGGCGGTGGCCCGGCTCTGGGGCCTGCCGGTGGTGCCCTCGGCGGCGGCCTCGCTCGCGCTGCAGGGCCAGCCGGATCGAGTGCCCCTGGTGCGGGACGACTCCGGTGGTGTGCTTGTGGGGCTTGGCGTGGTCCGGTCGCTGCAGGGGGTGGCCTACTGCGACGACGAGGTGGTGTTGCGTGGGCAGGCTGCCCGGCTGGAGGTAGCCCCCGATCCGGAACACGGCTTGCTCGTGCGGGTGGCGGTCCGTCGTGGCCTGCTCGGGCGCCGGGTGCGGCACGTCGCCGGGCGGGCGGTCCAGCTGGGCTGCGCGCCGACCACGGTATGGCGCGACGGCGTCGCGGGCCACACCACCGACCGCTGGACCTGGTACCGGCACACCGAGGACTGGCAGCTGATCCGGTGGTCTCAGTCGCTCCGATAGAGCCGTTCGAGATCGACCAGTTCGACGTCCTGCCTGCTGGCTGCCGCGCGCCGAGCGTCCGAGGTGAACCCGGCGCGGGAGAACACCAGCAGCCGTGGGGGCGCCAGCACCCAGGAGTCCGGCAGCAGATCACGGAGGTGGTCCAGACGGGTGACCTCCGCCACGTCAACTGGCCGCTCAGTCGAGGTCACCTCACCGATCGCCACCACCCGACGTCGCGTGCCAGCCGATGCCTCCACCACGACAATGTCGATCTCGTGGCCTTGGCGGTGTTTCCGGCAGGCAACGGTCGCTGGAAGCACGTCGTGAGCCGATCCACCCAAAGCGGCGGAACTGGCGTGACTCAAGCACCATTCCCGGGCGAGATCCTCCAGATGCGGGCCGTATATCTTGGAGGCGACGGTGTCTGCATTCGCAGTCCAGACCTGCGTTCCGCGTCCACGCACGAGTAAGCGTTCGTTGGGTCCGATCACAAGTTCGTGCAGCCGGATGAGCGGATCGGTGAGCCGGTAGATCCCTCTCCGCTCCCGGAATGCATCCTCGAAGCGGGTGATCAGACCCACCTGCTGCAGCCCAGCCAGCAGATGAGCGATGGCTGTGGCGGGTCTGCCGATTCGCCCGGCAATCTCCGAACGACGTGCCGCGCCGGCCCCGATGGCGGTGAGGACGCCGTGATAAGGCGCGGGATCAGTGACACCGGATTCCTCCCAGAGTAACAGGCTCCCTTCACGAAAGATCGCGCTTGCCGGGTTGAGCAGGCGCTGCGTCACCCATCGATCGAAGGACTCCCGGCTCGACGGAGGTCCGAACGCCATCGCTCGGTAGGCCGGGGTGCCGCCGAGCAAGGCATGCACCCTAAATGCCAGTTCTGGGTCGTCGGTCAGTTGCCAGAACGAGGCGGCCTCGCGGTACCAGAACGGCTGCGGCACCAACTCGAGGGTGGCCCGCTCCGCGCGACTTGACGAAGGGACGCGCCGCAATCTAAGGATGAGCA
>DATHTJ010000228.1:0-3894 GCA_035463315.1 Pseudonocardiaceae bacterium
TCGCGATGCCGCGGAACACCTGGCTGAACAGGGTCAGCATGATCAACGGTTGGAGCAGGCTCAGCACGATCAGCCGCGGGTCCCGCAGCCGGCGCAGCGCCCGGCCGGTCAGTACCTGCACCTGGGTGTGCACGCCGCTGCCGGCCGGGCGGGCCTGCACGGTGCTGGGCGGCGTGGCGAGCGTGGTCATGGGCGGGCTCCGGTCAGCGTGAGGTAGACGTCGTCCAGCGTCGGCTCGTGCAGGGCGAGCTCGTCGGCCTCGATACCGGCGTCGTCCAGCGCGCGTACCACGACGGCCAGCTCGCGGGACGACTCGACCGGGGCGGTGAGCGTCCGGCCGGACTGCAGCGGGTCCAGCCCCGCCCGCCGCAGGGTGTCCAGGGCGGGGCCGATGTCGGCGGCGACGGCCAGCGTCGCGCTGACGGTGCGCCGGCCGACGCGGCCCTTGAGCTCGGCCGCGGTGCCCGTCGCGACCACCTGCCCCTGGGACAGCACGGTGATGGTGTCGGCCAGCCGGTCGGCTTCGTCCAGGTACTGGGTGGTGAGCAGCACCGTGGTGCCGCCGGCCACCAGGGTGTGCACGACCTCCCACATGCCCAGCCGGCTCTCCGGGTCCAGCCCGGTGGTGGGCTCGTCGAGGAACACCACATCGGGCCGCCCGACCAGGCTGCTCGCCAGGTCGAGCTTGCGCCGCATCCCTCCGGAGTAGCTCTGAGCGGGCCGGTCGGTGGCCTCGGTGAGCCCGAAAAGCTCGAGCAGCTCGGCGGCACGCTGGCGCGCCTCGCGCCGGGAGGCACCCAGCAGCCGGCCCAGCAGCGCCAGGTTCTGGGCGCCGGTGAGGTCCTCGTCCACCGAGGCGAACTGGCCGGTGACACCGATCCGGCGGCGCACCTCGGCGGCGTCGCGCACCACGTCGAAGCCGGCCACCGTCGCGCGGCCGCCGGTCGGGGCAAACAGCGTGGTGAGGACGTTGACCAGGGTGGTCTTGCCCGCACCGTTGTGCCCGAGCAGGCCGTGCACGGTGCCGGCGGGGACGGCCACGCTCACCCCGTCCAAGGCGGTGACGTCACCGAACGTCCGGCGCACGTCGACGGCGTCGATCATCAGCTGGCTCACTCGTGTTCTCCTCGTAGCGTGCCGTGCAGGAAGACCTCCACCAGCTCCTCGGTGTTCAGGGCGGGTGCGCTGAGCCCGCCCAGCCGCAGCCGCAGGATCCGGTCGCTGGTCACCGCGAGCAGAAACAGCTGCGCGGTGCGCTCCGGGCTCAACCGCAACGCCGCGGCGTCCGGGGCCAGCAGGTCGGCGAGTGCGCTGATGAGCTCGCGCATCGCCTTGCCCGGGCCGCTGGGAGATCCGGGCTTGGGTGGTCCGGTGCAGGCAGTGCGTACGGCCTGCCCGACAGAGATCGCCCGATCCCAGTGCTCGGCGACGGTGGCGGTGGCTTGCAGCAGCCGGTCGGCCACCGGCAGCTCCCGCGGGATCTGCCGCAGCGTGGCCACCGGGTCGGCCGGGTCGAACGCGGCGTCGAGGCAGGCGCTCAGCAGCTCTTGCTTGTCGGCGAAGGCGCGGAACACGGTGCCCTCGGCGACGCCGGACGCGGTCGCGATCTGCCCGGTGGTCACCGTCGCGCCGTGCTCGATGATCAGCGGCAGGGTGGCGGCCACGATCGCCGCGCGACGATCGTCCGGGCTCATCGCCTGGGCCCTCTTGCGGTGTGTCTCCATCACGTCTTCGACGGTACGGAGTGAGCGCTCACTCCGTCAATGAGTGAGTGCTCACTCGCATGCCGATCGGATCTACCGCGTTCTGGAGCCAGAACGCAGTAATCGGTTAGGACTGCAGTAGCTGGAAGGGGACGCCTTGGTCGTCGATGCACTCGGCGATCCGGCCGTAGGGCTGCTGTTGTGGCTCACCGGCCTGACCACCATGGTCGCGGACGGCGGCGAGCGCGGCGGCCAGGTCGTCGACTTGGTAGACCGGCTCGATCCCCGCTCGGTCGGCACCACCGTGCATCCCGGCCGGCGGGTGGGTGCCCTCGATGTGCCAGCCGTTCTCGATCCGCCCCGGACTGAACCGCCAGCCCAGCACGGCACCGTAGAACGCCCGAGCCCGCTCGGTATCTACCACAGCATGCGTGAGGTAAGCGAGGTCGCCGTGCCGGGGAGTGGGCGTTGCGGCCGGTGCCGAGGAGATCATCCAGCGGTGCCCGGAGGGGTCGACGACGACAGCGTTGCGGCCGTAGTCGTAGTCGGCAGCAGCCCGCTCCAGCCGCGCCCCCGCCTCGACAGCGTCGCGCACGGTGGCATCCACTGCGTCCGGCTCGGACACCCGGAGGTACAGCGACTGGCTGGGGCCGCCGCGGGTCCGCGGGGACAGCAAGTCGATCTCGGCGAACTCGTCGGCGAGCATGAGCACCGAATCTCCGATGACCAGCTCGGCGTGCCCGATCCGACCGTCTTCCATCACGATCGGCTCACCGCGGCGCCGGGCACCGAAGGCCAGCTCGTAGAAGTCCAGTGCGCTGCGGGCGTCATCCACGGCGAGGTAACAACCGAGGGTCTGCGACGGGGTCTCGACGGTGGTGGTCATGGGTGCTCCTTCCGGGGCGATCAGGGCGCGCTCCAACCGGGAGCGCAGCTCGGCGGCGAATGCCGGGTCGGGATCGACCGGCGTGAGGGGCTCACGGAGGGCGTTCAGCGGATCGGTCATCGCACCCCCTCGGGGTCCTCGTAGGCCGCGCGGAACGCGGCGCGGGCGCGGACCAGCAGTGCCTCGGTGGCGTGCACAGTGCGTCCGAGGTGCTCGGCGACCTGCGCCACCGGCAGCCCGTCGAGGTAGCGCAGGGTGAGCGCGGCCCGGTGGTGCGGCCCCAGCGCGTCGAGCACCTGATGGGCCACCATGGTGTCGATCTCGACGTCCCACGGGTCGTTGGTCTCGTAGGCAGTAGTCCGTACCAGCCGCAGACCGCGTTGCTCGCGCTCGGCCCATCGCCAGTGGTCGGCGAGCTTGTGCCGGGCTACGCCGACCAGCCAGCCGGTGGTGATCGGTGGCGTCGGTTGCTT
Organism: Pseudonocardiaceae bacterium; assembly: GCA_035463315.1. Classification (GTDB taxonomy): domain Bacteria; phylum Actinomycetota; class Actinomycetes; order Mycobacteriales; family Pseudonocardiaceae. The sequence goes on from DATHTJ010000228.1 coordinate 3,063, forward strand.
CCTCGCGGCGGTGACCGCCGCGAGGAACGTCTCCGCGGTGAGGTCCTGGGCCAGCGTACGGTCCCGGCAGCGGGACAGCAGGTACCCGTGGACCTGGGGCAGCGCGGTGTCGTAGATCTCCAGCAACCCCAGCGCCGGGTCCGGCCGCACCTGTGGTTGCCCGCTCACACCCTCATAGTTGTCCTGGAAGCCGGCTTGCGCCGCGTGGCCCGAACTTTGGTGTTGACGGGCACCCTGGCTGCATACTCGGCGATGTGGCGAAGTTCCGGATGAGGTACGGCGCGCTGTTCACGTCGTGTCGGGCCCGTGCCTCGGTGACGGTCAGCGTCTCGGTGGTCATCGAGTCCCCGAAGCCAGCATCGGCACGACTGCGTTCTGGCGTCGAGCACCACCGCGCCCCGGAAGCCGATGACCACCCCGAGCTTCGTGCCCAGTGGCGTGCTCTCCCGAAGTCAATCCGACCGGAAGACTGGGTCACCGAGACGGGCGTCAAGCACGTTCCCGGTTCCCTGCTGATCGCCGAAGCGCAGCGACCCTCGGAGGGCTATTACCCAGCCTATGGCTGATGAGATCGCAGTTGCCGTTGTTAGCCCAGTCGCCTTTGTTAGCCCAGTCGCCGGGCCAGCGAGATCGCGTCGACCGGGGCGCGCACCTTGACGTCGTTGTCGAAGTAGACGAACACCTCCCGCGGCCGCACCGGGGCGGGTGGGGAAATGGTGTGTTCAGTGCGCGGGCTCTCACCGGCCTGCCAGCGACGGATCCGCTCGGCCCAGGTGTCCAGCGCCTCGTCGGTGTAGCCGCTGACGTAGAGCTCTGAATCCCCGTGCAGCCG
>DATHTJ010000229.1:0-4047 GCA_035463315.1 Pseudonocardiaceae bacterium
TCCGCCGCAAGGCCAAGGAGGAGCTCAGCCGCATCGCCCGCCAGGGGGAGGCCGGTGAGGACGACGTGGCCCGGGCAGAGAAAGAGCTCGAGGCCATCACCCACCGATACGTGGGACAGGTCGACGAGCTCGTCAAGCACAAGGAGTCCGAACTGCTCGAGGTCTGAGTGTCTGCCACCGGACTGCCTGAGCACCCCGCTGCCGCTGTGCGCCCGGTCGAGCGCCCTCGCGTCACGCGGGCCGGCCGGAACCTGTGGGCCGCGATCATCGTCGGGTTGCTGCTGGGCGCTGGGATCCTGGTCGCGCTGTGCACTGTGCGCCAGGTGTTCATCGGGATCGTGGCCGCTGCGGTGGCGGTGTCCAGCTGGGAGCTCGCCGCGACGTTGCGCCGCGCCGACATCCGGGTCGCCCTGCCACCGGTGCTGCTCGGCGGGCAGGCAATGGTGTGGTTGTCCTGGCCTTTCGGTCGGGATGGATTGCTGGTCGCTTTCGTGATCACTGCACTGGTCTGCCTGGTGTGGCGCTTCCCCTGGGGCGCGGCAGGTTACGTCCGGGACGTCAGTGCGTCCGTGTTCACCGCGGCCTACGTGCCCGGATTCGCCGCCTTCGCCACGTTGCTGGTGGTTCCTGCCGACGGTGCGGCGCGGACGCTGTGCCTGATGCTCGCTGTGGTGGCTTCGGATATGGGGGGCTACGCCGCGGGGGTGCTGGGCGGGCGGCACCCGATGGCGCCGTCGATCAGCCCGAAGAAGTCCTGGGAGGGCCTCATCGGCTCGCTGGTGGCCGGGACCGCCGCCGGTGCCCTGGCGCTGACCTACTTGCTCGGTGGGCAGGCGTGGCAAGGGGTGTTGTTCGGGGCGGCCATCGTGGTCACGGCCACCGGAGGAGATCTGATCGAATCCCTGATCAAGCGTGACCTCGGCGTCAAGGACATGAGTAACCTGCTGCCCGGCCACGGCGGGATGATGGACCGGCTGGACTCGCTGCTGCCGTCGGCGGTTGTCTCCTGGCTGCTGCTGAGCTTGTTCGTCCCGACCGGCGGCTGAGTCCGGAGAACGGGGGCGGTGTGGGCACACTGGACCGGTGACCAACCGCGGCGTGCTGCCCAGCCCCAACATCTGGAACTGGCCCGAGGTCTACGAGCGGGAGAACCGGGCGGTCGACGCTGACGGGGCGCTGTGGGCGGCGTTGGCCGAGCGGATCGACTGGTCCGACGCGGACGTCGTCGACATCGGCTGCGGGGACGGCTTCCACCTGCCTCGGTTCGCCGAGCGGGCCCGCAGCGTGGTCGGGGTGGAGCCGCACCCGCCGCTGGTGGAGCGCGCCCGCCAGCGGGTCCGCGACCTGCCCAACGTGGCGGTCCTGCCCGGTTGTGCCCAACGGCTGCCGCTGGCCGACTCCAGCGCCGATCTGGTGCATGCCCGCATCGCCTACTTCTTCGGCCCGGGCTGCGAACCTGGCCTGGCGCAGGCGCGACGGGTGCTGCGCTCCGGCGGGACGCTGGCTGTCATTGACCTGGACGCCACCCTCGCTCCCTACGGCGAGTGGTTGTGCGCCGCGGCGCCCCGCTACCGGCCAGCGGTGGTCGAGGCATTCTTCGCCGCCCAGGGCTTCGACTGCCGCCGGGTGGACACGGTCTGGCGCTTCACCGATCGCGGTGACCTGGAGCGCGCGCTGCGCATCGAGTTCACCCCCGAGGTGGCAGCGCGGTCGATCGCGCAGACCCCGGGCCTGACCATCCCGGTGCGCTACCGCCTGCACCTGCGCCACGAGTCCACTGTTGTCACCGTGAAACACTGAAAAATGCCATGACTGCGCTTCCACTGGTATTCGAGGCCCCGCGCCGGGGCATGCCGCCGCGCCACCTCGCCGACCTCGACCGTGACCAACGCCGCGCCGCGGTGCAGGCGCTGGGCGAGCCGGCGTTTCGCGCCGACCAGCTCGCCCGGCATTACTTCGCCCGGCTGACGACCGATCCGGCCGCGATGACCGACCTGCCCGCGCTCCGCCGGGAGAGGCTCGCTGCCGCGCTGCTCCCGGAACTGGCCACCCCGCTGCGGCACGTCTCCTGCGATGGCGGCACCACCCGAAAGACACTGTGGCGTGCGGCGGACGGCGTGCTCACCGAGAGCGTGCTGATGCGTTACCCGGACCGCGCCACGGTGTGTATCTCCAGCCAGGCCGGCTGCGGGATGGCCTGCCCGTTCTGCGCCACCGGGCAGGGGGGGCTGACCCGCAACCTGTCCACTGCCGAGATAGTCGACCAGGTGCGCGCGGCGGCGGCCGCAATGCGCGACGGTGAGCTCCCTGGTGGACCCGGCCGGCTGTCCAACGTGGTGTTCATGGGCATGGGCGAGCCGCTGGCCAACTACCAGCGGGTGCTCACCGCTGTCCGCCGGATCACCGACCCCGCGCCGGACGGGTTGGGTTTGTCCCAGCGCTCGGTGACGGTCTCCACGGTGGGTCTGGTGCCGGCGATCCGCCGGCTGGCCGCCGAAGGCTTGCAGGTCACGCTCGCGGTGTCGTTGCACACCCCGGACGACGAGTTACGCGACACCCTCGTCCCGGTGAACAGCCGCTGGCAGGTGGCCGAGGTGCTCGACGCGGCGCGGTTTTATGCGGACACCACCGGGCGCCGAGTGTCCATCGAGTACGCACTGATCCGGGACGTCAACGACCAGCCGTGGCGGGCTGACCTGCTGGGCCGGCTGCTGCGGGAACGCCTCGGATCGCTGGTCCACGTCAACCTCATCCCGCTGAACCCCACTCCGGGCAGCGAGTGGGACGCCAGCCCGCGACCCGTGCAGGAGGAGTTCGTGGCGCGGGTCCGGCACGCCGGGGTGGCCTGCACCGTCCGGGACACTCGCGGTCGCGAGATCGCCGCCGCCTGCGGCCAGCTCGCGGCGACCAGCGTCCACGGAGTGTGAACAACTACGCGGCCTGGCCAGCGGGCGAGGACACTGATTCCGTGCGTCTTCCCGTCATGCCGCCCGTCGCGCCGATGCTGGCCAAGCCCGCCGTCGACATTCCTGCTGGTCAGCACTACGAACCGAAATGGGACGGCTTCAGGTCGATCATTTTCCGCGACGGCGACGAGGTGGAGATCGGCAGCCGCAACGAGCGGCCGATGACGCGCTACTTCCCCGAGGTGGTCAATGCCGTCCTGGCGAATTTCCCGCTCCGTGCGGTGATCGACGGTGAGGTGATCGTCGCCGACACCGCCCGCAACACACTCGACTTCGAGGTCCTTCAGCAGCGCATCCACCCGGCCGCCAGCCGGGTCAAGCTGCTCGCCGAGCAGACGCCGGCCAGCTTCGTCGCGTTCGACCTGCTCGCCCTCGGTGACGACGACCTGACCGAGCGCCCGTTCACCGAGCGCCGGGCGGCGCTGCAGCAGGCCCTGGCCGGGGCGAAGGCGCCGATCCATCTCACGCCGCTGACCAGTGACCTGGCCACCGCCCGTCGCTGGTTCGCCGAGTTCGAGGGCGCCGGGCTGGACGGGCTGATCGCCAAGCCGCTCGACCTGACCTACCAGCCGGACAAGCGGGTCATGGCCAAGATCAAGCACGAGCGGACGGCGGACTGCGTCGTCGCCGGCTACCGCGTGCACAAGTCCGGCCCGGACGCGATCGGCTCCCTCCTGCTGGGGCTGTTCGACGACCGGGGCGTGCTCGCGTCGGTCGGCGTGGTCGGGGCGTTCCCGATGGCCGTGCGCCGCGAGCTGATGACCGAGCTGCAGCCGCTGGTGACGACGTTCGAGGGGCACCCGTGGAACTGGGCGGCGCACGAGCAGGGCGAGCGCACCCCGCGCAAGAACGAGTACAGCCGCTGGAACGCCGGCAAGGACCTGTCCTTCGTCCCATTGCGCCCGGAGCGGGTGGTCGAGGTCCGCTACGACTACATGGAGGGCGTCCGCTTCCGGCACACCGCCCAGTTCGTGCGGTGGCGTCCGGACCGCGAGCCGGAGTCGTGCACCTACGCCCAGCTCGAACGCCCCGTCCGGTTCGACCTCGCCGACGTCCTCACCAGCGCCTGAGCCGACAACCC
>DATHTJ010000230.1:0-10044 GCA_035463315.1 Pseudonocardiaceae bacterium
CGCCACCTCGACACCGCTACCGGCGGGTGGGACCTGCACGACCTGCGCCACTCCCGACTCACCCACGCCGGCGAGGACGGCGCCACCGAGGCCGACCTGATGAACCTCTCCGGCCACGAAGACCGCCGCACCCTCCAGCGCTACCTCAAGCCGTCCAAGGACGGCACCCACCGCCGACTCGACGAGATCGACACCCACCGCGGCAGCCAGACCCCCAGCGCGGAGGACCTCGCCACCCGCATGACCACACGATGATCAGTATCGCCGCAGGCCAGAGGGCAAAACGTTGCCTACTGCGCGAAAGCTACCGGGACGCCTGGTCGGCGCCGAGCACGACCACAGACTGACGAGCATGGTGCAGGACCTCCTGAGCGGTCGACGCAGGAGCCTGCAGGGTTTATCGCGCTTTACTGAGGTTTGCGTGGGCCCGCTGTCATCCGGAAGGGACCCAAGGATGCCGTCCGGTTCAAGGGGAGCGCAACAATGACCGTGCGCTGGGCCGAACTGGTCGTCTTCACGCTGCTGTTCGCATTCGTCACGGGACTCGGCTTTTACGCCGCACGGTGGAAGGTGGATTCCTCACTTGATCACCTCGATGAGTGGGGGTTCGGCGGTCGCAAGTTCGGCTCGTGGATCACCTGGTTTCTTCTCGGTGGCGACATCTACTCCGCCTACACTTTCGTAGCACTCCCGGCGTTGGTGTTCGGGGCTGGCGCGCTGGGCCTATTCGCATTGCCCTATACGGTGATCCTCTATCCGCTGGTGTTCATGCCGCTGCTGCGGCTGTGGTCGGTGTCCCGGGTACACGGATACGTGACGCCCGCTGACTTCGTGCAGGGCCGTTACGGCTCGTCAGCACTCGCGCTGGTGGTGGCGATCAGCGGGATAGTCGCGACGATGCCCTACATCGCGTTACAGCTGGTCGGGCTCGAGGCGGTCTTGCGGACGATGGGGCTCAACGGCACCGGCATCGTCGGACACCTGCCGCTGATCATGGCGTTCTTGATCGTCGCCATCTACACCTATAAGTCCGGGTTACGGGCTCCTGCGCTGATCGCGTTCGTCAAGTGCTTACTGATCTACCTGGTGATCACGGTGGCGGTGGTGTACCTACCAACCAAGCTGGGCGGTTGGGGCATGATCTTCGACACTGCGGATGCGAGGTTCGACGCCACTCCGTCACCTGAGGACGGCATCCTGCTCAGTGTCAACAACCAGCTGCAGTACGCGACGCTGGCCTTGGGCTCGACGTTAGCGGCGTTCCTCTACCCGCATGTGCTGACGGGTAGGCTCCCCCCCGCAGTCGTAATGTGATCAAGCGAAGCATGGTGGCGTTGCCGGCGTATTCGCTGCTGCTTGGGCTGCTCGCGCTGCTGGGGTTCGTGGCGATCGCCGCGGGCTCCACGCCCATCGTCAACGCGGCGACCGGCCGGCCGGACTCCAACACGATCATCCCGGTGCTCTTCGGCACCCAGTTCCCGGCCTGGTTCGCCGGTGTCGCCTACGCAGCCATCGGGATCGGCGTGCTGGTGCCGGCGGCGATCATGTCGATCGCGGCCGCGAACCTGTGGACCCGCAACATCTACAAGTCCTACCTGAATCGGGATGCCGACTCCCGGGCCGAGACGCAGCAAGCCAAGCTCGCTTTGCTGGTGGTGAAACTCGGCGCGGTCGGGTTCATCGTCTTCATCGATCCGCAGTACGCCATCTTCCTGCAGCTGATCGGCGGGGTGATCATCTTGCAGACGCTGCCTGCGGTGGCGATCGCGCTGTACACCCGGTGGTTCCACCGGTGGGGCTTGCTCGCGGGATGGGCGGCCGGGTTGGCGTGGGGCCTGTCGATGCTCTACAGCATCCCCAACTCGGCCACCGGCGCAGCGCACTTCGGCGACTGGGCGCTGGAGCTGGGCGCGCTGTCGATCCTGGGATGGGAGCCCTTCGCCGGTTCGCCGGTCCAGATCTACGTCGGATTCGTCGCGCTGGCCGGAAACCTCATGGTCGCTGCGCTGGTCACCATGGCGCTGCGGCAGCTGCGGGTGTTCAACGGCACCGACCAGACCGACCCGCAGGCCTACCACGCCGACGAGGACTCTCCCCGCCTCAAACCGGTCGCTGGCGCCCTCCCCCAAACCGCCTCACCCTGACCGCCCTTTTCCTCGTTCGGCTGACACTGCACGCTGGTCGCCGGGAGGATCGAGGTGTGAACGGGATCGAAGAGTACGACTACGTCGTCGTCGGGGGTGGCACGGCGGGCTGTGTCCTTGCGGCCCGGCTGTCGGAGGATCCGTCGGTCACGGTCTGCCTGGTTGAGGCGGGTCCGTCCGACGTCGACGACCCGAAGATCCTGCGACTGGAGCAGTGGGTGCGCCTGCTCGGCTCGGCATACGACTGGGATTACCCGATCGAGCCCCAAGAAAAGGGCAACAGCTTCGTGCGGCACTCCCGGGCCAAGGTCCTCGGTGGCTGCTCGTCGCACAATTCCTGCATCGCCTTCTGGCCACCCCGCGAGGATCTCGACGAGTGGGCGGCAATGGGGTGCAAGGGCTGGAGCGCCGACGAGTGCTGGCCACTTCTCAGGCGGCTGGAGAGCAACGACGGCCCGGGCGACCACCACGGCCGCTCGGGCCCGGTGACGCTGCGGCAGATCCCGCCGGAGGACCCGTGCGGGGTCGCCGTGCTGCAGGCCGCGGCCCAGGTCGGCCTACCCACCGTGCGGTTCAACGAGGGCGTCACGATCACCGAGGGCGCGGGCTTCTTCCAACTCAACGCCGACGACGACAACACCCGCATGTCGTCCTCACGCGCGTACCTGCACCCGATCATGGGCCGGCGGCGCAACCTCATCATCCACACGAACGCCTGGGTCCAGCAGGTGCTCCTCGACGCGAACAAGCGGGCCACCGGCGTGGCGTACCTCGACTCCCTGACCTTCCGGTATGGCACCGTGCACGCGCGGCGTGAGGTGATCCTCTCTGCTGGGGCGATCGATACCCCCAAGCTGCTCATGCTGTCCGGCATCGGCCCGGCCGGGCACCTGTGTGAGGTCGGCATCGACGTGCTGGTGGACAGCCCCGGCGTCGGGTCCAACCTGGACGACCACGTCGAGGGCCTCGTGATGTGGGAGGCCGCACAGCCGATGGTTACTCGCTCCACGCAGTGGTGGGAGATCGGCCTGGTCGCCCGGACCGAACCGGGACTCGACCGGCCTGACCTGATGATGCACTACGGCTCGGTGCCCTTCGACCTGAACACCCTACGCTGGGGCTATCCGACCACGTCGAACGGCTTCTGCCTGACGCCGAACGTCACCCGCGGCCGGTCCCGTGGGACGGTCCGGCTCCGGACGCGTGACTTCCGGGACCGCCCCAGGGTGGACCCGCGCTACCTCACCGATCCCGAAGGTCACGATCTTCGCGTGCTGCTCGCCGGGATCACACTCGCGCGCAGGATCGCCGAGCAACCAGCGTTGCGGGGCTGGATCGAACGCGAACTGGCACCCGGCCCGGACGCAGTCACCGATCACGAGCTCATCGACTACCTCTGCAAGACGCACAACACCGTCTACCACCCCGCGGGGACGGCGAGGATGGGTGCCGTGAGCGACCCGGCGACCGTGGTCGACCCACGGCTGCGGGTCAAGGGGGTGACCGGGCTGCGGGTCGCGGACGGCTCCATCATGCCTTTCCTGCCCGCCGTCAACCCGAATATCACCACGATGATGATCGGGGAGAAGGCCAGCGATCTCCTTGCCGAGGACGCGGGTCAGCCCCGAGCGTGAAGTGCCGCGACGAGGCGGTCCACCGCGGTGCCCAGACCCCATTTCCGTTGCAGCGCGGCCAGCGCGTCGGGGTCGGCCGGCATCAAGGGCAGCGTGTCGTCGCGGTCCGGCCGCACCGGGGCATCGGTTGCCACCCGCACCACGGTGGGGGCCAGCTCCAGGTAGTCCTGGGCGGCCCGCAGCTTGGCCCGCATCCCCGGGGCGAGCGCCGACTGGGGATCGTCGAGTGCGGCGAGCAGGTCCTCCACCGAGCCGAAGCGGCTGATCAGCGTGGCTGCGGTCTTCTCGCCAATGCCGGGCACGCCGGGCAGCCCATCAGACGGGTCACCGCGCAGCGCGGCCAGGTCCGCATAAGCCGGCCCGACGCCGGTTTCGGGCAGCCCGTACCGGCTCGCGAGCTCGGCGGGGCCGATCACCTCCGCCTTGGCCAGCCCCCGACCGATGTAGACCACCTGCACCACCGTGGGCTCGGCGCGCACCACCTGGAACAGATCCCGGTCACCGCTGACCACCTCCACCGGGTCGCGGCGCTCGGCTGCGGCCAGCGTGCCGATCACGTCATCGGCCTCGTACCCGTCCGCGCCGGCGGCGGCCAGGCCGGCGGCGGCCAGCAGCTCGAGGATCAGCGGGACCTGCGGGCTCAGGGTGTCCGGCACCTCCTCGACGTCGGCAACGCCGGGGCCGGTCTCCTGGGCAACCCGGTGCGCCTTGTAGGAGGGGATCGCGGCCACCCGGAATGCCGGCCGCCAGTCCAGGTCGAGGCAGGCGACCAACCGGGACGGGCGGCGCAGCTCGATCAGCCGGGCGACCATGTCGGTGAAGCCCCGCACCGCGTTCACCGGGGTGCCGTCCGGGGCGGTGATCGACTCCGGGACCCCGTAGTAGGCCCGGAAGTACAGGCTCGCGGCGTCGAGCAGCAGCAGGGGTGCGTCCATGAGCGCAGAGCCTGCCAGCTCCCGGTCCCGGCCGTTAAGCTTTCGGTGTGCCCGTTCCACTCGACACACTCACCTCCCGGCTGGCCCGGGCGCGCCACGCCACCCGGATCGCCGGCCTGGACGCGCTGCTGATCACTCCGAGCCCGGATCTGCGCTACCTGCTGGGGGTGGCCGGCGAGTCCCATGAGCGGCTGACCTGCCTGGTGTTGCCCGCCGACGGTGACCCGGCGCTGGTGGTCCCGGCGCTGGAACGCCCGGGCCTGGACAGCACCCCGGTACCCGAGCTCGGCCTGGAGATCGCCGAGTGGGCTGACGGCAACGATCCGTACGCCCTGGTCGCGGACCTGCTGCGCAGGTCCGGAACGCCACCAGCGCGCGCCGCGGTGGGGGACGCGATGCCTGCGGCACACGTACTGCGGCTGCGGGCCGCGTTGCCGGCCTGCGAGCAGGAGCTGGCGTCGGCGGTGCTGCGGCAGCTACGGATGCGCAAGGACGCCGCCGAGATCGCCGCGCTGGCCGCGGCGGGCCAGGCCATCGACCGGGTGCACGCCCGGATGGGGGAGTGGCTGCGGGTCGGACGTACCGAGGCGCAGGTCGGTGCCGACGTGGCCGCCGCGATCGTCGCGGAGGGGCACACCGCGGCGGCGTTTGTCATCGTCGGTTCCGGTCCGCACGGGGCAAGCCCGCATCACGACGTCTCCGACCAGGTGGTGCAAGCCGGTGACGTGGTGGTGGTCGACATCGGCGGGCCGACCCCGGAAGGTTACTTCTCCGACTGCACCCGCACCTACAGCCTGGGGGAGCCGGCCGGCGCCGACGTCGCCGCGACCTACGCGGTGCTGCAGGATGCCCAGAACGCCGCGGTGGCGGCGATCGCGCCGGGGGTGACAGCGGAACAGGTCGACGCCGCAGCCCGGGGCCCGATCACCGACGCGGGTTTCGGCGAGTGGTTCATCCACCGGACCGGGCATGGCATCGGACTCGAGGTGCACGAGGAGCCCTACATCGTGACCGGCAACGACCTGGTGCTCGAGCCGGGGATGGCGTTCAGCATCGAGCCGGGCATCTACCTGCCGGGCCGCTGGGGTGCCCGGATCGAGGACATCGTCGTGGTCACCGGGGACGGCGCGACCCGGCTCAACCACCGTCCGCGCGAACTCGTGGCATTACCGGCGTGACGACCTGTACCCGGGTCGGGGCTGCAGGCTGGTCCCGTGAGCGCAGTACCTGATGCTGGATCCGTGACTCCGGTTCGCTCGGAGCTGTTCGGTCCGGGCCACCGCACGACTACGGTCGGCGTGCTGCTGCTGATCAGCATGGTGGCGTTCGAGGCAATGGGTGTGGGCACCGCCATGCCGGCTTTGGTGGCCGAACTCGGCGTGCTGCAGCTGTACGCTTGGCCGTTTGTGACATTTATGGCGGCCGGCGTGTTTGGCACCGTGCTTGGCGGGCAGTGGTGCGACCTGGCCGGGCCGAGGATCCCGCTGGTGGCGACCCCGGTGCTGTTCGGGGCGGGTCTGCTGGTCGCCGGCACTGCAGCCGGCATGTCGCAGCTACTGGTGGGGCGGGCGCTGCAGGGCTTGGGCGCCGGCTCCCTGACGATCGCGGTCTACGTGCTTATCGCAGTGGTCTACCCCGAGCGGGCCCGTCCCGCCGTCTTCGGGCTGATGTCCTCGGCGTGGGTGCTCCCCTCACTGATCGGGCCACCGGTCGCCGGAGTGGTGACCGAACGGCTGTCCTGGCACTGGGTGTTCCTCGGTCTGGTGCCGGTGGTGGTGCTCGCGGTCGGGCTGGTGGTGCCCTCCGTGCGCCGGCTCGGCCGGCCGGACCTCGGCCGAAGCGCCACCCTCCGCCGGCCCGGCCTGGTGCTCGCTGCGCTCGGCGCCGCGATCGGGGTCTCCGCACTGAGCTGGGCCTCCCAACGTCCGAGCGGCACCGCCGCAGCGGTGGCCGGCGGGGCGCTGGTGCTGCTGGTGCCGTCGGTACGTCGGTTGCTGCCGACCGGGGTGTTCCGGGCGCGCCGGGGGATGCCGACCGTGGTGGCCGCCCGGGGGCTGCTCGCCGGGGTGTTCTTCACCGCCAACTCCTACCTGCCGCTGATCCTGACCAGCACCCATCGCTGGTCACTGGCCGCCGCCGGGATCCCGTTGGTGGTCGGCTCGCTAGGCTGGTCGGCGGCTTCCGGATGGCAGGGCCACCACCCGACCCTATCCCGCCCCCGGCTGCTGCGGATCGGGTTCTGCCTGCTAGCGGCGGGCGCGGGTGGGCTGCTGTTGGTCGCGCCGTTGTGGGGTACACCATGGTTGGCCCTACCGCTGTGGGGCGTCGCCGGGGTCGGGATGGGGCTGGGCTTCTCGGCGGTGTCGTTCCTGCTGCTGCAACAGGCCGACGTCGGCGAGGTGGGGTTCCATTCCTCGGCAGCGCAGATATCCGATCAGCTCACCACCGCGGCCCTGATCGGCGTCGGCGGGGCGCTGCTGGCGCTGTTGAGGTCACCGGCAGTCGCACTGCCGGTGCTGCTTGCGGTACTGGCCGGCCTCGGCGCGCTCGGCGCGGCGATAGCCCCCCGCGCCGCCACCATGGGCTGACTGCGCGCGACGCGCCACCCCGAGACCCGTTGTCCGGGTGGCTCCGGAACTCGACCCGGGGGCACCCGGATGCGGTGGCAGTCCCTGCAGAGGAAAGTGGGGTGAGCGGCCCCAAAGGAGGATTCCATGAGCACCTCACTGACCCGTCCCCGCGAAGGCAAGATGATCGCAGGGGTGTGCGCTGGGCTTGCCGAGCGGTTCGGCTGGAACGCCAACGCGGTACGGCTGTTGTTCGTACTGTCCTGCCTGCTGCCCGGTCCGCAGATTGTGATCTATCTGGTGCTCTGGGTGATCATGCCCAAGCGGCCGTACTGAGCTGTCGTTGGGCGATCAGGGAAGGCGCGCCCGCAGCCAGCCGTACCAGTCGCCGATACCGTCACCGGTGGTTGCCGACAGCTGCAGCACCTCGACACCCGGGTTCGCCCGGCGTGCTCCCTCCAGGAAGACAGCGACGTCGAAATCGACGTACGGCAACAGATCGATCTTGTTGAGCAGCACCAGATCCGCCGCGCGGAACATCTGCGGATACTTCCGCGGCTTCTCCGCGCCCTCCGTCACCGAGGTGATGACTACTCGCGCCTGCTCCCCGAGATCAAACAAAGCCGGGCACACCAGGTTGCCGACGTTCTCGATCAGTACCACCGAGCTGTCCGGCGGGTCCAGTGTCCGCAGGCCACCGGCCAGCATCTGGGCGTCGAGGTGGCAGCCCGACCCGGTGTTGATCTGCACCGCCGGAGCGCCGGTGGCCCGGATCCGGTCCGCGTCGAGCACCGTCTCCTGGTCACCCTCGACGACCGACATCCGCAGTTCAGCGCCCAGTTCCCGGATGGTGCGCTCAAGCAGCGTGGTCTTACCCGCCCCGGGTGAGCTCATCAGGTTCACCGCTAGGATGCCGTGCTGCGCGAACCATTCGCGGTTGAGCTCGGCGAGGGCGTCATTGCGGGCCAGCACGGCCTGTTCGAGAGTGACGGTGCGGGTTTGCGGCTCCTGGTGCCCATGGCCATGGGCATGCACATGCCCGTGTTCGTGTCCATGATCGTGCTCATGCACGAGGATGGTGTCCCCCGAGCAGCCACAGGTCGCGCACATCAGGCCAGCACCTCAACTTCCCGGATTCGTAGTTCTTCTCCCGCGAGGAGTTCCCGATTCGCGCTGCCGCACGCACAGAGCATGAGCAGGTCATCCAGCGCAAACTCTACGCCGCAGTCCCGGCAGCGGGCCTTCCCAGAGGGTTGGACAATCTCTAGCGACGCGCCCTCCAGCGTGGTGCCCTCGGTGATGAGGTCGAAGCAGAACCGGACTGAATCGGCCACCACACCAGAGAGCGTGCCGATCTCCAGGCAGACCCGTCGCACCGGCGCGTCGCCCATCCGTTCGCACACCGCATGGACCACGCTCTGGGTGATCGCCATTTCGTGCACGGGGGCCCTCCTCGGCTCGGCACCCAGTGCAGTGCCATGCTGGGATCTTGTCAAGGGCGGGAGAATCGTCCAGTGCAGCAGTCTATCCGAGTTGAGGTGCGGGTCGAGGGCGTCGTGCAGGGGGTGGGGTTCCGGCCCTACGTGCACGGCCTGGCGGGCCGTCTGGGTCTGTCGGGCCGGGTCGGCAACGACACCGCGGGGGTCTTCGTAGAAGTGGAGGGGGCCGAGCAGGCGGTCACCGAGTTCCTCGCGGTGCTGCCGGCGCAGGCTCCGCCATTGGCCGTCATCGAGCAAGTGCGAACCAACCCGCTGGTGCCGACGGGGGAACAGGGTTTCCACATCGTGCCCAGCAATGCTGCTGGCCGGCGGGACACCCTGGTCTCGGCGGACAGTGCAACCTGCGCGGACTGCCTGCGCGAGCTGGCCGATCCCACCGACCGCCGCTTCGACTACCCGTTCATCAACTGCACCCACTGCGGTCCCAGGTTCACCATCGTGCGTGACGTGCCCTACGACCGACCGTTCACCACGATGGCACCCTTCGCGATGTGCGATGCCTGCGCGGCCGAGTACCACGATCCCACCGACCGGCGCTTTCACGCTCAGCCGGTGTGCTGCCCCCGCTGCGGTCCCCGGCTGCGGCTGCTCGATGCCGACGGTGCCGAGCTATCCGGCGACCCGGTGGCCGAGGCTGCGGTGTTGCTGGCCGGCGGGGCGGTGCTGGCGGTCAAGGGGCTCGGTGGCTACCACGTCGCGACACTGGCCGGTGGGAATACTGGGGCCGCTGCGACCGCCATGCTGCGCGCGCGTAAGCACCGCGAGGACAAGCCGTTCGCGGTGATGGTGGCCGATCTGGACGCAGCCCATGAGCTGTGCGTGATCGACTCGGTGGGGGAGCGGGTGCTGGCTGGCCGGCGGCGGCCGGTGGTGCTGCTGCCGCGCCGTCCGGAGGCCGCCGTTGCTCCGGCAGTCGCGCCTGGTAATCGCAGTCTGGGCCTCATGTTGCCCTACACCCCACTGCACCACCTGCTGCTGCGCGCCACCGCCGCTCCCATCGTCCTGACCAGCGGCAACATCTCAGACGAGCCGATCGCCTACCGGGACGACGACGCACGCCGCCGGCTGACCGGGATCGCGGACGCCTTCCTGACCCACGACCGGGCGATCCACATGCGCACCGACGACTCGGTGGTGCGGGTGTTCCGCGGCGCCGAGCTCCCGGTGCGCCGCTCCCGCGGTTACACACCCGAACCGCTGACGCTGGCGCGGCCGGTGCCCCGGCCGATTCTCGGCTGCGGAGCAGAACTCAAGAACACCTTCTG
>DATHTJ010000231.1:0-3929 GCA_035463315.1 Pseudonocardiaceae bacterium
TAGGCGAGGAGCTCGGCATAGGCGTCATTGAAGGCCACCGCATGCTCGTGCACCGCCTTGTCGTACCGGGCGTAGTCGGCGACGGAGGCGTCCGGATCGATCCGGTAGGCGTCCTCCCAGCGCACGTCGATCTCGGGGCCGGTGGGCGGTGCGTCGGGGGTGTCGTGCGGGCCGTAGGTGCGCCCGGTGCGGATCTCATTGAACCGGAAGTAGTGGGCGACCTGGCGATTCTCGCCGAAGAGCTGGTCGTCGCTGTCGAAGATGGAGTCGCGGAGCCCCTCCCCCTGCTCGGTGACCACCCGCAGCGCGAGGAGCGCGGACGTCAGGTCGGTGATGGGGAACGCCTCGCCGCCGGAGTTGTAGAAGTCCGCCGGGCCGGCCTGCCGCTCCCGGCGCCCGCAGAAGACCTTGTCCTCGCCGAGCTCCTCGACCAGCGTGAGGAGTCCCGTGCGGATGAAGTCGTAGAACTGCCCGATCGAGGTCCAGCCCTGCCCCGACTGGACTGGGCCGTTGTCGAAGTGCTGCGGGCGCTCGATGAGCAGGAAGGTCCGCATCGCCGCCGGGGAGAAGTGCTGCAGCGGGATCGTGACGTCCAGGGCGCTGTAGGGAAGCCTGGCCGGATAGCTGCGGACGAAGTCCGGATGAGCCACCCTCGGCCGGCCGCCGACCGCGTTGAGCAGGTTGGCGACCAGCGTCATGTGCAGCATCTCCTCCAGCACGACACTGCGGATCGTGTAATAGGCGTCCTGGTTGGTGCCGGCCCGGATCGTGTACATCGCCGTCAGGTACGGCGGGATCGTGAGGTGCTCGATCTCCAGCGCGCCTTGGAGGTACCTCCGCAGTTCGGCAAGATTCTTGGGGAGCTCGAAGGGCAGCTCCTGATCGCCGAGGACGAGACCCGCCGGTTCGTTCCCGGTCACGGTCGGACCTCCAGCACGCCGCTGAGGTTCGCCGGGCGGTGCAGCTCAACCAGGTCGCGGTGGATCTGCTCGGCGCTGCGCAGCGCGAGAGCCGCCATCGTCAGCGAGGGGTTGGACGTGCCAACGGACGGCATGCTGCCGCAGCCCACCGCGTACAGGTTGGGGTGCTCCCAGCAGCGCTGGGAGGAGTCGACGACCGAGCTCGTCGGGTCACCGCCCATGATGTGCGTGCCCGCGCCGTGCCCGGCTCCCTCGTAGCTGTAGTCGCCGTCGCGGTAGCGGAAGTAGCCAAGCGGGGCGACGCCGTCGCGGGGGCTGTGGTCGGTGTGCTCTTCGGCCCCGAGCTGGGCGTAGATGGCTGAGGCGATGCTCCTCGCCGCAGCCATGCCCTCCTTGACGTGGTCGCTGAGGTTGTAGGTCAGCACCGGGCGCGGGTTTCCCATCGCGTCGCGGTACCGGTCATCGATCGTCACCCGGTTGTCGCGGTCGGCGGGCTGCTCCATGGCGCACTGGAGCTGGATCTGGCGGCCAATCTGATCACCCAGGGTCTGCCGCAGCTTTGTCCCGAAGACGGCTGCCGGGACGATGTTCCCGTTCCGGTCGCCGCCGACGCCGAGTGCGGTACCCACGTTGCTGATCGGCGCACCCGCAGCCCAGCCCCAGCCCCAGTTGCCGATCTCGATCCGGAACGGTGCGCGTTGCCGGCGCGTGTCCCCGAAGCGGAACGCCTCCCAGCCCGAGGTGGAGCCGGGGCCGCGGAACGGGCCGATCTGGCCACCGCTGGCGGGGGTGAGGGCCCAGGTGAGCATTGTCGGATGGTCCATCAGGTTGCGGCCTAGCTCGCCGCTTCCGCTCGCCAGACCCGAGGCGAGCAGCAGCCGGGCGTTCTCGATCGAGTGCGCGGCCACCACGACGACGTCGGCCTCGGCTGTGTACGGGCGGCTGGCTGCTGACGCCGGATCGTCGTACGTGCGGTACTCGACGCCCTTGATCCGCCCGTCGCTTCCATTGATCACCCGGGTGGCCACGCAGCGCGGGGCGAGTGTGACGCAGTCGGCGAACTCCGCCTGGGTGCGCAGCGGCGTCCACCGGGCCTGCACGGGGCAGAACGGCACGCAGCTGGCGTTGCCGACGCAGCGTTCGCCGTAGTTCGGCAGGCCGACGGCGCCTGTGGGTCGGTAGCCCAGGCCGCCGGCGTAGCGGGGATCGGGGGTGCTGTTGCGGCCGTGCGGCACGCTGAAGACCTTCAGCGTGAAGTCCTCGCTTGCCACCGGATCGTGGACCGTCCGCCCATCGAGGCTCCGGCAGACCTCGTCGAGATAGCTCGGCGGGATCTTGTGCATCGGGTAGACGTAGTGCGGGTCCGACGGGATGCCCAGTGCCCGTTGCTCCTCGGCGTCGCCTGCCACGCCGATCTCCCGCTCGGCGGCGGTGTAGTACGGCTCCAGGACCTCGTAGCCGATCGGCCAGTCACGGCCGTAGCCGTACTGTGTCTTGGTGGCGAAATCGTCGGGGTGCATTCGCAGGCAGAGGCCCATCCAGTGCATGCCGCTGCCGCCGACCGCGCGCAGGTAGTCCGTGCCGTAGGGCAGCTCGCCGTTCTGCACGAAGTAGCCGTTCGCCGTGAAGCCCAGGCCGTCCGGGGCGAGGTCCAGGACGTCGGGGGACGGTGCGGCGGCGTTGCGCCGGAAGGGGGAGTTGGGCACCTTCGCGACCGCCGAGCGGAACGTCTCGACCGCGTCGAGGTGACCCTCCCACGTCTCGCGCCCACCGGTGCCCGCCTCCAGGACGAGCACCTGCCAGCCCTGCCGGCCCAGCTGCTTGGCTACCAGGCTTCCCGCAATACCTGCGCCGACGACGATAACGTCGTAGCGCCGCCGGTTCGCGGCCGTTCCGTTCACCCTCCTGGTCATTGCGCGGCTGTCTCCTCGGAGTTCGGTGCGGTTGCGGCGGCGGGGGAGAAGATGGACGGCGGCAGGGCTGAGGGGAAATCGGACCACCTCAGGCGCGGTCCGGGTGCGGCGACCGGCACCGGCGGTTCGGGCCAGGACAGCGGGGGTGGCTGCAGCGCCCAGGTGGCGAAGCCGGGTGCCTTGGCGCCGGCCGGGTGGCCGTTGAAGGTCCGCCAGACCAGCCCCTCGGTGTAGGCGTCGGGCGAGACGATGAACTCGATGTTGGCGGCCTCACGGCGCAGCTGCCCGTGCGCCTCAGGGGCCAGCCGCGGCCAGGCACCGGTGTACCAGAGGTAGGTCAGCGCCCGCGCCACCTCCAGCTCGGTGCCGCTCAGGGCGTCGAGATCTCGCTCCACCACGCTGAGAACCTCATCAAGGACGGTGGCTCCGACCTGGTCGCGGGCTGTGGCCAGGTACAGGTCGGCCATGCCGGTCGCCAGCAGGTCATACAGCTCAAAGCCAGTCAGGACCACGCAGCACTGCGCGAACCGGCGCCCCTCGTCGCTCAGCCGCACAGTTGCGATGTCGCTGGCATTGTCCGTGGAATTGCTTTCACCACTCATTCGCACACCGCTTTCACGAAGTTGTCGGCCAGGCGGTCGCGGTTAGCTCTCACAGTGGTACCGCTTCACGCAAACACCTTAATGCGGACCCGTTCCTGCAGCGCGGCCGGCGTGACGACGTCTGCTGGGCCTTCGAGGAGATCGCGGAGGTCCATCAGCAGACCACCGAGATCGAAAAGGCTACGGCCGGGTTCCGACTCGACCAGGAGGTCGACGTCACGCGAATATCGAAAACGTCGTGACGTTGAGTGATCTCCGCCGATGGCGTCCCGACGGCTGCGTAGCTCGCCGAGCGGGGGCGGTCGGTCCCGGCTCGTGTTACGGACGTCGACCTTCTGGACCACAACGCCGACATCACGCTGGCCATCATTGCAGCACGCCATGGTGGTCGGCACGCCGAGTGAGACGTCGCGGCAGTGGAGTCCTCAACGCTGACGGCGAGGTGTCAACAGGTCCACCAGGGCCGTCAACCCGTGTTCACGGTCATCCCGTAG
>DATHTJ010000232.1:0-6652 GCA_035463315.1 Pseudonocardiaceae bacterium
GGCAAGACCGCATTGGCGGTGCGGTGGGCGCACCGGGTGCAGGACCGTTTCCCCGGCGGACAGTTGTATGTGAACCTGCGCGGTTATGACCACGGTCCACCGGTGATCCCGGAGCAGGCCCTGGACGGGTTTCTGCGGGCCCTTGACGTGCCCGTCGAAAAGATACCTGTCGGTATGGAGGCAAAGGCGGGGTTGTACCGGTCGCTGCTGAACGGGCGGCAGGTGTTGGTGGTATTGGACAACGCCCACACCGCTGAGCAGGTGCGCCCACTGCTGCCGGGCTCTCCAGGCTGCCTGGTGGTGGTGACCAGCCGCAGCCGCTTATCTGGACTCTTCGTCCGCGACGGCGCCCACCGGGTCAACATCGACCCGCTTCCGCCGGCCGAGGCTGTCATGCTATTCCGGCAGATCATCGGGGTGGCCCGGGTTGACGCCGAACCCGACGTGGCGGTCGAACTCGCCCGGCAGTGCGCCTATCTGCCACTGGCGTTACGGATCAGCGCCGAACGGGTGGCCAGCCACCCCCACATCACCCTTGCCGACCTGGCGAGCGGACTCGCCAATGAACGAGACCGTTTGGACGTACTCGTCGCCGACGATGACGAGACCACCGCTGTGCGCTCGGTGTTTTTCTGGTCCTACCGTACCCTGGCGCCGGCGGCCGCCCGGATATTCCGGCTGCTGGGCCTGCACGCCGGCCCCCACATCAGCGTCCCGGCCACCGCCGCGCTCGCCGGCACCACTCCGCCCCAGGCACGACAGCTGCTGGATGTCTTGACCTGTGTGCACCTGCTGGAGGAGACCGGGCACGACCGGTACCGGTTCCACGACCTGTTGCGCCTCTACGCGGCCGAACGCGCCGCTACCGAGGAGACAGACCACGAACGTGACAACGCTGTGCACCGCTTGCTCGCCTGGTACCTGCACACCGCTGATGCCGCCGGACGTGTTCTCACCCCCCAATGGCGTTACGTCCCACTCGATTCTCTGGAAGCGGATTTCCTGCCGTTGGCCTTCCCCACCTACCACCAGGCACTGGAATGGTGCGAGGCCGAACGTGCCAACCTGGTGGCCGCCACCCGGCACGCCGCAGAATGTGGCCAGCACGTCATCGCCTGGAAACTCCCGGCTGTCTTGTGGAACTTCTTCATACTGCGCAGGCACTGGAACGACTTGATCACCACCCACGAGACCGGCCTCGATGCGGTTCACTACCTGCACGACAGGCACGGTGAAGCCTGGATCGCGAACAACCTCGGTGAAGGCTATCGGGGCCTGGGGCAGTTCGATGAAGCCATCGACCACTTGCGGCAAGCATTAGTCGCTTGGCGCAAGCTCGACGACCGCTGGGGCGAAGGTTGGACCCTGTACAACTTTGGTAGCACCTACCGGAGCATGGGGCGGTTCGAGGAAGCCCTCAAGCACTACCACCAGGCCCTCGCCAGAGGCCGCGACATGGGCAAGCCGTGGGGCGAAGCCTGGGCCTTGCATGGCCTTGGTACCACCTACCGGAGCATGAAGCGGTTCGATGAAGCCCTCGACCACTACCACCAGGCCCTCACCGCCTACCGCAAGATCAACGAACGCCGGGGTGAAGGCCGGACCCTGTACGACGTTGGTGAGATCCAATACGACACTGGCCGTCTGGCGGAGGCGCGCGCGTCCTGGCACCAGGCACTGGCCATCTTCGAAGATCTCGGCGACCCATGGGCAGCCGACGTCCGCGCTCGCCTGGCAACCCTCCCCGCCGAGAATGTCGACCAGAATTAGGTCTGGCAGTCAGCCGTTGTTGACGGTCACCGCGCCGACCTGCGACCGGGCCGTGACGCGGTGCGCGGAGCCAGGGTCCCGCTGGACCGTCACCTCGGCACTGCCGACCTGGCTGCCGGCGTCGACCGCATAGGCCGTACCTGCAGGTAGCTGCACCGTGACCGAGCCGACCTGGGCCTGCGCGTTCACGGTGGTCGGTGGCGCGGTGAACCCCAGTGTGATCGTGCCGGCACTGGCGCGGGCGGTCACCGCGTTGCTGGTGAGTCCGGTGGCGTCGATACTTCCGGTGCTGGAGGTGAGGGTCAGCTGCCCGGCGAGCCCGGTCAGGGTGGTCGCGCCGACCTTGCCGTCGATCTCCACCGCGATTCGTCGTGGCACCGTGACCACGTAGGTCACACCGCAGGCGTTGACGTTGATGGCCTCGGCCGGGCAGGTGTAGCTCAGGTTGAGCTGGCCGCTGGTGACCGAGTGGCTGGTCTGTGGCGGGTCGCCGGTGTAGTGGAGCTGTTCGGTGACCGAGACCGTCGTGTCGTCGGTGCCCTCGATCTGGGTGTTCCCGACCGGGTTGTCGATCCTGAGGGAGGTCACCGGCTCGGCAATCGTGTAGGTGTCCTGCTCGGCAGTAGTGCCGATGCTGGTGCCGGTATCGCAGCCGGCGGCGGCCAGTGCCGATGCCGTCAGGAGGACGGCTCCCAGGGCCATGATGGGTTGTGGGCGCACCAGAACTCCTTCCCCACCGCCTGGCACCTCGGACCATGTGCATGGAAAACCGCGAAACGCAATCCTCCCATACCGGGCGTCAGGAGGTACTGTCAGTCCGTGGGGGCGTACCGCTGGATCGCCCGACTGAGTTCGGTCAACGCCGCCGGGTACGACGTCGACTACCCGATGCTACTGATCGGCTACGACACCAGGCCTGAGTGCGGTCGATGTGGAGCGGGCGAGACAAGCAGGAGGTGATGGATTGGCGTCGTCTGCCGGGCCCACCCCATCCGCGCCAGCTGAAGAGCGAATTCCGCGTCCGTCAGTTGACGAGCTTCTGGACCGTGCTGCGAAGCGCCGGATCTGTTTGGTGATTGGCGCCGCCGGCTGGGGCAAGACCACAGCCGTGGCGACGTGGTCGCGCAGCCGCCGGACCGCGTGGCTGCGGTACGAGGACCACGAGGCGGATGCGGACCGCCTGATGGCCAGCCTGCTCGCGGCCCTGCAGGCCCACGTGCCGGAGCCCGCGCCGAGTCTGGGTACGGCGGCACTGGACACAGACCAGGCGGGATCCCCGGTCGCGGCCCTCTGCGCCTGGTTGCACGAATTTCTGAGTGAAGACCTCGTTCTGGTCCTCGATGACCTCCACGTGCTGCCACCGGAGAGCGCCGCGGCGGCCGTCGTTGAGGGTCTGTGCCAGCACGCGCCGGACCGGCTGCATCTGGTCCTGATATCCCGACGGGAGATGCCATTTTCCCTGCAGCGACAGCGGGGTCGCGGTCTCGTCGCGGAGATCCATGCGCCGGACCTCGCCTTCGACATCGCCGATGTCGAGGCACTCCTGCGCAAGACCGTAGGACGCGATCCGGCTGGCCTGTCGAGGCGAGTGTGGGAGCACACCGGCGGTTGGGCCACGGCCGTGCACTGCGCTGTGGAGATGCTGCGGGTGGTCGGGACAGATCAGCGCATCAGCGCAGTGGGACAGCTGTCCCACCCCGGAGAGCGATTCCATGGCTATCTGGTGGAGGAGGTCATGGGTGCCGCGCCCGAGTGGGTTCAGCGGCTCCTGCGCAGGTTGGCGATCTTCGGAAAGATCAGCTCCACCACGGAGATCGCGGGTGGACTCACTGATCCAACGACCGCGCTCGCCGAGCTGAGCCGTCAGGGACTCGTGCGGCGCAGCGGTGGAGACCGCGCCGGCTGGTCGCTCGTGGGGCCGTTGCGAGACTTCTTCGAGCACGAGGCGGCGCTGTCCGCAGCCGAGCGGAGAGCGCTGCACCTGACAGCGGCCACGGAGTGTCTCGAGCAGGGGGCATATGCCGAAGCCCTGCGACATCTGCTCGCAGCAGGCGATCACGCTGCGGCTGCCTCGCTACTGGTCGATCATGGTGTCACGATGGTGGAGCGCGGCCACCTTGACGCCGTGTTGGACGCCGCCGAGTTGCCGGCCGAATACCTCGACGACCCGCAGATCCAACGAGTCCTGGGACAGGCACAGCAGGTGCGAGGGCAGTGGGCGCAGGCGCTGCAGCACTTTCAGCGCACCGGCCTGGACCGAGATGAGTTAGCGCCCGCGTTGTCCTGGCGGCTCGGCCTGATCGCTTTCGCCCAGGGCGAGTTCGACGAGGTCCAAGCACTGACCATGCGGGCCCGGCTAGGCCGGGAGGACACGCTCGACGAGACGCGGGTGCTGGCGCTGTCGGCGAGCGCTCACCGGATGGCTGGTGACTTCGTGGGTCTGCGGAAGGTGGCGGCCCGGGCACGTGCCGCGGCCCAACGGTGTGGCGAGCCACGCGCATGGTCCAGTGCCCACTACGTCTTCGCGCTCCTCGCTGCTGCCGAGGGTGACTGGCGGCAAGCTGACGCCCACTGCGCTGATGCCCTGCGTAGCGCTGAGACGAGCGACGACCTGCTCCATCTGATGTGGATTCGAGCTTGCCGGGCATTCCACCAGTTCGAAATGGGTGCGCCCCGCCAAGCGCTGGCCGACTCTCAGATCGTGTTGAGCCTCAGCGAGCAATGCGAGGACCCGTTCCTCGTCGCACACGCGCTGACCATTCGCGGCCGCGCCTGCGCTCGCCTCGGGATGCTGGCTGCGGCGGCGGCCGACTTCGCCACAGCTGTCGACCTCTTTCAGCGCATCAGCTCCCGATTTTTGGCGTGGCCACTGTGCGGCCTCGGCGACCTGCATCGGACCAGGGGTCAGCTGGTACGAGCCCGGGCGGCGTACGAGGAGGCTCTGGCGCTGGCCGAGCCACGCCACGATGTGTTCGGACTCAGCTCGTCGCTGATCGGTCTCGCGCGCATCGCTGCGGCTGATGACCTCACGCGAGCTCGTGACCTTGCGGACCGGGCCGTGGGTTTGGGTGAGGGACTTCGCGAGATACCAGCATTCCTGACCCGTGGCTGGGTCGAGTTGATGGGCGGTGACCGGCAGGGCGCCTCGGCGGATGCCGATCGGGCGGCCGTGGCAGCGCGGCACCGGCGGGACAACCCAGGACTGGCCGAGGCCATCACCCTGGGCGTGCTGGCCTCCAGCGACCCTGCCGTGGCTGCCGCCCCGCTCCGGGAGGCGATCGACATCTGGCAGGAGACGGGCTGTCGCCTCGAGGAAGCCGTGACCAGAATCGTGGCCGGTCGCATTGGCGCGCCCATTCCCAGCATCGCGGCCGACCTCGCGAACCAGACGCTCCGGGACTGCGGCGTCGACGTCGAGTCGCCACGGCCCGCCGGACCGCTAGGCGTGCTGGTCCGTTCTGCGCCCGCAGTATCCATCCAGACACTCGGAGTGTTCGGGGTGATGCGCGATGGGACCTCCATCCCGAATATTGCATGGAAGTCGAAAAAAGCCCGGGATCTGCTGAAGATCCTGATTGCGCGGCGCCGGCCGACCCCCCGTGACCAGCTGATGGAGCTCTTATGGCCGGAGGTGGAACCGGCCGTGGCCGGCAACCGGCTGTCCGTGCTGCTGTCCACGGTCCGCGATCTGCTGCAACCCCACACGGTGGACGAGGGTCCCTTGGTCACCACCGGCGGCGCGGTATCGTTGAACCCCGCTCACGTCAGCGTCGATGTCGAGAACTTCCTCACGCAAGCCACTGCCGCCCTCGACGCCGACCGGGCCAGAGAGCCGGATGCGACCACGCGGCTGGTGGCCGCTGTCGCCGCTTACACGGGGGACTTCCTTGAAGAGGACCCCTACCAGGAGTGGGCCGTCGGGCTGGCCGAAGAGGTCCGCGCTACCCACATCGCCCTGCTTCGGACATTGTCTACCCGGCTGCGTGACACTGGCGACACCGACGCGGTCGTGCGATACACGCTGCGCCTGCTCGAGCAGGACCGCTACGACGAGGATGCCTATCGCAACCTCGTCGGGGCCCTGCTCGACGCGGGTCGCCTCGGCGAGGCACGTCGTCACTACGACAGCTACGTCCGCCGGATGAGGGAGATCGACGTCCACCCGAGCCCGATGCCGGAGCTGACGTCGCGGCGATCAGCCACGGGCTAACGGCGGAAACCGAATGAGCACGGCACCACGTCGACCTCAATGATCAGTTCGGGCTTTTTCGGCCGCCAGGAGGTCTTCGGTACTGGGACGCCGTGACCGGCCCAGCCGCCAGTTACGAACCCCACGGCTGCACCTTCAACTGCATGATCCTGCCCCGAGCAAACATGTTGATCTTGAAACGGCCGTGCCGACGAGGGTGAGGTTCTGCTCAACGGGGTTCCCGTGGACCAACTGGAGCTCGCTGCGCTGCGGCGAACCGTGACCTATGCCTTCGAGCGCCCGGCCCTGCTCGGCACCACGGTTCACGACATGAGCGCTTATGCTCGGCCGGAGGCATCGCGAGCTGAGGTAGTGGCAGCCGCCGCGGTAGCCCAGGCCGATCGGTTCATCAGGTCGCTGCCGGAAGGTTATGACACCCCGCTGGCCCGAGCGCCGATGTCGGGAGGCGAGTTACAGCGCCTGGGGCTGGCTCGGGCTGTCCTGGCCGACGCTCGAGTCATCGTGCTTGACGATGCCACCAGCAGTCTGGACACCGCTACCGAGGTCAAGGTGGCGGAGGCCCTGGAGCGGGTGCTGGTGGGACGGACGTGCGTGGTGGTGGCGCATCGGGCCGCCACTGCCGACCGCGCCGACCTGGTGGCATGGCTTGACGCCGGGCGCATCCGGGCGCTC
>DATHTJ010000233.1:0-3018 GCA_035463315.1 Pseudonocardiaceae bacterium
GGTGTACTCGATGCCAGCCGACTGACAGCGCGCCTTCTCATCGTCCCCGATCGCCCGCGAGGCGTTGGAGATGTCCGTGTTGCCGCTGCAGAACTGCTCGAACCCACCACCAGTGCCCGAGGTAGCCACCGTCACATTGACATTCGAGTTCTCCGAGCGAAACAACTCGGCTGCAGCACTCGTCAACGGCGCCACCGTGGACGAGCCATCGGCCCGGACCTGACCTGACGCCCGGCCGCTGCCGCCGGGCCCGGCCTGCTGGCTTCCGCATGCCGCCAGCAGCAGCACACCCGTGAGGGCGACACCCACCGCCGCGAGGCGACCGCCACGCCGCATCGTCTTCACAAAGTCCTCCGTGAGTCGGTCTCAAGACCGCGTTGACTGTGCGGCTCGGGGCGGCCGCTCGCCAGGACCCTAAGTAAGCCCGATGGACACCATCCCTCGATAGAGTGAACGCACGGTGAACTCATCACTAGTGGTGACAAGCTACGTCCCCTTCCCTCCATTCCGTGACCTCACTGTGACGGGCAGCGAAGCCACGAGAGGGCAGGCCGGACGCGTTAGCCGAGAATGAACGGCCAGGGGCGTTCCAGCGACATGCCGCCCGCTTCATGGACGCCTTGACAAGATCATCATCGACGTCCACACCGACCGTATCGTGCCGCTGTGTCGTTGCCGGCCACCCGATCGGTGGCGTCCAGGTAGTCGAGCCCGGCGAGCCGCCCATCGGCGAGCGGGTTTGTCCGTATCCTCGACGGCGCATCCTTCAGGGGAGGATGCGCCGTCTCGCCCAAGAACCGGAATACTTCCGCGGAGGGGCCCGGCGCGCAGACGTCAACGGTGTACCAGGGAAGGACATCCAGGATGGGTCTGCTCGACAAGATTCTCGGCCGCGTGAGCTCGCGTGGGTCGACAGCTGGCACCGACAACGGCGGCGGTGAACCCGCTGGCCGGCCTGTTGATCAGCGTGACGGCGCCGACCACCGGGATCCCGACGAAGTTGCCGTGGAGCGCTACCGCTACATGCTGCGCACCGCGCCGCCGGAGACAGTCGAGCAGGCTCACGCCGAGGCATTCGCGAAGCTGACCCCCGAGCAGCGACACCGCGTCCTCACCGAGGTGGGCAACACCGTGCCCGAGTCCGAACGAGCCACCTCCGACGACCCGCGATCGCTCGCGCGGATGGCCACCCGCGCCGAGATGCGCCAGCCCGGGATCATGGAACGTACCCTCGGCGGTGGCGGTCAGGGCGGCGGCATGGGCATGGGCGGGATAATCGCCGGCTCCCTGCTCGCCAGCGTCGCCGGTGCGTTCATCGGCACCTCGATCGCCGGTGCGTTCCTGGACGACAACATGGGCGGGCAGGACACGGCTGGCGATGAGCCAGCAGCCCAGGAAGCCCAGGATATGGGCGACCCAGGGATTGATGATCCGGGGATGAATGACCTCGGAGGCGACTTCGACATCTGAGCCACTTCCTCAGGCGATGCGCTGCGCGGCCGATGCCAGCCACTGCGAGAGCACCGGCCCGGACGTCTCGTGCACGGACTCCAGCGCAGTCAGGGTTGGGTGCCCGGCCGCGAGCAGGGCGCAGTCGGTCCCAGATGCTGGCTGGGTATCCACCTCGATCTGGACGAGGTGCAACTGCCCGTCATCGACCTGGTCGATTCTTGTCTGCACGGTGCCGAACTCCGCGAGTGCGGCGTGGCGCAATTCGCGCAGTGCCCCAACAGGCCGGTCTGGGACGTTGAGCGTGAGCACGGTGCCGCACGGAGTCTCGGTCAGCAACTCCAGGACTTTCGGCAGCAGATGCACGGCGGTGCCCCAGTACGGTGCCCCAGTGCGGTGCTCCGGCAGGGCGCAGGCCGACGTCGAGCGACACGGCTAGGCCGTGCAGTCCGTTCACCCCGGCGGTCAGCGCCGCTCCTACTGTGCCGGAATGCAGGATCGCGCGCCCCACGTTCGCGCCGTGGTTGACACCGGAGAGAACCAGATCCGGTGCCGGATCCAGCCAGCCACGGACCGCCGCGAGCACGATGTAACCCGGCTGTGCTTCCACTGCATACGCCTCGACGCCGGGAAGATCGGCTAGCTGTCGTCGTTCGATCAGCGTCCGGCCCTCTCGGGTCGTTGCGATGATGCTGGCGCTGGCCCCGCTG
The DNA here is from genome assembly GCA_035463315.1 of Pseudonocardiaceae bacterium. Taxonomy (GTDB): domain Bacteria; phylum Actinomycetota; class Actinomycetes; order Mycobacteriales; family Pseudonocardiaceae. The sequence goes on from DATHTJ010000233.1 coordinate 2,160, forward strand.
GACTGCCGCGTGGGCGCGGCCACCACGACCTCTAAACCGGCTTGCTCGGCCGCAGCCGCCAGCGCAACCAGGCCCGGTGAGTCGATGCCGTCGTCGTTGATCACGAGGGCCTTGCGTCGGTGTAGCACAAGTCAGGTCCCCTCTTCACCCGATGTTCCAGCGGCGTATCTCTGTTCGTTGCATCACGGTCGCAACGGCCGCGATGCCCCCGGTACCCAGCCCGCGGTGGACCACGTTGAGCGCGCCACACGCAGCGCCGACGCGCAGCGCAGTCAGCAGCGATTCGCCACGGGTCAGAGACGCCGCGATGCCCGCTGTCATGGAGTCACCGGCACCGCGCGAGTCGGCCGGCTCCAGTGGCGGCACCCGCACCTCGAGGACCTCGTCATCGACCAGCGCTAGCGCCGGCTCATCCGCGCGGGACACGATCACCGAGTTAGCGCCGTTCTTGCGCAACCGATGCATCGCGCCCACCAGTTCGGCGGGCTGCTCGCTGCCAGCCCAACCGTCGCGCAGCAGCTCGTGATGACTTACCTTGATCAGGAAAGGACCGCCCGCGAGCATCGCCTCTAGCTGCTGTCCCGACAAGTCCCCGATCACCTGGCATCCATTGGCCGATAAGTCGGTGGTCAAGCGCCGGTACATCGACGCCGGAATGATCCGATCGTCATGTGGACCCCAGGGCTGCGTCAAAGTCTCGTGATCATGGTTGGGTGGTGCGGAGACACGCCGAGACTGGCGTTTTCGCGTCCGGGGTGGTAGACATCGCGGGTGGCTGGGGCGGGTGTGACGGGTGTGGTGGTGCGGCCGATCTTCGTGGATGAGGTTGGTCGTTTCAATGCTGCTTTGAGGGAGCATC
>DATHTJ010000234.1:0-21142 GCA_035463315.1 Pseudonocardiaceae bacterium
CAGCCCGCTAGTGGCAGGCAGGTTTCCTGGTGTGTGTGGCGCCACTCGTTCAGTTCCCGCCGCTCAATTGCGAGACGTCGGTACTGATGGTCCAGCTCCTGAACAGTCCAGGCGCTGCCCACCAGCGCGCCGAGGCACAGCAACAGCAGCCCGACGATGCCGGCGATCCAGATGGTGGTCATCGTGATCGGCGGGGCATCCCGCCGCGGCAGCTCGGCTCCACGGCACAGCCCGTCGGCTGCGGCCGTGGCGCCTGCCCCGCGCTCCCCGTCGTGTTCGACATGCTCACAGCCCACCCCTTTCCGCGTGGAAAAGATTGTTCTCGTCACCATGCCGGATGGTGGGGTCGCGGAAAATGGATTCGTACCGGTAGCGGACCGGTATTTGTACACATTCAGCGGGCGCGTCGGCGGAGCCCTTCGATGTCGACCACGGTGTACGTGCGGCGCTGGGTCCGCAGGTAGCCGCAGGCACGGAGGGTTCGAAGGGCTTTGGCCACGGCTTCTCGTGACCCGCCGACCCAGCTGGCGAGCTCGTCCTGGGTGAACGGCAGGGTGATCCTGATACCGGATTCGGTCGGTTCACCGAAGCGGTCGACCAGCTCGACCAAACGGCGGGCGACCCGGTTCAGGGTGTTGTAGGCGCCGAACTCCAGCCGTTTGCGGTCCGCGTCGCGCAGCCGATCGGTAAGGATACGCAACAGCAGCCACATTGTTCGGGGATGGTCCTGCAGGAAGGCGGTGAACTCTCGGAACCCCACGGTCAGGACCTCGACAGTTTCCAAAGACATGACCGACGCCGAGCGTGGCTGCCCGTCGATCGCTGTCTGCTCGCCAAGCAAGGCCCCTGCCCCGCGTACTGCCAAGATCACCTCGGCACCGTCCTCAGCGGAGGAGAAGACCTTGACCCGGCCCGAGATCACAACGACCACTGTGTCGGAGCGGGTGCCCTCGAGGAACAGTGGCGTGCCGGCAGGCAGTCGACGGGGGCGACCGTGTCGGGCAAGGTCGGCCCATTCTTGCTCGGTCAGCTCCGCACCGAACTCTCCCACCCGGGCAGCGTCGTCTTCCACCGGGCTCCTCCTTCAAGGCTGCGCAGGGCGCGCTGCCGGGGCCACGGACAGTGATGTCACGTGCTCCGCCCAGCTCCACCATCGGGGCGATCGGCGCGGTCCCAGTGCGCGAGACCGGTCCAGATGACGTCCATCAGCCGGGTGGCCAGGGCGTCCGGCGTCTCCTCGAGGTGCTCAAGTCCCCAGTCGGACAGCGCTTCGGCGGCGCCGACCAGCGCGTGTGCCAGGGGCGTGGCCCGGGCCCGTACATCGTCATCCGACGAGCCAGCCAGCAGCCCGGCGACGGTAACGATGAGCCGCCCGCGCGCCGCAGCGATCTCCCCGGCGAACGTGCCGTGTACTCGGGCCTGCCGGTAGAGCACGATCCAGCCATCCCGATGCTCGGTGACGAACTCGAAGAAGGCCAGCAGACCGCGGCGCAACCGCTCGCGCGGGGCGGCCCCGGCAGGCACCGCGGCGGTGATCAGCTCCATCAGCCGCTGCGCCTCCCGGCGGATGCACGTGATGAACAGGTCGTCCTTGGAGCCGAGGTAGGCGTAGATCATTGGTTTGGAGACCCCGGCGACACCGGCGATATCGTCCATGGAGGCTAGGTGGAAGCCGCGCTGGGAGAACACCTCCACGGCCGCATCGAGCATCTGCCGCTCTCGTACCTGGCGGGGCAGCCGCTGGCGGGTCGGTAGCGAGGATGGGCTCACGGTGGCGAGTCTACCTACCCGAATGTAATATTACTCATGAGTAGATAGGGAGTGACGATGGCAGATGTCAACAGCATCGATCCGAGGAACCTGTCCACAGTGGAGTTCACGCGGCTGCTCGCGCCGGCCACCGGCAACAGCGTCGGCGCGATGGAGCCGCAGACTTTCGCTCGGCTGATCAAGCACGCCTCGGCCGAGCAGCTCGACGCGGTGCTCAGCGAGCCGGCGCTGCGCCGCGCGATGCTGGACCGGATCTTCAGCCGGATGGCCAGTCAGTTCTGCCCGGAGAACGCGCCGGGGCGTGATTCCGCGATCCACTGGCGGCTCACCGGCGGGCCGCACGGTGACGAGGTGTATGAGACCTGGATCACCGGGGCCAAGGGGTCTTCGACGCCGCAGTGCTCGACCAGTAAGGAGCCATCGCACGAACCGCGCGTCACCCTGACGATGTCCGGGGAGCAATTCCTCAAGCTGGTCTCCGGAAACAGCTCACCAGCGATGATGCTCGTCACGGGGAAGGTGAAGCTGGACGGCGACATCGGCTTCGCTGCCCAGTTGAGCAAGATTTTCGATATGCCCACGGCATGAGCCGAGGTGTGCACGGACTGACCAGTACCGCGACATCATCAATTTAATCGACATTGTCACGACAATATCGGCGCGTGCTGGCTGCCGTGAAATGGATGCGTGCGCGTGTCAGCCAGACGTTTCCGCCGACGGGCATGATGCCATCGCCGGGCAGAGGTTAGCTTGCGGCGCAAGGCCCGCAACGCCGAGATCTGGGTCGCCAAGTGAAGGTGGTAACGCCACCATGGCTGCTGGAGACGGTAGCGCTTCGACAGTGCATAGGCGAAGTGCACGCTATCCTGGCCGATGTAGTCCTCCACGTTCTCGAGCCACCGCATGCTGCAAGCCGCGTTGCGCTGTATCGGGATCACTTCGGCGCGCCGCTTCGCCTCATAGGACATCAGTGCAGAACGGAGGTCTTCGTGCTCATCCAACTTCGCCGCGAGCGCGATCGCATCCCCGATCGCCAGCTTGGTACCCGAGCCGATCGAGAAATGCGTGGTGTGCGCGGCATCACCTATGAGCACGACGTTGTCGTGATACCAGGTGTTGTTGCTGACGAGCCTGAAGTTATGCCAGGGCAGTTTGTCATTGTCAACACTGCGTATCTGGTTGATCAACGGATGGCCACACAAGTGACGCTCGAAGATCTGTTCCAACAACCGCATGCTCTGGTCCACCCCGAGTTCGTGGAAGCCGAGCCCCTCCCAGGTCTCCGGCGAACACTCGACGATGCAGGTGCTCCTTTCGGCGTCAAGATAGTAGGCATGCAGCCATATCCAGCCGGCAGGTGTCCACTCGAATGCGTACCTGAAGGCGTTGAATACCCGGTAGGTGCCAAGCCAGAGATACTTATTCCGGCCCACCAGCACATTCGTCTGATAATGGTTCGCGTAGAGCTGGCGCTCCCGGCTGTTGACACCGTCGGAAGCGACGATCAAATCGGCTTCAGCGAACTCCGACAGATCCTTGACCTCGCGTTGGAATTGAATGTCGACACCGAGGTCCGCAGCTCGTTCAGTGAGAATATCGAGCAAGCGCTTGCGACCCATGCTTAACCCATATCCGCCAAGGTAGGCCGTCTGCTTGCCCCCGACGTGCACTTCCACCCCGTCCCAGACCCCAGAAAAACTCTGTATCTCCCGGGCGCTCACAGGGTCATTTCCATAGAGACTGTCAAGGACATCGTCCCAGTATCCGACACCCCAGCCGTAGGTAACTCCAGCGGGATTTCGTTCGACAACGGTGATATTATGATCCCTTTTGCGTAACTTTGCCGAGATGGCAAAGTACAGCCCTGCGGGCCCACCTCCGACACAGACAATATTCATTTTTCTATTCACTCACCCTCCTCTCTTGCACCCTCTCTTCTCGCTTTGGGGCTGACGTCTAGCGACTGCGTGATTGTAGCGTATGGTGCCCCAGCTCTGAACCATCCCGACCGGCCTCGCCCGAGACCTCAGCATCACGATACGTTGACACGCGGATATCGGCCAGCTTCATCCGCCGACGGTTCCGAAGCCCGTTTCTCATGGTACTGACAGATCGCCGTAATCTCCGTAGCGCCGCAATCTGGGTGGCCAAGTGAAGCTGGTAACGCCACAGCGGGTAATGCCCGCGACGCTTCCACAGCGAATAGGCGAACTGAGTGATCGGCTGGTCAATGCAGCTCGGAACATTCTCGAACCACTCGGCGCTGCTCACCGCCGCGCTCTGCGCATTCACTATCGCCGCGCAGCGCTTCTCCGCGTAATCCTTGAGTGCCACTTGGAGGTCATTGTGGGAGTCCAGACTATCGGCGAGGCCGATCGCATCCTGCATCGCAAGGGTGGTGCCCGACCCGATCGAGAAATGTGTGGTGTGCGCCGCGTCGCCCATGAGAACGATGTTGTCGTGATACCAGGCGGTGTTGGTGATGCGCGTGAAGTTCAGCCACGGAGTCTTGCCGAGATCACGCAGTGGCTTCACAATCGGGGGTTTCATGGTCGGGGAGTTCATGAGCGCGTGACCGTCGAGGTGGTGAGCGAAGATGTCTTCCAACAGCTTGATGCTGTCATCGGGCCCGAGCTCATCGAAACCGAGTCCCTTCCAGGTCTCCGGTGAGCATTCGACGATGAAGGTGGTCGTGTCGGCGTTGAAAGGGTACGAGTAGAACCAGATCCAGCCGGCAGCGGTCTCTTCGAATGCGAACATGAAGGAATCGAAGACGCGGTGGGTGCCAAGCCAGGCATACTTGTTCCGGCCCACGTCGGCACCGGTCTGGAAGTGCTCGTCGTGCAGCTTGCGAACCCGGCTGTTCGCACCGTCGCAGGCGATGATCAAATCAGCGTCAGCGAACTCGGACAGATCCTTGACCTCGCGCTGGAACTGGATATCGACACCCAGCGCCAGCGCTCGTTTGACCAGGATGTCAAGGAGATGCTTGCGACCGATGGCGAACCCGTATCCGCCGAGGTGAGCCCGCTGCGTGCCCCGGACGTGCACTTCCTGGTTGCCCCAGGACGCGGGACTGTTGAATATTTCTCGCGCGCTCTCCGGATCGTTGCGGTAGAGGCCGTCAAGTAGCTCGTTGGAAAATGTGACACCCCAACCATAGGTTACCCCAGCCGGGTTACGCTCGATAACGGTGATATCGTGATCCCGGTTACGCAGCTTCGCGGAGATAGCGAAATACAGACCCGCAGGTCCGCCGCCGACGCACACAATTTTCATACCTTCTCCTCCCCCTCCCTGATTGGCGGCGAGCAACTGCCCTTATCGATCAACCTGGGGCCTAGCGTGAAGATACCGTGGTGCCACGCCACCGGGAGCCGCGGCGGAGCAAGCTTTGCACCTCGGTGAACAACCGGCGGCCGGCAGCGGAGCGCCACGCCAGATCATAGGAGGTCCGCAGCGCCGCCGGTCTGATCGTCTCGACCGGAGTGGGGTAGCGGAATGCCGTGCCCCCAAAAGTCACCTTGGGCTGGTCGGCGGCCGGCAATGTGTCAGCGCTGCGGCCGTGGCCATCCAGAAGCGTATCCAGGGTCTCCGGACGCAGCCCGCCGAAGTCGAACCAGCGGTACCCCTGCCCCTTGGCCCATTTGATCATTTCCCACCGGATGGCGGCCGGTACGCTGAGCCGCATCGCCTCGCCGGAGCGATCGAACCCGGATAGCCGGCCCCGGACCATGTCCCCACATCCGGTCATCAGATCGGCAGCGACCGGCACACCGTTCACCTCGCCGACGAACAGCGCGGCATGCCCGCTGGCGGCTAATTCCCGGTACAGCGCCGCCATGTAGTCGACCGGCAAGGGCGTGTAACCCTGGTGGTGCGCTGACGTGGCCATCAGCTCAGCGAGCAAGGGAATGTCCCGCTCGTCCCCGGCCCTGATCGCGACACCGCGCGACTCCCACCGGTTGGTCCATGACTTGAGTCGTTTACCGAACCTGCTCCGGATATCCGCCAGGTCGGACGTCAAGTCGATCCGGATCGAACCCTCGGGCGCAATGCCAGCCGACGACGGACGGAACCCGCGCCGGAGCAACTCGTTACTGGTGTCCTGGGCACCTTCGGGCGGTTGGACAAACAAGATCCGCAACCGCCGCTGGCCCAACACCGCCAGCGCGTCGACCAGCGCGCGCCGGACGTCATCGGGAGCCGCGATGTCGGGCGCCACGAGCGGGCCGTAGGGAAGGTAACCCACGCCGCCCAGCACGGGCACCCGCCGGGTCAAGATCTGGGCCCCGCCGACGAGCTCGGCGCCCCGGTAGGCCAACACGTACAGCGGACTGAAACCAACCCGACCACGCAACCCCGCCCACACGGAGAGCTGGGTGACGTCCGTGCCAGGTGTCCGGTCCACCAGCAGGTCCCACGCCTGCAGGACCTCGAGGCCAGGAACCTCGCACACCATGACCTCGACGTTCCCACCAAGACTGACATCCAGAGCCGTCCACCCCCCGCCTTGATGCTGTGGTACCACACCGGTCACCCCTCCCGCCATCATGCCCAGCCCGGCCCACCCAAGCTCTCCCATCTGACCACCCCCGGTCACCACGAGCTCACCCTGCGACATTCAGATCGGACCGATCACTCTCAGTTGTCTTGTCGTACACGTCCGGCCACTTGTTACGCCGGCCCTCCGATCAGGTGATCACACGGAAGCACCTCGGACCACACTCGAGACGAATCGGCTTCGACTGACGGTGACGGGCGCTGCGGCTCGGCACGGGCTGTGGCAGCGTGGACGGGTGGTGCACGAGACGACGGCCTGCGGTGACGGTGACGGCTGGGTGCACTGCTGCGACGGGCAGGATCGGTGGGGGCGTTTCGGCGCGGCCGGGCTACTGCTGCGGGCCCCGGATGCCCACGGCCGTCCGCTGGTGCTGATGCAGCACCGGGCACCGTGGACGCACTACGGAGATCTGTGGGGGATGCCGAGCGGGGCTCGGCGCAGCGACGAGACACCGGAGCAGACCGCACTGCGCGAAGCGGCCGAAGAGGCGTCGGTGGCCGCCGGCCGAGTACGAGTCCGCGGTGAGGTAGCCGAACACCCCGGTGGCGATGGCTGGTCCTTCACCACCGTGGTCGCCGACGCCGCCGCGCCGCTCCCGGTGCAGCCCAACCACGAGAGCACCGAGCTGGCCTGGGTCGCTGAGCCCGAGGTCACCGCGCTGGACCTGCATCCGGCCTTCGCTGCCAGCTGGCCCGCGCTGCGGGTGGCCGAGATCGGTCTCGTGGTGGACGCAGCCAACGTCGTCGGCTCCCGCCCCGACGGCTGGTGGCGCGACCGGGCCGGTGCCGCCGAGCGCCTGCTGCGCGACGTCGCCGCAGCGGGACCGGGGGTCCTCGCGCTGCCGCAAGGCGGCTTCGGGTGGGTGGCTCGCCCGGTGCTGGTGCTGGAGGGGGTGGCGTCGCGAGCACCCGACGTCGCCGGCATCACGGTGGTCCGCGCTCCGGGATCCGGCGACGACACCATCGTCGACGAGGCCCGCCGCGCAGGCGCCTGCGTCGTGGTCACCGCCGACCGCGCCCTACGGACCCGCCTCCCGCCCCACGCCCACCCCATCGGCCCGTCCGCGCTGCGCTCCTGGCTTTTTCCGCATTGAGCGGGCTCAGCGGGGTAAAAGGAGTGCGAATAACCCCGCTGAGCCCGCTGAATGCGGAAAGGAGTGTCAGTAGGTGATTGATAGGGCGGGGGTGGTGAGGAGGGCGCCTACGTGGGCGAGGAATTGGGAGGCCTGCTGGCCGTCTACGACGCGGTGGTCGACGGACAGCGCGAGCTGGCAGACCTTGCGCGCCACCACGGCACCGTCCACCACCCATGGCATGTCCCGAATCGCACCGAGGGCGAGGATCGCCGACTCGCCGGGATTCAGGATCGGGGTTCCGGTGTCCACCCCGAAAACCCCGATGTTGGTGATGGTGATCGTGCCGTCGAGCATGTCGCCCGGTGGGGTTCGTCCCTCTCGCGCGGAGGTCGCCAGCTCGTCGAGCGCGACGGCGAGCTCGCGCAGCGGCATCCGGTCGGCGTTGCGGATCTTGGGCACCACCAGCCCGCGCGGGGTGGCGGCGGCGATCCCGAGGTGCACGTAGTCGAAGTAGACGATCTCGCCGGCCGCCCCGTCCCAGCTGGCGTTGACCTCCGGGATCCGCCGCACCGCCAGGCACATCGCCTTGGCAGCGAACGCCAGCGGGGTCAGCTTCACGTCCCGGAACTGCGGCTGCCCCGCCAGACGGGCGCGCAGCTCCATCATCGGCGTGACGTCGACGGTGAGGAAGACGCTCACGTGCGGCGCCGTGAACGCCGACGACACCACCGCCGCGGCGGTGGCCTTGCGCACCCCACGGATGGGCTCCCGGCGCTGCCGCCGAGCCTCGGACCCAACGGCAGGCGCGGCACCGTTACTGGCCGGCTCAGCGGCGCGCCGCACGTCCTCCCGGGTGATCACCCCGCCGGCGCCGGAACCGAGCACTGTCCGCAGGTCGATGCCGAGCTCCCTGGCCAGCTTGCGCACCGGCGGCTTGGCCAGCGGGACCGCTCCCGGCGCGCCAGCAGCCGCAACGACCCCAGCCGGCGCAGCCGCAACCGCAGCCCCAGCGCCCGTGCGGCGCCGGCGGGTCACGGCACCCGCCCGCGGGCCGTAACCGACCAGGGTCGCGATCCGCCCCTCGGGCCCCTCCTCGCCGATCGCGCCCGGCGACCCGACACCGCCAGGGTCGACGTCGATCGCGATGAGCGGGCTCCCCACCTGCACGGTCGCCCCGGGTTCGGCGCACAGCTCGCTGACCACCCCGGCGTAGGGGCAGGGCAGCTCAACGGCCGCCTTGGCGGTCTCGATCTCCACGATGATCTGGTTGACGGTGACGGTGTCCCCGGGCGCGACGTGCCAGCTGAGGATCTCCGCCTCGGTGAGTCCCTCCCCGGCGTCGGGGAGCAGGAAGTGCTGGATGCGGGCCATTGCCTAAATACCCATAGCCTCAGTAGTACCCCACAGTGTCAGTACGCCAGCACACGGTCGACGGCGTCGAGTACCCGGTCCAGGTCGGGCAAGTAGTCCTCCTCGCACTTCGCGGGCGGGTACGGGGTGTCGTACCCGGTCACTCGCAGCACCGGCGCCTCCAGCCAGTAGAAACACTCTTGGGACACTCGGGCGGCCACTTCGGCGGTCAGGGATGCCTCGCTGGGCGCTTCGGACACGCAGATCAACCGACCGGTGCGGCGTACCGAGTCGAACACCGGCGCGAGGTCCAGCGGGGACAGCGTGCGCAGGTCGATCACCTCGAGCTGGTGACCGTCGTCGTGCTCGGCGGCGGTTGCGGCATCCAGCACGGTGCGCACCATCGGCCCGTAGGCCACCACCGTCGCCGTCGTGCCGGCGCGCAGCACCCGTGAGGTGAACAGCGGCGGTGGCGCCGTCGCGAGGTTCAGCGACGCCTTGTCCCAGTACCGCCGCTTGGGCTCGAAGAAGATCACCGGGTCGTCGCAGGCAATCGCCTGCTGGATCATCCAGTAAGCGTCGACCGGATTGGCGCAGGCGACGACCTTGAGTCCCGGAGTGTGGGCGAAGTAGGACTCCGGAGACTCCGAATGATGCTCGACGGCGCCGATGCCGCCGCCATGCGGGATGCGCACCACCACCGGCATCCGCAGCTTGCCCTGCGAGCGGTAGTGCAGCCTGGCGAGCTGGGAGACGATCTGGTCGAAGCTGGGGAAGACGAACCCGTCGAACTGGATCTCGCAGACCGGGCGGTAGCCCCGCACCGCGAGCCCGACCGCGGTACCGATGATCCCGGACTCGCCCAGCGGGGTGTCGAACACCCGCTGCTCGCCGAAGTCCTTCTGCAGGCCGTCGGTGATCCGGAAGACTCCGCCGAGCCGGCCGACGTCCTCGCCCATCAGGATGACCTTGGGGTCGGCCTCCATCGCGGCCCGCAGTCCTTGGTTGAGGCCCTTGGCCAGGGTAATCGTCTGAGTCACCGCGGGGGTGCGCGCATTAGCCGGTGTCATGATGCTCATCAGTGATCACGCCCTGCTGTTGCGTTCGGAGCATCAGCGAATGACGCCTGGTAGGCCAGGAACTCCTCGCGCTGGGCCTCCACGAGCGGCGACGGTTCGGCGTAGACCTTCGAGAAGATCCGCTCCGGGTCGGGGACGGGCATCGACGTGCAGTAGTTGCGGAGCCGGGCGGCCAGCTCGTCGGACTCGGCGGCCACGCGGTCGAAGAACTCGGGCTCGGCCAGCCCCTCCCGCACCAGGTGCACCCGGACCCGCTCGAGGGGATCCTTGAGCTTCCACTCCTCCAGCTCGGTGGCGAGCCGGTAGCGGGTCGGGTCGTCGGATGTGGTGTGCGCGCCCATCCGGTAGGTGCACGCCTCGATCAGCACCGGGCCGTTGCCGGTGCGGCATTCCCGCAGCGCCCAGCGGGTGACGGCCAGGGTGGCCAGCACATCGTTGCCGTCCACCTGGATCCCGGGGAAGCCGTAGCCCTGGGAACGGCGATACAACGGCACCCGGGTCTGGCGATCCAGCGCTGCCGAGATCGCCCACTGGTTGTTCTGGCAGAAGAACACCACCGGTGCGTCGTAGACCGCGGCCCAGACGAAGCCCTCGTGCACGTCGCCCTGGGAGGTGGCACCGTCGCCGAAGAAGCAGATCGTGGCCTCACCGGTCTCGGCGTCGCCGACCTTGCCGTCCAGCCGCTGCCCCATCGCGTAACCGGTGGCATGCAGGCACTGGCTGCCGACCACGATGCTATACAGCTGAAACCCGGTGCTGATCGGGTCCCAGGAGCCCTGGTCGATGCCGCGGAAGATGCCGAACAGCTCGGTGGGATCCACCCCGCGGCACCACGCAACACCGTGCTCGCGGTAGGACGGGAAGGCCATGTCCTGCGGGGCCATCGCCCGGCCGGCACCGATCTGCGCGGCCTCCTGGCCCAGCAGCGGAGCCCACAGACCGAGCTGGCCCTGCCGCTGCAGGGCGTTGGCTTCCCGGTCAGCCCGGCGGACGAGCACCATGTCGCGATACAGCGACTGGATCTCCGCCGGGGAGATCTGCAGGTCGAACTGCGGATGCGAGGCTCGCTGACCCTCGGGGGTGAGCAGCTGGACCAGGTCCGCGCCCTCGCTGGTGGCGCGCAGCCCGGCAATCACCTGCTGCGGGGTGTGCTGACCGTCGACGTCCATCGCTGTGCCCACGATGGGGACTACGGGGTTCGAGGACGACATGTGACATCTCCTTGCTGTTGCGCCTCGCTCCACTTGTGATGGATACGCGGCACCGCCGCCGCGCAGCGTGGCTCCGGGGTGTGGGTCGCGCTGCCACCGTCGACGCTACAAATCACTCCACGCCCAATTCTCGCACGAGTCACGGCGCGGGAGAGGCCGTGGTGGTGGCCCGGCTATTCTCGCTGCAGCGCCCGCGAGGGGACCGACCCGCAGGAGGCGAACGGTTGAGCTACCAGGGGCCGCCCGTCCCGAGTCGTCCCGCGCTACCACCAGCCCCGCCTCGCCGGCGTCGGCGTCCCGGTCGCATGCTGGGCGTGATCCTCGGCCTGCTGCTGCTGGTGATCATCGGCATCGCCGGGTACGTCGATCAGTCCCTGCAGCGGGTCGATGCGCTGGCCGACTACCCCGGACGGGTCGCGGACACCCCAGGCACCAACTGGCTGATCGTCGGGTCGGACAGCCGGGCCGGCCTGACCCCCGACCAGGCCGCCCGGCTGGCTACTGGCGACGAGGCGGGCGCGGGCGGCCAGCGCACTGACACCATCATGGTGATGCATATCCCCGCGCTGACCAGCGACGGCCCACCGACGCTGGTCAGCCTGCCCCGGGATTCCTCGGTTCCGGTCCCCGGCCAGGGCCGCCTCAAGCTCAACACCACCTTCGCCCTCGGCGGGCCCACCCTGCTGGTGCAGACCGTGGAGACGGTCACCGGAGTTCATATGGATCACTATGCCGAGATCGGGTTCGGTGGCTTCGCCCGCCTCGTCGACGATGTCGGCGGCGTGCAGCTCTGCCCCACCGAGCCGATCTCCGACCCGCTGGCCGGGCTGAACATCCCGGCCGGCTGCCAGGTACTCGACGGGCCGCAGGCGCTGGGCTACGTGCGGACCCGGAACACGCCGCGCGCCGATCTGGACCGGGTGGTCCGCCAGCGGGAGTTCCTCGGTGCGCTGATCGCCCGGGCAAGCAGCCCGGCAGTGCTGCTCAACCCGTTGCGGGCCGGCCCACTCGCGGCCGACGCCCCCGACACGATCACCGTCGACAACGGCGGTCGCGTCTGGGACCTGGCCAGGCTCGGTTGGGCGATGCGCTCGCTGTCCGGCGGCGACGCGGTGACCACGACGGTGCCGATCGCCGGCTTCGGCAGGATGGGCGACGGCTCCACCGGGGTGCTGTGGGACCGCGAGCAAGCCAGGCTGCTGTTCGACGCGCTGGCCCGGGACCAGCGCGTCCCGCGCCCGTGAGTGGGTAACAGTGTTATAGCACTCAACGCCACTCACGGGTGGCGGTCAGGGCTTGCGGGCGACACCCCCGTAGGTGAGCGTGTTCGTCTTGGCGCTGTCGGAGATGTCACCGGGTCCTGAGGGCCGCCAGAGAGCGCTGCCCACCAGTCCGGGCTCGAGCAGCTCAAACCCGGCGAACAGGCGCTGCACCTCCTCGTGACTGCGGGGGTACAGCGGTTCCGGGGTGTGCTGGTAAGACTGAACTGTCTCGGTCAGCCCAGTGGGGCCTCTGTCGGCCGTGACATGGGTGAGTGCCAGGTAGCTGCCGGGCGCGATCCTGTCGCGGTATCGAGCCAGCAGGCCCAGCGGGGCCCAGGAGTCGGGGACAAAGTGCAGCAGCGCCAGCATCAGCAGGCCGATCGGCTGATCGAGATCCAGCAGGCGCTTGGTCTCCGAGTGGTTGAGAATGCCCTCGACGTCGCGCAGGTTCGCCTGGATCACCGCGGCCCGGTCATTGCCCTGAAGCAGCAGCTCGCTGTGCGCAACCGCGACCGACTCCTTATCGACATACACGACCCGGCACTCAGGATTGGCTCGCTGGGCGATCTCGTGCACGTTGCCGACGGTCGGGATGCCAGAACCGATGTCAAGAAACTGGCGGACTCCGGAATCGACCATGAAGAGAACGGCTCTGCGCAGGAAGGACCGGTTGATCCGAGCGGCGTCCCGTACCGCGGGCATGACCTGTTGGATCTTGCCCGCCATGTCGCGGTCGACCGCGAAATTGTGGGCGCCATCCAGAAAGTAGTCGTACACTCGAGCCGCACTGGGCACGGTCATGTCGACGCCGTGCGGCACCCAGTTCGGGTTCTCGGCCATCGGGCTCCTCGCCATCCTCGGTCGGTACGGAGCAGCGTAGGCGATCACGGGGAGCTCGGCCATCGTCCGGCAAGCGCGATCATGAGCATCGCGCCTACCGTTGAATGTCGCGGCGCCAGGGCGCGAGGTGGGTGGTATGGCAGATGGTCAGGACGTCACGAGTAACGGCTCGCGGAGCGGAGAGCGCATCGCCCCGATTGTTCCCGGTCGGTTGCCGCTGCTCGGCCACACGATGTCGCTGCTGGGTAGGCGGTTTCGGTTCCTGTCGTCGCTGCGTTCGCACGGCGAGGTGGTGCGGATTTACCTCGGCCCCCTGCCCGTGTACCTGGTCACCAGCCCCGAGCTTGCGTGGCAGGTGCTGGCCACCAACGCCGACAGGTTCGACAAAGGGATACTCTTCGACAAGATACGCCCACTGTCCGGCAACGGTCTGGCCAACTCGAACGGCGATTTCCACCGGCGGCAGCGCCGCCTGATGCAGCCGGCGTTTCACCGGAAACACATCGCCGGTTACGTCCACACTATGGCACGGGCGGCTCTGGAGCTGGTCGAGTCATGGCGGCCGGGTGAAATCGTTGCGGTGGACAAGCGAATGGCGGATCTGGCGCTCACCATCATCGGGCGAACCCTCTTCTCGGCCGAGCTAGGTCGAGATGCGATCGCCGAGGTCCAGCGGTCGATGCCGATTCTGATCAAGTACCTGACGGTCCGTACCTTTGCACCCCAGTGGTTACCCATTCCGGCCAACCGGCGGTTCGATGAGGCCGCTGCCCGATTCCGGCGAGTCGTAGCCGAGGTCATCGCGGCGGCACGCGCCGAGGGCAAGGGTCACGGCGACTTGCTGTCCATGCTGCTGCTGGCCCGTGACGAGGACACCGGTGAGGGCATGAGCGACCAGCAGATCCACGACGAGATCGTCACGATCCTGACCGCCGGGACCGAAACCACCGCCGTGGCCTTGGCCTGGTTCTTCCACGAGCTTGGACAGCATCCCGAGGTGCAGCGACGCTTCCACGCCGAGATCGACCAGGTGCTCGCCGGCCGCATGGCGACCCTTGATGATATTCCCAGGTTGGAGTACACCCGGCGGATCATGTGTGAAGTCCTGCGCAAGTACCCGATCCTGATCCTGATGCGCCGAGCGCGCACGGACGTCGACCTTGGCGGTATTCACATTCAGCCGGGCACCGAGGTCGCGCTCAGCCAGTACACACTCCATCACGATCCACACCTGTACCCCGACCCGGCACGCTTCGACCCGGACCGATGGCTGCCCGACCGCGCCGCCAGACTACCGAAGGGGGCGTTCATCCCCTTCGGCGCTGGCCCCCATCACTGTCCCGGCTACTCCTTTGCGGAGACGGAGATAGCCATCGTGGCGGCGACGGTGGCCGCGCGGTGGCGGCTGGTGCCGGTAGCCGGCAAGCCCGTTCGCCCGAGGCTGGCCGCCACGACGCATCCCCACCGGTTACCCATGATCACGATACAGCGACACACGTAAGGCGTTCACAGTGAGCCGTGGTTACCCAGCGTCTCGATTTGGTGACTGATTGTTGTAGTCTCAACCTTCCTCAAATTATGATCTTGGAAGGTTCTTCCCCCATGCGCCTACTGCCGACGCTGACTTTCTCGCTGCTCGCCTGCGTCGCCCTGCTGGCCGGTGCTCTCGCCGCGCCGCAGGCCGCTGCGTCTCCGGCCAGCTGTACCGAGATCGACCTGCCGGTGTCGGTCCCGACCCCTCGCGAGACCATGCACGGCCAGCTCTGCATGCCTGCGAGCAGTGCTCCCACGACCGTGCAGTTGCTGATTCCCGGCGGCACGTACAACCGCCTGTACTGGGACTTCCCCTACCAGCCCGAGCGTTACTCCTACCAGCGCGACATGGCCAACCACGGCTACGCCACCTTCGCCGTGGACCAGCTCGGCACCGGCCAGAGCACCAAGCCGTCCAGCGCGATATTGGTGAGCAGTGTCGAGGCGGCATCGATCCACCAGGTCGTCGGTCACCTGCGCGCCGGTCGGGTCGGTGGGGTGCGCTTCGACCGCGTCATCCTGGTCGGGCACTCGCTGGGCTCGGGCGTCGCGACCTTGGAAGCAGCCACGTACCACGACGTCGACGGGGTGATCCTCACCGGAGCGACCCACCAGCAGCCGCCGGTGAATTTAGCCAAGATCTTCGGCACGGGCGTGCATCCGGTGACGTTGGACCCGCGACTTAGCAAGAACGGCAGCGATCCGGGATACATCACCACCAAGCCGGGACAACGTGAGGCGCTGAGCTATTCGACCAGGAACGCCGACCCTCAGGTGATCGCGACCGACGAGGCCACCAAGGACCAGGCCTCGCTCGCAGCGATAGCGACCGGGGAGGTGCTCGGCCTCCTAGGCCCCACGTCGCTCCTTATCGACGTTCCCGTCCTGGTGGCGGTCGGCGAAAAGGATATCGTTTTCTGCGGCTTTCTCGGCCGTGACTGTTCGGGTGCGGAGGCGTTACGGAAAGGGGAGGCGCCGTACTTCGGTCCGGCCGCCCAGTTGTCCACCTACGTCCTGCCGGAGTCAGGGCACGCCATGGCATTGCACAAGAACGCCGGTGAGTACCGGGAGGCAACACGAGCCTGGCTGCGCGCGCAGTTCGACACCAGGAATCAACAATGATCGATGAAATGTGGATGCCCGACCGGACAGGTGCCCGAATAGTAGTCGAAACCCCAGTCGAAGGTGGCCTTCAGGTCCCAGTGCTCGCCGCAGAACGAGCGGCCGCACTGGTGGCAGTAGAACGGGACCCAGGTCCGGTCCACGGCGTGTAGTGCAGTCGCGTCGACGGCGCGTGCCGAGGTGGCGATCGCGGCGAAGTCGGTCACATGGGTGGAGAAACTCGTGTATGGCAGGAAACCGTGGACCCGGATCGTGCCCTGCGCCTCGGGGAAGATCCGATAGATGACGTCCTGCTCCTCGTCGATGTACAGCTGCCCGCGCCGGGTTACCTCGACGGTCGCCGCCACCCGCTGGCAGCCCTCGTACTGACAGGGAAACGCGACCCGCAGCCGCGCTGGATCCTCCACCGGATCAGTGTCGCTCACGGGGCGTGCGTTAAGCATCTATGTCACTGCTGACCGGCGGCGGGGAGAGGTGGCTCAGCAGGGTTGGCAGCTCGGCGTCCGGCACGGGCGGTCCGAAGTGCGCACCCCGGGCGGTGTCCGCCCCGGCGCTCCGCCACCACTGCACCTGCTCCGGGGTATCCACCCCGGGGACGATCACCGTGGCGCCGACGCTGTGCACCAGCGGGATGGCCTCGCGGACCGCACGGGCGACCACTGAGTCGTCCCCGGGTCGCCGGGCAATCCGGGCGACGGTGTCCGGCGCGATCTCCACCGCCCCCACCGGGAAGTCCTCGAGATAGGCCATGTATCCGGGACCGGCCTGAGCGCCGAGCAACACCACCTCCACGCCCAGGCCGGCAAGCACGTCCACGTTGTTCACCACGTCGCCGTGGCCACGCGCCAGAGCCGCCAGCGGCACCCCCACCCGGAGTTGCTCGGCCCGCAAGCCGGTGGTCAACAGCGCGCCGCGCACCACTCCGACGAGATCGGGATCCTGACTCAGCTGTGCGGTGAGGTCGACCCGCAGCAGCGGCGCTCGGTCGGCCCGGCAGCGTGACAGGTGGGTTTGCTGGCTGCAGGTCTTCTCCACGATCCAGCCCCCCAGCGAGACCACCAACCCGGTCTGCTCGGCCAACGCGACACACTCGGAATGGCCCAGTACCGTCCCGTCGGCCCGGTCCCAGCGCAGCAACGCCTGCAGCGCGACGATCTGCCCATCGTCCAGCCGGCACACCGGCTGGTACTGCACGTCGATCTCACCGCACTCCCAGGCCCCAGGCATCTCGGCGGCCCGCTGATAGTGCTCCCGCTGCCGGGCATCATGCTCAGCGTCGTAGAGCGCCCACTGTCCGCGGCCGGTGCGCTTGGCTCGGTGCAACGTGATGTCCGCAGCGCGGATCAGCCCGCGCGCCGAGATCCCCCCGGCGGGCCGGCTCACCACCCCGACGCCGGTCGAGACCGCGATCCCCCGGTTGTCGAGGTAGACCGGCTCGCAGAGCCGGATGTTGATGGTCGCGGCGAACAGGCTGAGGTCACGGCTGTCCATGCCGCCCTCGATCAGGATCGCGAAATCGTCGGCGCCCATCCGCGCCACCATCGCCCGCTCGCCGGTGACGAACTCCTGTAGCCGCGTTGCGACCGAGCACAGCAACCGTTCACCGGTCATCCGGCCGATCCCGTCGTTGATCACGGAGAAGTTGTCCAGGTTCACCCGGCACACCGTGACCTGGGTCGACGGATCAGCGCTCTCGAGCACATCCTGCAGGTAGGACATGAAGTAATGCTCGTTGGGCAGCCCGGTCAGCCTGTCGTACAGCGCCTGCTCGGACAGCTCCTGCTGCAGCAGCTGCACCTCGGTGATGTCGTCCGCGATGATGAGGTGGTGGGTCGGCACCCCGTCGGGGTCGCGCAGCAGCGAGCCCGAAAGGAAGGTCCAGGTGACCTCACCGCTGGAGGCAGTCAGCTGACCCTGGCGCCGGAAGTGGGTCCGCTCACCGCTGGTGAGCTCACGGTAGGCCGTACCCAGCCTCGGATCCTCCTCGGTGTGCAACAGTTCCAGCAGCGCGGTGCCGATGAGATCTTCCGGGTCATGGCCGACCATGGCAGCGAACTCGCGGTTGGCGGCGACCAGCGTGCCGCCGAGGTCGCTGATCGCGATTCCCACCGCCGCCTCGGCGAAGACCTGCCGGAATCGTGCTTCGCTGACCTGGAGGTCACGCTCAGCGTCCATCTTCGCCAGGAGCACAGCCTGCGTGAACTGGTCTTGCTCATCGAGAGTGCGCTGCCTCAGCGCATCGGCGTACCCGCCGGCCAATGCCCCCAGCACCCGCATGGTGGCGACGTCGCGCCGGCCACCATGCTGCAGCTCCACCAGCCGCGGCAGGCCCTCGCCCAGAATCTCGATGCTGCGGGTGATGCTGCTCGACCCGGTGAGATCGTGATGGACCAACTCGGCGGCCACCTCGATCGCCGCCTGCTCATCGACCGGTTCAGCAGCCACCGCTGTCACCAACCGGTTGACCATCCGGGTCAGGAACTCCTCGATATCCTCCCGGGACATCGGCAGGTAGGTGGTCCGGCTCGCCACCACAGCCCACGTCTGAGCGAGCCCGGCCACCGTCACGCCGGGCTCGGGAGGGGAAGCGGCACTCACGGGGTCACCGTTTGACAGCCACCCCAGCGAGTACCTGGTTGCGCTCCGGTGGATCACCGTCGTCTCCAGGCGAGCGGGGGCGCCAGTCGGCCACACTGACCACACCGGGCTCCACGAGGTCGAATCCGGTGAACATCTCGGTGATCTGCGCCTTGCTGCGCGGGTAGATCGGATCCGTGCTGTCACGCATCACCTCGACCAGGGCGTTCACCTCGGCCGCGCCGGAGTCGGCGGTGAAATGAGACAGCCCCAGGTAGCTACCCGGCGCGAGCACGTCGCGGAAGCAGCCGATCAGGCCCACCGGGTCCGCGCCATCGGGGACGAAGTGGATCACGCACACCATGAGCAACCCGAGGGGCTGATCCAGGTCGAGCAGCCGGCGGGTGGTCGGGGAGGTCAGGATGCTGTCCGGCTCGCGCAGGTCGGCCCGCACGACACCGGCGCGGTCGTTGCCAGCAAGGATGAGCTCGGAATGGGCGACGGCGACCGGATCATGGTCGACATACACGACCCGGGCCTCGGGGGCGGCCTGGTGCGCGATCTCATGCACATTGCCGACAGTCGGGATGCCCGATCCGAGGTCGAGGAACTGCCGCACCCCAGCGTCGATCAGCTCCAGCACCACCCGCCGCAGGAAGGCCCGGTTAAGCCGGGCGACGTCGTAGCAGCCTGGATGCGCCGCGCTGACCATGGCCGCGAGCCGCCGGTCGACACCGAAGTTGTGTCCCCCACCCAGCAGGTAGTCATACATCCGGGCAGCGCTGGGCACCGAGATATCCAGGTCATTCGGAACCCAGCTCATTACCTGGCTCAACAGCTCACCTCCCGGTGTTTCGAAGCAATCCGCCCAGGATACGGAGCCCCGGCATCGACACGGCTACGGCATCGGAGTGGCGCTTGGCGGATACTTCGCGTGATCGATGACTCACGGTGTAGCTACGTGCCGTGAGAGACGGCCAGGATAGCGGCATGGGCACTGCGCTCGAAGAGCTTGCCGGGGCATACGGCGTCGCCACCTGGTATCGGGACGCACAGCGCCGGCGGGTCGATGTCGACCACGATGTGGTGCGCCGGGTGCTCGCGCTGCTCGGCGTCAGTGCAGACACCCCGGCGCAAGTGCGGGACGCGCTGGCTGCGGCCCGCAAACCTGGGCGGCCCGGCACCGTGGTGCTGCTCCCGGGGCAAAGCCGGACGATTCCCGATGCCGGCGTGCTGAGCGATGAGCACGGCAACGACATGCCGGTCCGCGGGGCGCTCCCGGCCGGCCTTGCGCCCGGCTGGTACTCGCTGACCAGCGACGGCCAGCACAGCACCGTGCTGGTGGCCCCACCGGCGCGGCCCGAGCCGCCGCGCACCTGGGGCTGGATGCTGCAGCTCTACGCCCTGCACTCGGCCAGCTCGTGGGGCATCGGGGACCTCGCTGACCTGCGCGAGTTCGTCGCCTGGACGGCCACCGCGCACGACGGTGGCGCGGTGCTGGTCAACCCGCTGCACGCGGTGACCCCGACCTGCCCGGTCCAGCCCTCGCCCTACAGCCCGTCCAGCCGCCGCTTCGTCAACCCGCTATACCTGAGCATCACCGACATCGGTGCCTACCACCGCGCGGACCCGGCGGTACGGGCCGAGGTAGATGGCCTGCGGGTCCGGGCGGGGGGCGAGCGGATCGACCGTGACGCCGTCTGGACGGCCAAACGGGCGGCACTGGAGCTGCTCTGGCGGTCCGACGGCGCCCCGCACCCGGTGATGTCGGACGGGTTGCGCGACTTCGCGACATTCTGCGCGCTCGCCGAGCGGCACGGCCCACGCTGGTCACTGTGGCCCCTCGAGCTGCGGCACCCGACGACGGCAAGCGCTGACCCAGCCCGGGTGGCGTTTCACGCCTGGGTGCAGCGGCAGTGCGACGAGCAGCTTGCCGCCGCGAGGGAGGCTGCCCGACCGATGGCCATCGGGTTGGTGCACGACCTCGCTGTCGGGGTGGACCCCGACGGTGCCGACGCCTGGGCGTTGCAGGACGTGCTCGCCACCGGGGTGACCATCGGTGCCCCGCCGGATACGTTCAACCAGCAGGGACAGGACTGGGGGCTACCGCCGTGGCGCCCGGACCGGCTGGCGGCCACCGGGTACGCCGCGTACCGCGACATGCTGCGCGCCGTGCTCGCGCATGCCGATGGGCTGCGCATCGACCACGTTGCTGGTCTGTGGCGGTTGTGGTGGGTGCCGCCGGGGGCGTCCCCGGCCCAGGGCACCTACGTGCACTACGACGCCACGGTGATGCTCGCGGCGCTGGCCCTGGAAGCACACCGGGCCGGCGCGGTGGTGGTGGGCGAGGATCTCGGCACGGTGGAACCCGAGGTCACCGAGGCGTTGGCGGCGCAGCGAATGCTGGGCTGCGCGGTGCTGTGGTTCGCCCGCGACGAGCAGGCCCCCGGCGCGCCGCTGCTGGCGCCGCAACGCTGGCCGCGGCGCGCCGCGGCCAGCGTCTCCACCCACGACCTGCCCACCGCGGTCGGCTTTCTGCGCGGGGAGCACGTGCGGGTGCGGGCCAAGCTGGGGCTGCTGGACGACGAAGCCGCGGAGTGGGCCCGGGCGCGGGCGGAGCGCGCCGAGCTCCTCGGCCTGCTGCGCGCCGAGGGCCTGCTTGGCGACGAGGAGAACGAAGACGACATCGTGGTGGCGATGCACGCGTTGCTGGCCCGCACGCCCTGCCGGCTGCTGCTGGCCTCCCCCTACGACGTGGT
>DATHTJ010000235.1:0-9661 GCA_035463315.1 Pseudonocardiaceae bacterium
TCCTCCCGGGCTCCGCTTCTTAATTCGTCTTCCTGTGGATCTGGTAAAGTACGCCCACGGCTGCTTTAGCAGTTGTCAGTTCAAGTATCTCCGCGCGTTATCTGGTGCACCTTGCTCAGGCGCCCCGTGGCGGGGTTCGGAGCGAAACATCCTGCGCGTCCGCGTTGGTCAGCAGCACCAAGGGGGAGTTGCCTGATGGATGATCCCGCCTGCTTGTCCAGGATGCTGGACGCGCGGGGGTCGGTCATCATCTCCACAGATCATCTTCCGCATACCCCAGGTCATGCAGTCCCGGTAAGTTAGATGATGTACCCGGGAGGCTTCCTACATCTGTGGTATGACTGTGGTTGACTCGCTAGCGGAAACGGCGGTGCCACCTCCCATGATGAATCGCTAACCAGCCACTCATAGGCAATCCGAAGCGGCCAGCACGCTTCGACGTGTTCTGGTTTGATGGTACGCTTCGCCCGTTTCAGCAGACCAAACAATGGCACGAGCTGTGACCTCAGGTGCCGGGTGTTGCGTGGTGTCCTGCGAGACAGCGCTCAGGGCGGAGCTGATGCCTACCTCGTGCGGTGCTGGTCTCGGTAGAGCAACTCCAGGGACGCCGAGGTGACCCTGCGCCGCAGCCCGCCGAGGGCGCCGTGGTCGGCCAGCGCGGCGCGGGCTGCCAGCCATCCGCAGACGCCGTGCACGCCACCGCCGGGATGGGCGGCGGCACTGCCCAGATACAGCCCCGACACCGGCGTCTCTGCCCGTCCAAGGCCCGGCACCGGCCGGAACACCAGTTGCTGGTGCAGCTGCGCGGTGCCGCCGGCGACCGCGCCATCCACCAGGTTGGCGTCAGCACGCTGCAGGTCACCGGGGCGCTGCACGGTCCGCTGCAGCACCCGGGCGCCGAATCCCGGCGCGAAGCGCTCCACCACCTCGTCCACCCGCTGGGCGAGCAGGTCCGCTGAGGCGTCGTCGGAGATGCCCCGGGGTAGGTGGGTGTAGGCCCAGGCGCTCTCGGTCCCCGCGGGCGAGCGGCTGGCATCGGCCGTCGTCATCTGCCCCAGCAGCAGGAACGGTGTGCGCGGGATGGTGGCGCCCTCGATATCGGTGCACCAGTGCGCCATCTGGTTCTCGTCGCAGCCCAGGTGCACCGTGCCGGCGCTGTGCACGCCCGGCGCCTGCCAGGGGATCGGGCCGTCCAACGCCCAGTTGACCTTCACCACCGGGCTGTCCCACTGGAAGCGCCGCAGATCGTCACGCAGCGCACCGGGCACGGCGGGTGGCGGCAGCAGGTCGAGGTACAGGCTAGGCGCCGACACGTCAGCGATAACGGCGCGACGGGCGTGCACGGTCAAGCCGGCTGCGGTACGCACTCCCACCGCGCGGTCGCCGGCCACCTCGATGCGTTCCACGTGCTGCCCGGTGCGCAGCTGCGCGCCCGCAGCCTCCGCCCGCCGGGCCAAGGCAGCCGCCAGCTCGCCGGCCCCACCGACCGGCACCGGGAATCCCACGTCCTGGCCCAGCATCGCCAGCAGCCAGCCGTACATGCCGCTGACCGGGGCATCCAGCGGGGCATCACCGTGCAGCGCGTTACCGGCCAGCAGGAGCCGGCCGGACTCACCGCGGAACAGCTCGTGGCCCATCCGGCGGGCGGGCAGGGCCAGGAATCGGGCCAGCCGCAGCGCCCCGGCGGCGCCGAGCTCGCGCAGCAGCAAGGCGGGCCCCCGCACCGGCGGGAAGGCGGTGAACAGCGAGCGCAGCACGGGATCCCGCACCCGCTGCCACTGCTCGACCAGCTCCAGCCAGGCCGTGCCGTCGGCCGGGTGCTCGGAGGCCAGCCCGGCGGCAGTGTCCTCGGGATCGCGGTGCAGCACGGCAGCCGCGTCGGAGTCGGGCCGTGGCGGGTGGGCGAGCACCGTCGGGGCATGCGACCAGCGCAGCCCGTGGTCTTCCAGGTGCAGCGAGCGCAGCACCGGTGAGGCGGCTGTGAGGGGGTAGAACGCGCTGTACAGGTCGGTGACATATCCCGGCCGCAGCTGCGCCGAGCGCACCGCGCCGCCTACCCGGTCGGCGGCTTCCAGCAGGCACACCTCCCATCCCGCCTCGGCCAGCACCGTCGCCGCGACCAGACCGTGGTGCCCCCCGCCGACGACCACCGCGTCCACGCGCAATGCCATAGGGCCACCTTGGCACGGCCCCGTGAGTGGCGATACGAGTTATAGCCCGTATCGCCACTCACAGGACGCAGCCACTAGTCTTGCGATTCCCGCTTGCCTATCCCTGCTGCCAGGAGTCTGCGCTGATCGTGCATCAGCTCCGCTTGCCGATCCCGACTCGGGTCGTTGTCCTGGTGTCAGGTACCGGGACGCTGCTGCAGGCATTGCTGGACGCCGCCGGCCCGGCCTATCCCGCCCGGGTGGTGGCCGTTGGCGCGGACCGGGCCCACGCCGGTGGGCTGCGGCGCGCTGAGGAGTGCGGGCTGCCCACCTTCGTCGTCGAACTGGCCCAGCATCCCGACCGGGCGTCGTGGGACGCCGCGCTCACCGAGGCGGTCGCCGCACACCAGCCGGATCTGGTCGTCACGCCTGGGTTCATGAAGATCCTGGGCCCGGTGTTCCTGGACCGCTTCGCCGGTCGGATCGTCAACAGCCACCCGGCGCTGCTGCCCGCGTTTCCCGGCCCGCGCGCGGTGGCCGACGCGTTGGCGCATGGGGTCCGGATGACCGGCGCGACCGTGCACCTGGTGGATGCTGGCGTGGATACCGGTCCGATCCTGGCCCAGCGCGCCGTCGAGGTGCTGGCCGACGACACTGAGGAGCGGCTGCACGAGCGGATCAAGATCGTGGAGCGGCGGCTGCTGGTGGAGGTCGTCGCCGACCTGATCCGCCGTGGATACACCGTCACCGGACGAAAGGTCTCGCTGCCGTGACCGCTGATGATCGCAAGCCGGTACGCCGGGCGCTGCTGAGCGTGTCGGCCAAGAGCGGCCTGCTGGAGCTGGCCACGGGTCTGCACGCGGCCGGGGTGGAGATCGTCTCCACCGGCTCGACCGCAGCCACGATCGCCGCCGCCGGGGTCCCGGTGACCCGGATCGAGGAGCTCACCGGCTTCCCGGAGTGCCTGGACGGGCGGGTCAAGACCCTGCATCCCCGAGTGCACGCCGGGCTGCTCGCCGACACCCGCAAGCCCGCCCAGCTGGCCCAGCTGGCCGCCCTGGACATCGCGCCGTTCGACCTGCTGGTCGTTAACCTGTACCCGTTCGAGTCGACCGTCGCCTCCGGGGCAGGCCCCGACGAGTGCGTCGAGCAGATCGACATCGGTGGCCCGGCGATGGTGCGGGCTGCCGCGAAGAACCATGCCTCGGTGGCCGTGGTGGTGGACCCGGCTGCCTACGTCGACGTGCTGGACGCGGTCCGGGCCGGCGGGTTCACCCTGGCGCAGCGCCGGGCGCTGGCCGTTGCCGCGTTCCGGCACATCGCCGACTATGACATCGCCGTGGCGTCCTGGCTGGGGTCATCGGCGCCTACGGATGATGTGTTCCCGCCCTGGATGGGCGCCTCCTGGCGGCGGGTGTCGGCGTTGCGCTACGGGGAGAACCCGCATCAGCGGGCCGCGCTGTACACCGCGAGTGGCGTGACGGGGCTGGCCGGCGCGGAGCAGTTGCACGGCAAGGAGATGTCCTACAACAACTACGTCGACGCCGACGCGGCCTGGCGGGCCGCCCATGACCACGCCGCCGCCTGCGTGGCGATCATCAAGCACGCCAACCCGTGCGGCATCGCGGTGTCCTGCGCCGGGGATGTCGCCGATGCGCACCGCAGGGCGCATGCCTGCGATCCGGTGAGCGCGTTCGGCGGGGTGATCGCGGTGAACCGGGAGGTCACCGTGAAGCTGGCCGAGCAGGTCAGTGAGGTGTTCACCGAAGTGCTGGTGGCGCCGTCTTACGCCGAGGGCGCGGTGGACGTGCTGGCCCGCAAGAAGAATGTCCGCCTGCTGGTGGCCGACCCGCCAGAACGGGGCGGGGTCGAGTTCCGGGCGCTGTCGGGTGGGCTGCTGCTGCAGACCCGGGACGCGCTCGAAGCCCCTGGCGACGATCCGGCCACCTGGACGCTGACCACCGGTACGCCGGTGGACGGTCCGGCACTGGCCGATCTGGCCTTCGCCTGGCGAGCCTGCCGCGCCGTGCGCTCCAACGCGATCCTGCTCGCTGCCAACCAGGCCACTGTCGGCATCGGGATGGGGCAGGTGAACCGGGTGGACGCCGCCCGGCTCGCGGTCAGCCGGGCAGGCCAGCGCTCGGCTGGTGCGGTGGCCGCCTCCGATGCGTTCTTCCCGTTCCCCGACGGGCTGGCAGTGCTGCTCGACGCCGGGGTCCGCGCCGTGGTGCAGCCCGGGGGATCGGTCCGCGACGCCGAGGTGATCGCCGCCGCCAAGGCCGTGGGCGTGCCCCTCTACCTCACCGCCACCCGCCACTTCGCCCACTGACCTGAGCGATTCGAAACCGATTCGATTCCTGTTACCCTGTTGTCATGACAACCCGGTCCACCCCGCTCTATCTCGGTGACGAGCTGCGCGCGCAGGCCGAGCGGGCCGCCGAGGTGGCAGGTCGGTCCCTGTCGGCCTGGGTGCGGGAGGCAATCGAGGCCAGGCTGGGGCATGAGGCGAAGATCGCTGCAGGTCTGGAGGCTGTGCGTGAGTTCGAACGGGATCGCGGTCCGATCCCGCCCGATGTCGAGGCCGCCGCTCGTCGGGAGCTTGAGGACGCCGGAGTGATCCCCCGGCGCAGCGCGTGAGCGTCACCTACGACGCCGGGGCGCTGATCGCGGTCGATCGCGATGACCCGCTGATGTTCGCTCGGCACCGGCAGGCCGTCTCCAGAGGCCTCGTCCCAGTCGTGCCAGCACCGGTGATCTGGCAAGTGTGGCGCGACGGCTCGACACAGGCGCGGCTGGCACGCTTCCTCAAGGGCTGCTGGGTCGAACCAGTCGATGACGACGTGGCCCGTGACGCGGGGGTACTCCTCGGTCGGGCTGGAACGATCGACGGGGTGGACGCGGCGGTGGTGCTGTCCGCCCAGCGCCGGGGCGGCGTGGTGTACACCTCCGACCCGGATGACCTCGGGCTGCTGGCCGGCTGCCTCGGCAAGGCAAAGTTTGTCATCTATCGGGTGTAGTGATCAATTCGACCACTACGCTGGGCTGCAGACCGGTGTGACGCGCCGCCGAGCCGTCTCGGCAGACTACGGCCAGGTGCCCTGCGGAGTCGACCAGCAGGACGAGTTCCCTTGGCGCGACGTCGGCGAAGGTCGTGCCGACCAGCACCCGCTGTGCGCCGGCTGGCCACTTGACAGTGGCGGCTGCCCCGGGCCGCAGCCCGACTGCGTCCAGCTCGGCGGCCCCGGCGGCCAGTGCCACGTTGCCGAAGTGGTCCACGGTCAGCACCTCGGCCCGGATCCGATCGCCGTCCACCTCGCACACCGGCGCCGGCAGCACGACCAGCGAGGCCGGGTCGACTGCAGGGCCGAGCGCGTCCGGCGGTACGCCGACGGCCAGGTGAGCGGCGGCTGGCGCGAAGACGTCGCGGCCGTGAAACGTCGCACTCACCGCCGGCAGCCGGTAGGCGGGCTCGACGAGCTCGTAGGCGGCGCGCACCCCGCCCAGGAGCTCCGCTGCGGGGAGCAGTAGCCCGTTGTCCGGGCCGACGAGCACCGCGTCGCCGGTGATCAGCGCGATCCCGCGCCGTGCTGTACCGACCCCGGGGTCGACGACCGCAACGTGCACCGCCGCCGGCAGCCAGGGCAGCGTGTCGGCGAGCACCACCGAGCCATGACGCACATCGCCCGGCGTGATCGCATGCGTCACGTCCAGCACCCGCGCGTGCGGGGCGATCCGGGCGATCACCCCGTGGCAGGCGGCCACGAACCCGTCGGCGCAGCCGTAGTCGGTGCACAAGGAGATCCAGTCGAAACCCGCCACGGCGTCGAGTGTGCCCGCCGGCTCCCGCGTCCCCGGTGCTGGGCGCAGTGGCATGGTTGCTGGCGTGGATCGCGCCGACGTCTTCTGTGGACGGTCGGCCCCGGGCGTCCGTCGATGTCGCCGGGAGCAGCGCTTCGGTCACCGTCGAGAGACGTGCCGGCGCACGGGCTCGTGCGTGTGGAAGGTTTCTCGGGCGGGAAGCTGGTGGCCAGACTGATCGTGGAGTTGCAGGAGAGTCCCGGCGTGTCACGGATGTCCTTTGGGGAGGCAGCGATGAGTTCTACGAGACAGGCGACCACCGTCGTCTACATCCACGGGGCCGGCAACCAGCCGCCCAGAGACGACCTGAAGCGAAGGTGGGACCAGGACCTGTTCGGCCGGGACATGGGCCAGCGGACCCGGATGGCCCACTACGCAGACGTGCTGCATGATCGGCCCGAAACGATCGGATCGGCCGTTGGCGCACCGGATGAGGAGCTGACCGCCCTGGCCGCCGAGGAAGCCAAGCCGTTCGCCGGGTTGACCCCGCGTGGACAGGAACTGGCGCTGCGCCTGTCGATCGAGATTGCGACTCGGGCAGCCAGCCAGCCGCCGACCGTGGATGAGCGCGTGACGGGGCTCGTGCCCCCACCGGCACCGGTGCGCCGCCTGCTGCTGCGCCAACTGCTGCAACGGCTCATCCCCGACGCCGACAGCTACTTCTTCACCGACAAGCGCAACGCGATCCAAGACCGGCTCCGTCGAGCTTTGGATGCAGTGGACGGGCCGGTGGTAGTGGTCAGTCACAGCCTCGGCACGGTGATCGCCTACGACGTGTTGAGCGAGCCGCGCTTCGCGGCTCGGGCGGTGCCGCTGCTGGTCACCCTTGGCTCGCCGCTGGGTTACACCGAAATCCAAGAAGTGATTGCCAGGCCGCTGCGGATCCCGTCGCCGGTCCAGCTGTGGGCGAACTTCGCCGACCTGCTTGACGTGGTCACGCTCGACACCACCCTTGCTGACGACTTCGGTGGAGGACCCAGGATCATCGATACCCGGGTCGACAACCCCGCACCCAACAACCATGATTCCGGCGGATACCTCCGCGCTCCTCAGGTGCGCTCGCGGATGGCCGCTGTCCTGTCGGCCGATGTCGGGTGACTAGCGGACGCAGCGCTTCGGGGTGGCTTTCCCGAGGTGCTTCCTGCAGACACGAGATCGACCTGATCGCCCACCGGCTCGTCGCCATTGAGGTCAAGGTGACCGCGGCACCGCGAGTGGACTCGGCAAGCACACCAGCGATGGGTGACCTTAGGGGCGCAGCAGCACGACCAGCAGGACGAGCAGCGCGGCTGGCCCGGTCGCCGCGGTGAGAAGGCTGATCAGGCGCAGGGTCTGGGGCCACTCGGTGATCGCGACCCGGATCGTGGTGCCCACTTCCTTAGCCAGGCTCACTCTGATCGCCTCCCACGGTGTCCGTGGCTACCGTCGGGAATCACATTCGGCCACGGCGCCCTGCGGGGCAACGATTGCCCCCGTATTGCGTGTGCAACCGCCGTGCAGCGGCCTGCGCCGCTGATGTGGCCGTGCCATAGTCACAAGCGACACACGGGAGTGGCGATGAGTGCGACGGAGTTGGAAGCGGCCGTGCCAGCGGGGGCCGATCTCGTCCAGCGCGCGCGTGAGATTCAGCGGGTGCGCGAGGCGGTACAGTCCGGCGCCGGGTCTGCGGTCTTCTCACCGACGATGCTTCGACCGGTGATCAGGCAGGATTGGGACACGATGCTCCGCCAGGGAGTGAATCCCAGTGGCGTGACTTCTCGGTTCCTGGACCCACAGGAGCTGGAAAGTCTCCGAAGCGACCCAGATCTGGCTCTGACGTGGCGGATGCTGATCCAGCATCTGGGATTGGTGCGCAACTCGGAGTTCATGGCTGCGGTCAGCGATGCCCGAGGGTGCATCGTGTGGACCGACGGCAACACAAGGATACGTGACGAGGTTGAACGCTACGGGTCCGGCTGCGGCGCAAAGTGCGCCGAGACGGGCACCAACGGGATCAGGCTGGTGACACAATCACTCATGAGGGGCGCGCAGATCTACGGGCCCGAACACTGGATGGATTTCCAGCTCCGCTGGACGTGCACGGCTGTCGGGATTTTTGACCCGCATACTCGTCCTCGTCGCCTCCTCGCAGTGATCAACATGACTGTTCCGTGGATGAAGGTGCACAGCGACACGCTGGGGTGGCTTTATGAGATCGCACAGCGCATCGAGGACGCATTGCGCACCGCCCAATACCGCACGCAGTGGGGGCGGTTGGCTGAGGCTGCGGGACTGCTGGAGCGGATCGACGGCCCGGCCCTAGTGATCGACCGCCACGGTGTGGTGGTGGCCGCGCACGAGTCGACCTTCCAGGCGGGGGATCGGGTGATCTTCCCCGAGGCTGCGGGGGCCGCGCCTGGCCCGGCTTTCCTGCCGGCGCTTGGCTGGTGTGTGCTGGAACCCTTGCCAGCGCGCGGGTGGCTCGTCCGGTCGTTGCGGCGCGACGAGGACAAACCGGTCATCCGGGTCACCCTCGATCTGACAGACCCTGCCCAACCCTGGGTGCGGGTGACCGGGCCGAACGTCTCCTGGCACTCCAGAGTCAGACCGGTACACGCCAAGATCCTTCAGCGACTTGCCGATCGGCCCGACGGCCTCACCCCAGCCGAGCTACAGGCAGACCTCTACGGCACGGGCGCCAAGACCCGGGTGCCCCCCGAGATGACCAAGCTGCACAAAGAACTCGGTGGGCTGCTCCACCCCACCTCGCGCAAGCCCGGTGACAACAGATACCGGTTCGGCCACAACGTCACCGTCGATATTCACCAGGGAACTGCTGCGGCGGGGAAGAGTCTGTAGGCGTGCAGTTGGGCGTCGAGTTCCTTGACAGTCTTGGTGTTTTCCCAGGGTCGCATCAGGGCTCGGGTGGTGTGGAGTTCTTGGGTGAGTCGTGGTGAGAGGCGAGCGTGGCTGGCGGCGTCGCCGAGAACGCGTGCGGCTTCGTCGATGTCTTTGTCGAGTACCAGGGCGTGGCTGAGCCGCACCTGGCAGCGCCCATAACTGCTCGCAAAAGTGCGATTGAATCGATCTCGGGCGATGATGGCAGCGTTCACAGCGTCCCTGGGTTTATCTAATAAGCAGAGAAACAGGCTGCGTTGACTGTCCAGGCTGCCCTCGTGTACCCAGTACGCGAGGGAATCGGGGGCACGACCGTTCGCGCCGGCGAGGAAGTCGTGGGCGCGGGCACAGGCGGCCATACACGGCCCGTATTGGCCGTCGAGTGCGCAGGCGGCTGCGGCCCTCTGCTCAGCCAGTGCTTTGAGACGCACGTCATCCGTGCGTGCTGCCAGGCTGCGAGCAGCTGCGGCGGTGTCCAAAGCGGTGGGTGTGTCGCTGCGGAGGAATGCGGCATAGCTAGCGTTGGCTGCCGCATAGGCAGCACACGCAGGGTTACCGGCGTGGTGACCGGCTCTCCGTGCGTGCTAGAAGTAGTCTCTGGCCGCCTCGGGGCGATTCATATCGATCAGGTAGCCACCAATGGTGGATGCGATATTTCCTTTCACCAGCGTAAGAGGCTTGACCAGGTTGTCCGGGCATCCACCCGCCAACAGATGGCGCACGAGCCCATGCTGGGCCAGGACCGTGTCAAGCACTTCACACGGGCCGAGTTTGTC
>DATHTJ010000236.1:0-2813 GCA_035463315.1 Pseudonocardiaceae bacterium
TGGCGCTGTATGAGCAGGTCGCCGAGATTGATCCGTTTCACGGTCTGGAGGCCCGGTACTGGGCGCAGCGGGAGCGACACCGCGCGGAAGAGATCGCGGCCCAGATCAGGGCACAGCGGTCACGCACGTAACGACGGCGCGAGGCGCGCTGTTAGGAAGGAAGGTGCAACCACGACCCGCCCACACAGCCGGACCAGACAAAGACCGCCCTGACCACATCACTGCTGGTCAGGGGAAATTTCTGCTGGGTGGCGGGTCAAGGATTCGAACCTTGGAAGGCATCAGCCGACGGATTTACAGTCCGTTAGCGTACGCGTTTTTCCAGTTCATCGCATGGTATATGAACGGGGCTTGACTCACCTCATGGGGAGACCGGGACCGCGTGCAGCGTCGTGCCGGGCAGGCAGGTCAGGCAGCCGAGTCGGGTCTTGCTCGCGGACAGCGGTGCGGCCGCACCGCAGTGCGGGCAGCGTTCCTGGGCGAAGGCGCCCAGCGCGGCGAGCCAGTCGAAGGTGAATGGGTAGCGACGTGGCCCGCGACGGATGTCGACCGGCACCCGCCATCCCGGGACCAGCACGGCGTGCAGCCGGAACGGGCGGATCTCGTGGCGGGCCTGGTACTTCTCATCGATTTCCAGCAGGCGCCGGGCCCTCTCCTCCCGGGTGCTCGCCGCGCGGGCCGCCAGCAGCTCGGCACGGTCGGGGTCGGCGCCGGCCCGGCGGCGCTCCAACGACCGCAGCGCGTCGTCGTAGTAGGCGCGGGCGTGTGCGCGTTCCCGCTGGTGGGCATCCGATGCCTGGGCCGACAGTGCGGTGCGCCGCTGTTCGGCGGCGGCCTCGAGGATGCGGTGGGCCTGCTCCAGCGCCCCGGTGACGGCCGCCAGCACCGGTCGCGGCGCCGCTACCGGGCCTTCGGGGCGCGGCGCGCGTTGCAGCCGGGTGACGTCGTCGGCTGCGAGCTGCAACCCGGAGACCGCGTCGACCCAGCACTCCAGCCGCTCCTGGTAGAACTCCTCCGCCGACACCGTGTAGGTGACCAGCGCGCCCACCCGCAGCATCGGCCGGTCGATGCGCACCGGGAGCCCGGTCACGTCGATTCGCCCGTGCTGCACCGGGACCTGGTCGCGGACCTTGTCCTGCAGCTGTTCTCGGTCCGGGGCCGGGGTGGTCGGCGCGGCCAGCGCGACAACCCCGGCGTCCCCACCGGTCAGCGTCGCGTCCGCCGCCCGGATCAACGCCGGGTGGCCGGTGGCCAACAGCACCATCCCACCGTCGCGGGCAACGTCGGGGTCAGCGGTGACAACCAGCTCGTCGGGCAGGTCGAACTCGCCTGCCACCGCGGGCGGCAGCATGACCAGGGTGCCATCGGCGGCCGGCTCCACGAGCCCGCCGCGGTCGTCGACGTAGCGCAGCCAGAACTCCAGACCCGGATCCATCCTCAGTCCTCCCCGACCAGCTGGTCGACGGCGCCGCGGGTACGCAGGTAGTCACTGCGAGCCCGGGCCAGGTCGGCGCCGAGGTCGTCCAGCGAGGCGGCGAACGCGGCGTCGTCGGCGGCGGTGACGTACGCGGTGAACACCGAGGCCTCGAAGTCGAAGTCGTCGGTCACCCGGCCCAGGATCATGTCCAGCTCCCCGACGACGAGCTCGAACAGGTTGATCTTCGACTCCAGCACGTGCAGGATGCGCTCCTCGATGGTTCCGCGGGAGACCAGGTTGGCCAGCAGCACATCGTGGTCCTGGCCCACCCGGTGCAACCGGCCGAGGCGCTGCTC
Organism: Pseudonocardiaceae bacterium; assembly: GCA_035463315.1. GTDB lineage: Bacteria > Actinomycetota > Actinomycetes > Mycobacteriales > Pseudonocardiaceae. The sequence goes on from DATHTJ010000236.1 coordinate 1,774, forward strand.
GATCTGCATCGGGTTCCACGGCAGGTCCATATTGATCATGACGTGGCAGAACTGCAGGTTGCGACCCTCGCCGGCCGACTCGGTGGACAGCAGCACCGGTACGTCGTCGCGGAACGAGCTGACCGCGGCGTCCTTCTCCCGCCGTGACAGGCTGCCGTGGTAGCAGGCTGCCGGGATGCCGGCCCCGGCGACCTCCGCGGCGAGCGCGTCGAGGGTGTGCCGGAAGGCGGTGAACACCAGCACCTTCTCGCCGCGCTCGACGTGGGTGCGCAGCCGGGTCAGCAGCTCGTCGGTCTTGCGGGGACGCTCGATCGCCCGGGCGCGGTCGGCGAGGTCGTGCCAGCCGACCTTGGCCAGGGTGGGCGCCACCGCAGCCGGGCTGGAGCCGGCCAGCCGGGTGAGACTGCGCAGCGTCAGCCGCTGCGAGGGTGCCGCGGCGCGGGCCTCCTCGCGGATCCGGGAGGTGATCTCGGCGTACAGCGAGCGCTCCGCGTCGCACGGGGTGACCAGCACGGTCTCGGCGAGCCGCTGCGGCAGCATCACCGCGACCTCGCTGCGCCGGTGCCGCACCATGATCTCGCGGGTGCGGGCGCGCAGTGCGGCGACGTTGCGCAACGCGTCGACCCCGGTGTCGGCGCTGCCGTGGGCGCGGCGGAACTGGGCGACCGTGCCGAGCAGGCCCGGCGCGACGAGGTTGACCAGCTCGTAGAGATCCTGCAACCGGTTCTCCACCGGGGTGGCGGTGAGCAGCAGCAGGTAGCGGGTGCGCAGCGCACGCGCCAGCCGGCCCGACGCGCTGGCCGGGGTGCGCAGCCGGTGGGCCTCGTCGACGATCACCACATCCCACTGCTTGTCAGTGACCGCCGACTTCAGCGGGTCGCGGCGGGCCGCGGCCAGCGAGGCCAGCACCACCGGACGGTCCGCCCCGGCTTCCCAGCCGCCGCGGGCCGCCACCGTGGTGGGCAGGGCGAACTTGCGCTCCAGCTCCTCGCGCCACTGGCCGACCAGTCCGGCCGGGGTGACGACGAGCGCGCTATCGG
>DATHTJ010000237.1:0-11416 GCA_035463315.1 Pseudonocardiaceae bacterium
CGACTGGTTGGCCACATTTGCTCGGGAGTACGCGGCAGTGGTGCGCGACGATCACCGGCTGTTCGTCGACGCGTTCCGCAACGACGAGATCCCCGGCGTGCACTCCACCCGGCAGGGCTGAGCACAACGAGTGCAGGGCGCAGTGATGCTGCACATGCTCACGCTGGTGTGGATGTGAGCATGTCGGCGTAGCCTTCGGCCAGATCGGGAGTGATCTCGGCGCAGATTCCCTCCGCGATCAGCGTGGCGGCCAGAGCGGCGGTGTCGACGCCGGTCGCCATGGTGATCTCGTGGGTGCTGGCCGGTTGTCCGCTCAACAAGGGGCGCAGCGCGGGCAGGGCCTCAGCCGGGACGGTGATCTTCCTGCCTGCGGCCAGGATGACGGCTTTTCCGTCGCGGGTTTGCAGCTGTGGTGGAAAGTCGGTCACGCAGGCCACGGTGTCTGGGGGGCCGAACACGCCGAAGGTCGCCACTTGCCTGGTGCTGGTGCGCTCGCGCTGGCGGGTGGTGAGGTAGTCGGCGGGGCTGTGTGTCTGAACCAGCCGGGTGGCTGCCGCAGCGAGTTCTCGCTGCTGAGCGTCCCGGTCGTCTGGGGTGTTGTGCTGGTCGAGGTTGCGGCGGAACAGTTCGTTGGCGCGGGCTTGGTCGGCCAGCCATGCCAGCCATGCCAGCCAGTCGACGCCGGTGCGCCTGGTGAGCCCGAAGGTGGCGTGCAGGCTGAACCCGCTGCCTTTGCCGGTCCTGGTGGCCTGGTGCCACCAGCCGCGCGGGATGTGCATGACGTCGCCCGTGCGCATGGTTCCTGACCAGATGTGTTCAGTGCTGGGTTCCAAGTTCGGGGCCGCGTCGCGTTCCATGGGCGCACCACGGGAGGGGCCGCGCACCTCCCAGCTCTTCTCGCCGGCGAGTTGGACGCAGAGCACGTCATGGGAGTCCCAGTGCAGGCCCCAGCCGCTGGCGTCGTGGGTCGTAAGGTAGGTATTGACGCGGGTGGTCTCGCCGGCCCACCAGCTCAGGGCGCGGCAGGCAATTTCCAGTGTGGCGTCCAGCGGGCCGACGTCGTCGAGGACCAGGGTGGCGCCCTTCCGCAGCAGGCAGCCCAGCCGGCGCATGTCCGCGACCTCGATGCGCTGACCCCGGCCGGTTGTGGTGGCAGTCAGGTAGGCGGTGGGGTGCAGGTCTTTGCCGTGTTGCAGGCAGCGCAGCTGCGGGTGGGTGAGGCTGCGGCGCAGGATGAGATCGAGCAGGGTGCGCGGGGTGAGCAGCCGGTCACAGAGGCTGGGGTCGGGCATTGGCCCGAAGCCGAACTCGGCGCCTAAGGGCTGGGGGCCGACCCAGCCGAGGGCATTCTCGATTTGCTGGACAAGCCGGTGGTCCATGGGTTCCCCGTTCCTCGTGGCCGCAGCGATGTGGCCGTGGCGGACCTGTGGTGGCGGGCCCGCCACGGCGTTGATCGCAACCGGCGCCGTGCGGCTCAGCCGTCCTTGTTCTCGCCGGAGTCACCGGTCGGGCCGTCGCCATCGACGGCGTTGCGGTTGCGGACGGTCGTCAGCTCCTCGACTGTGATGTCCAGTTCCGTGTGCTCGCCCATCTGGTCACCCCCTCTCTTTGTTATCGCAGGTCTGTGACGAGCTGGTCGGCGGCAGCCCTAGCCGGCTCGGCCAGGTCGCGGGCGTCGGCGCGCTGGTCGACCATGCGCAGGATGTTGCTGCAGACCCACAGCCGCGCGATCTTCCCGGAGCGGCGGTCGAGGTCGTCGCGGAACTCGGCGTGCACTCGCTCGGCGGTGTCGGGAACGGCCAGGGCGCTACCCCAGAGGCAGGCCGCGTCATTGCCCCGGGGTGCCAGTCCCCAGTCGGCCCAGTCCAGCAGGGAGAGGCCGGGGGCGGTGAGGTTGCCCCAGTGCAGGTCACCGTGGGAGGTGGCCCACTCGGTGACGGTGGTGTCCACCGCACCGCCCAGCACTTGGCTGATCCGCCGGGTGATCAGCTCCTGCCGGCCGGACACCCGCAATGTCCGAAAGCTCGCCAACGCTGCCAGGGCAGCGCGCAACTGTGCCCACCAGGTGTCCGGCAGGACCGGTGGGGCGGTGAGCATGGTGCCGGTCACGGCCACCACAGGCTCGGTGACCAACTCCATCTCCTCGGCCCGCCAGACCCGCCCGCGGCTGGCGTCGGCCCAGGTGGCCGACTGCAACCAGGCAGGCTTGGGGACGTCGGGTATCACCGCGGCGGCCTCCGCGCCGACCCAGGACTGCGGCTGGATCACCGACAGTGGCCGGGAATCCACGCGCACCCACGTGCCTCGGTTGGTGCGGTACCCGGCCGACTCCGCCCACGCCCCGGTCCTCAGGGACGAGCGGTCCAGCCGGACGTCCAACCGGCGCTCAACCTGGGCGATCACATCATTGGGCAGCTGCACTGCGGTGTCCCTGTCTTCTCCAGTACTCTCAACCTAGCCTTGTCTGAGCCATACGGACAAGGCTAGAATGGGAGTTATATGAGGTTGAGGTTGCTGCACGGAGTGGAGTCAGCCACGATGATGGCAGCTCCACCAGGATCAGCCGAGGGAGCTGCTGCGATGAAACTGACACTGCTAGCGAAGGACGAGACTTCAGGCAGGGACGGCTGCCAGGCGGTCTACCTCACCCAGGACGGCCGGTTTGGCGTACAGGGCGACGTGGTCGACGATGACACACACGCCAATCTGGAGAACCTGCTGCCCGGCGAGGGCGGGGTGTTCATCAAGCCCGAGATTGTCATCGAGGCAGTGCGCCGCTACCAGGAGAGGCTGGCGTAGCCATCGAGACGCTGCCTGGGGTAGCGGACCTGCGGGACCGGCTCGCCTCCTTCCGGTATTCGGTGTTCCGCCTGGAGACCTTGCAGGTTTACGCGGGCTCGAGCGAGGACCCGGCACGGGCTGCGTTCCAACGCGGTGATCCCCGGCCGCCCCCCGACCCACATCAGGACCAGTGGGTCGCGATGCTGCGCGCACACCGTGACGCGGGACGCACCCAGCAGCGAGTGCACGTCGTCCGTGAACCCGTATCCGACTATCTCGCGTTCGAGCTGACGTGGGAGTACGGCCCCCACGCGGCGGCCGGGGAGGACATCCGCATCATCCCCGTCACTGACACATGGCCAGTCGACGTGCCGGAGAGGGACTTCTGGCTGGTCGACTCCCGGCACCTGTTCCACTTGCGCTACACCGACACCGGCGCATGGCTCGGCGCTGTCCACATCACCGACCCGGCAATGGTCGCGCAGGCGTGCTTCGCGCGAGACGCCGCGCTATACCAGGCGACACCGTGGGCCGACTACCTGGCTGCCCACCCGACCCTGCTCCAGCGGGTGCCGAAAGGCGCGTGACCATGTCGCCGAAGGTCAGCCCCGAACGTGCCCGTCTTGGAGCGAGGTTGCGGGAACTACGCGCCACCGCGTTCCGCTCCGGGTCCGCGATGGCCCGCCATCTCAGGTGGCAGCAGACCCGCGTCAACAAACTTGAGCACGGCTACCAGCTACCCAGCTCAGAGGACTTGGACGCGTGGGTGGCGGCTGTCGACGCTAGCCCTCACGTTCGGGCTGAACTTGGTGACCTGCTCACCAACGCTCGCATCCAGTACAGCTCGTGGGCCGAGGTGTACCGCTGCGGTGGTATCGCGGCTCGTCAAATCGAGATCGGTGCGGCCGAAGCCGCTGCGGCGCTCCTCCGCGGATACCAGCCGTCGCTGATTCCCGGCATCGTGCAGACCGTCGCGTACGCCCGGGAGTTACTCACCATTCCCGGGGGGCCCGTCCTCACTGGCGCCACGCCGGAGCGCATCGAGGCGCTGATCACGGAACGGGTCAAACGGCAGGAGCTGCTGTACGGGCCCAGTCGGCACGTGCAGATCGTGCTGGGCGAGGCGGCGCTCACCGTGCATTTCGGGACTGTGGAGACCCTGCTAGGGCAATTAGACCGGCTGGCGACCCTCGCCGGGCTTCCGTCGCTCGATCTTCGGGTACTGCCCCGGGCAGTGGCGTCTCCGGTCATGCCGCTGTCCGGGTTCTGGCTTGACGAGAACGCCGTGTACATCGAGACGCTCACCGGGGAGCAGCAGCTCACCGGACCGGATGACATCGCTGTGTACGCGAAAGCATTCGAGCTGCTCCGCGCCGCCGCACTGGCCGGCCAGGATGCCGTGGCCCTGATCCAGCGCGTGGCCGCTGAGCTGATGGCCTGACTGGCCGGCGACGTTATGGCGCCGAATTTTCCACACATGTGCATCGACCAGCGTCGTGAACAGCGCCAATCGTGTACTGAACCGGGCGACTATGGTGTCGGTGTGACAGCCGCAGCCGCTGAAGGCGGGTCGCAGTTCCCGCCGGACCGCGAGCCGGCCCCGCCGCCGGACCCTCTGGCCATTCGCGCGTGCCTGACGCCGCACGTCGACGCCGAGTTCGACGCCGAGTGGGACATCGTGCTGGACAAGGCGAAGCAATCCAAGGATCTCGCGGCCAAGCCGGTCCTGCGTCGGCGATCAGCCGGTGTAAAGGGTCCGCACGACATCCTCTATGGACGGTTCGACCACGAACAGGTCGCGCACCGCGACCCGGGCGACCACTGCGGCGATCAGCTGCGCGGCGCTGGTCTGCTCGGCTGAGAAGGCCAGCTGCTGGCGCAGGCCGTTCGCCTCGACTGTGACGTCGAGGACACCGGGTAGCCCGGTGAGTGCTGCGTGCGGGGACTCCAGGTCCACCACCAGCCGCCGCGCTCCGCCGAACCGGCGACGCAGCTCGTCCAGCGAGCCGTCCACCAGCACCCGCCCGTGGTCGATCACCACCAGCCGCCGGCAGAGCCGCTCCACGTCCGGCAGGTCGTGCATGGTGAGCAGCAGGGTGACGCCGTCGACGGCGTTGGCGCGGGCCAGGAACACCCGCAGCCGCTCCTTGCTGATCAGATCCAGGCCGACGGTCGGCTCGTCCAGCACCAGCAGCTCCGGGGAGTGCAGTAGCGCAGCGGTGACCTCGCCGCGCATTCGCTGGCCCAGCGACAGCTGCCGCACCGGGGTGGCCAGGAAGGGCGCGAGTTCCAGCAGTTCGACGCATTCGTCGAGACGTCGGGCATGCTCGGCGGGCGGCACCCGGTGGATCGTCCGGAGCAGCGCGAAGCTCTCGGCCAGCGGCAGGTCCCACCAGAGCTGGCTGCGCTGCCCGAACACCACGCCGATCCGCCGGGCCAGCTCGCGGCGACGCCGCACCGGGTCCAGACCGCAGACCAGCACCCGGCCGGCGGTCGGCACCAGGATCCCGGTCAGCATCTTGATCATCGTCGACTTGCCGGCCCCGTTGGGGCCGAGCAGGCCGACCGCCTCGCCAGGCGAGACGGACAGCGTCACCCCGTCCACCGCGGCCAGCCGAACCCCGCGCTTGCGCCGGAACTCCCGGCGCAAGCCGTCGAGCTCGAGCACCGTGTTCATGACCCAGTGCCAACGTAGTGGCGCAGGCCGGCCCGCCAGACCAGGGCGGCAACGCCGGCCGCGAGCACCGCCACCAGCGGTGCGCTGTACTGCAACACCGGGGGCAGCCCGAGCGGGTCCGGCTTGCCCAGGATCGCGAGCGCCGGGTAGTAGGCGACGAATGCACCGGGCACCACGAACGCCATCAACCGCAGCAGCCACCCGGAGAAAATCGACATCGGGTAGGAGGTGAACATTCCGGAGCCATACGTCACTGCGTTGGGCAGCTCCTGTCCTTCCACCAGCCAGAACGTGGTGGCACTGGCCGCAACCCAGACCGCGCCGAGCAGGACCAGCCCGGTCAACGGGGTGATCACCAGCACCGCCGCACGTAGTGGCGTCCAGGCGATATCCGAGGTGGCCAGCACAGAGCCGAGCACGACGAGCGCGGTGGTGACCTTGCCGAGCTGGCGCAGCGCGAAATCGGAAGCGCAGATCTGAGCCATGACAGACAGGGGGCGCAGCAGCAGTGCGTCCAGCGTCCCGGTGCGGACCAGCTGCCCGAGCTTGTCCAGCGAGCCGACCAGCAGGTCGGCCAGCCCGAAGGAGATCCCGGCCAGGCTGTAGATCAGCAGCACCTCCTGCCGGGTGAACCCGCCCATCTCACCGACCCGGGAGAACAGCACCAGGATGACCACCATGTTCTGAAGCTGTATCAGCGCTAGTGCGGCGCACTGCAACGCGAACGAGGCCGGGTAGGCCAGCTGGCTGCGCACCGACGCGGCCAGCAGGCTGCGGTAGACCACGAAGCGCTCACCCACCCTGGATCACCAGCTTCTGTACCGCCCTGGCCAGCACCAGGCGGCCGGCCGCGAGCAGCACGACCGCCCAGGTCAGCTGGTGGGCCAGCAGGAGCAGCGCCGCACCCCGGCCGATGGCGATGTCGATCGGCGCCTGAATGATCGCTGGGAACGGCGTCGCCCAGATCGCCACCCTGGCCCAGCCGGGAAAGAACGCGATCGGGATCGCCAGCCCGGCCAGCACGGTGCTGACCGCGCCGTGCAGGGAGAGCAGCCCGCGCCAGTCCAGCAGCCAGAACGCCACCAGGTTCAGCAGGAACCGGATCGCGAAGCTGACCAGAATGGCGAGCAGCACGCTGAGTCCGAACGCCGTCCAGCGCAGCGCTGAGCTGGGCAGTGTGAGATCGAAGAAGGCCAACCCGATCAGCAGCGGAACGGTGAACCGGGCCAGCAGCGCGAAGCTCGCCCGGCCCAGATCCTCAGCCAGTGACGCAGCCTGCAGGTCCAGCGGACGGAGCAGGTCGACGGCGATGTCGCCGCTGCGCACCCGCTCCCCGAAGTCGGTGCTGCCCCAGATCAGCACCACCGCGATGAGCCCCTGGCCGATCCAGACGAAGGTGACCGTGCGGGACGGGTCGTAGCCGGCGACCTGGGCGCTGGCGGCGAACACAGTGAGCAGCACCGCGCACCGCATGAAGCCGAAGACCACGTTGGTCGCCAGCCCCGCGACCATCGCCTGCCGGTAGGTCGAGTACCGCCGGAAACCGGCCCGGATCAGCCGGAGGTAGCAGGCGAGCACGCCGGACCACGTTAGCCGAGATCTTGCTAGGTACGCTTGCTCCTACTGAGGGGTGAGTCGAGAGGAGTGCCCGACCGGTGGGCAAGATCAAAGTAACAGGGACCGTTGTCGAGCTCGATGGCGACGAGATGACCCGGATCATCTGGCAGTTCATCAAGGACCAGCTGATCCGCCCCTATCTCGACCTCACCCTCGACTACTACGACCTCGGCATCGAGCACCGGGACGCCACCGACGACCAGGTCACCGTCGATGCCGCACACGCGATCGCCAGGCACGGGGTGGGCGTCAAGTGTGCCACCATCACCCCCGACGAGGCGCGGGTCGAGGAGTTCGGCCTGAAGAAGATGTGGCGCTCGCCCAACGGGACGATCCGCAACATCCTCGGTGGCGTGATCTTCCGCGAGCCGATCGTCTGTTCGAACGTCCCCCGCCTCGTGCCGCACTGGACCAAACCGATCATCATCGGTCGCCATGCGCACGGTGACCAGTACAAGGCCAGCGACTTCACGGTCCCCGGGCCGGGCACCGTGACGATCACCTACACCCCCGACGACGGTCGTGAGCCGCTGCAGTTCGAGGTGGCGAGGTTTCCCGAGGGGGGCGGTGTTGCACTCGGGATGTACAACTACCGTAAGTCCATCGAGGACTTTGCGCGGGCGTCGCTGCGTTACGGGCTGGCCCGCAAGTATCCGGTCTACCTGTCAACCAAGAACACGATTCTCAAGGCATACGACGGCATGTTCAAGGACATATTCGCCGAGATCTATGAATCGGAGTTCAAAGCCGACTTCGAGGCGCATGGCCTCACCTACGAGCACCGGTTGATCGACGACATGGTGGCCGCAGCGCTAAAGTGGGCCGGCGGTTATGTCTGGGCCTGCAAGAACTACGACGGCGACGTGCAGTCCGATACCGTCGCCCAAGGCTTCGGATCGTTGGGCCTGATGACGAGCGTGCTGATGACCCCGGACGGCCGGACCGTCGAGGCGGAGGCCGCGCACGGCACCGTCACCCGGCATTTCCGGCAGCACCAGCAGGGCAAGCCCACCTCCACTAACCCGATCGCGTCTATCTTCGCGTGGACCGGAGGTCTCAAGCACCGCGGCATGCTGGATGGAACCCCAGAGGTCACTCGTTTCGCTGAGATTCTGGAGCAGGTCTGTATCGATACCGTGGAAAGCGGCAAGATGACTAAGGACTTGGCGCTGCTGGTCGGCCCGGACACCCCGTTCCTGACCACCGAGGCATTCCTTGATGAGCTTGATCGGGGGTTGCGGAAGGCCATGCACTGACCTTGAGCGCTGGATGGACGGCGAAGTGTGGGGCCAGTGATGTGGAAGTCTTTGACGAACTGGAAGTTTTGGAAGAAGAGGTGGCAGTGGGTCGTTGGGGGGGCCGTGGTGGTGTGGGTGATCCTGCTGAGTGCCGGGCACGATAGCCGTACCGTCGGGTCGTTGTCGTGCATGATGGAGGTCACTGCAAGCACCCTGAACGTGCGGTCCGGTCCCGGCACCAACAGCCCCGTCGTGGGGACTCTCGCTGAGGGAGCGGAGGTCCAGGCCGACCAGACGATCAGCAACGATTTCCGGCAGCTCGGGCCCAACCGCTGGGCCGCGCAGCGGTACCTCGACCCGATGCCGGGCAGCAACTGCAGCTGAGCCGAATACCCTTGGCTCCGGCTGCAACAATCGCGGTATGTCGTCTCCTGTCACCGGTCCTGTCACCGACCGTCGCCCCCGGGTGCTCTCCGGTATCCAGCCCACCGCGGACTCGTTCCACCTCGGCAACTACCTCGGCGCAATCCGGCAGTGGGTGGCGCTGCAGTCCGACCACGACGCGTTCTACTGCGTTGTCGATCTGCATGCGATCACCATCGAGCAGGATCCCGGCAAGCTGGGCCACCGGACCCGGCTGGCCGCGGCACAGATGCTCGCGCTGGGCGTCGACCCGGATCGCTCCACGGTGTTCGTGCAGAGCCACGTGCCTGAGCACACCCAGCTGTCCTGGGTACTGGAATGCCTCACCGGCTTCGGCGAGGCCGCCCGGATGACGCAGTTCAAGGACAAGTCGGCCAAGCAGGGCGGCGAGCGGGTCGGGGTCGCGCTGTTCACCTACCCGATCCTGCAGGCCGCCGACATCCTGCTCTACCAGGCCGACCAGGTGCCAGTGGGCGAGGATCAGCGCCAGCACATCGAGCTCACCCGGGACCTCGCCCAGCGTTTCAACTCCCGCTACGGCCCGACGTTCACCGTGCCCGCGGCGCACATCGTCAAGGGCGCGGAGAAGATCTACGACCTGGCCGAACCGACGGCGAAGATGAGCAAGTCGACGTCCTCACCGGCCGGCGTGATCGACTTGCTCGACGACCCGAAGGTGTCCGCCCGCAAGATCCGCTCGGCGGTCACCGACACCGGACGGGAGATCCACTACGATCCGATCGCCAAGGCCGGCGTCTCGAACCTGTTGGTGATCTACTCGGCGCTGTCCGGACGTACCGTCGACGATCTCGTGGCGGCTTATGCGGGCCAGGGGTACGGCGCGCTGAAGTCTGATGTCGCCGAGGCGCTTGCCGATTTCGTCACTCCGCTGCGCCAGCAGGTGGCCGGCTACACCGATGACCCGGCCGAGCTGGACAAGCTGCTGGCCCGGGGTGCCGAGCGGGCCCGCGAGGTCGCCGGCCAGACCGTGCGGGCGGTATACGACCGGATGGGTTTCCTGCCGCCGACAGGCTGAATCCTCCTCTCCCGACTACCGTGGGATGGCATGTGGGGGACAGATCCACAGCAGGCGGACGCCAAGCCGGGTCTGCTTCAGCGCTACCGGCTGCGCTACCCGTGGTTGGACCAGCTGGTGCGAGCCGGGCAGTCCTACAGCGCCCACCATGGCGACCACTACGCCGCCGCGATCACGTTCTTCAGCGTGCTCTCGCTGGTACCGCTGTTGATGATCGCCTTCGCGGCCGCCGGCTTTGTCCTGGCCGGAAACCAGGAGCTGCTGCGTCAGTTGCAAGACCAGATCCAGGCAGCGGCGCCTCCCGGGTTGGGCGACACCCTCAACCAGGTCATCGACGGGGCGATCGCGTCCCGCAGCGGCGTCGGGATCGTGGGTCTGCTCGGCGCGCTGTACTCGGGGCTGGGCTGGATGGGCAACCTCCGAGAGGCGCTGACGGCCCAGTGGCGATCAGCTCAGTGGCGATCAGCTCAGGAGCGATCAACCGCGGGGGAGCAGCCGCCCGAATCGGAGAGCTTCCTGCGCACCAAGGTGTTCGACTTGCTGGCGCTGCTTGGTCTGGGGCTGGCGCTGGTGGTGTCGTTCACGCTGACCGGTGTCGGTACTGCTTTCGCCAGTGTGGCTCTGAGGGCGGTCGGCCTGGGGGATGTTTACGGGGCCCGGCTGGCGTTGACCTTCCTCGCCGTGGCGGCATCGGTGGCCGGCATGTGGCTGGTGTTCCTCTGGGTGATCGCACGGTTGCCGCGGGAGCCGGTCCCCCTGCGCAGTGCCACGCACGCGGCGTTGTTTGGCGCGCTGGGATTCGAGGTGCTCAAGCAGGCCTTTGCCATCTACCTCGACAGCGTCACTGCCAGCCCCACCGGACAGCTGTTCGGCCCGGTGATCGGCCTGATGGTGTTCGCCTACTTCGTCTCCCGGTTCCTGCTGTTCCTCACGGCATGGGCGGCTGCAGCCCAAGGCAAGGCCCAGGACAACGCGCCGGAGAACCGCCAGCAGGTGCCGGAGCAGCGGGCTGCGCCCCCTCGGGAGGCCCAGGGTATTACCCCGATGCAGGCCCGCACCGGCAAGGTGTGAACTGGGGTCAGCAGGTAAGGCCGCCCCCCGTTGAGGAGACTGTCATGCAGACCGTGATCAAGGTGCTCGGGATCATCGCGTTGATCTGGATCGGGTTCATGGTGCTGGGTTGGGTGCTGGGTGTCGCGTTCAAGCTGCTGTTCTGGACGCTGGTGATCGGTGCCGGGGTATTCGTCGGCTCGGCTGCCTACGCCGCGGTCAAGAGCAGGTCAGACCGTAAGGTGCTCAAGCAGTAGCCGCCGGAGGAGATGCATCGCGACGGTCACCGATCGGTCGCGGATCTCGGCGCGGTCGCCAGGCAGCACCGGGTCGCGCGCCAGGGTCGCGCCGTCGCCGGTGGTCACGCAGACGCACACATAGCCGACCGGCTTGGCGTCGGTGCCCCCGCCCGGGCCGGCCACTCCCGTGATCCCGCAGCCGATGTCGGCACCGAAGCGGTCCCGCGCCCCGTCGGCCATCGCCCGGGCCACCTCCGGTGACACCGCACCGTGCTGCTCGATCAGCTCCGCGGGCACGCCGAGCAGCTCGGTCTTGGCGGCGTTGGAGTAGGCCACCACGCCGCCCGCAACGTAG
>DATHTJ010000238.1:0-1562 GCA_035463315.1 Pseudonocardiaceae bacterium
GTGTTCATTCCCGAGGTGATCTGGCGCTACGTCGGGGATGATCTGGTGCCGCTGCGCCGCTCGGACGATCCGGAGGAGTGGCTACAGAGAGCTTACGGGCCTCGGTACGTGGTCACCCAGGTTGATGACGGCAGCCCGGCCGGTCCCGGTGGGCGGGGTCGGGTGGCGACTAGCTCGGCATCCCGCCCGGACATCGTCGCGATGATGCTCGACGCCGGCCGGCTTGAGCCGGGCATGCGGGTGTTGGAGATCGGCACCGGTACCGGCTATACCGCCGCGCTGCTCGCTGAACGGCTCGGCGCCCACAACGTGACCACCCTCGAGATCGACCCGGGTCTGGCGGCGCGGGCCCGGGCCGCGCTGGCCACCGCCGGCTACGGCGACGTGACCGTGATCTGTGGCGACGGGGCGTACGGCCACCCTGCCGGGGCACCGTTTGATCGGGTGCTGTCCACCGTCGCCGCACCCCGGGTGCCTTATGCGTGGGTCGCGCAGACCCGCCTCGGCGGGCTCGTGGTCACCCCCTGGAGCAGCGCCTACGAGCCTGCCGGATTGCTGTCGCTGACCGTCGGCGCCGGCGGCATCGCCACCGGGGGCCTGGTCAACACCACCATCTCCTTCATGCCGCTGCGCGACCAGCGGATCCCCCGCGCCACGGTCGCCGACGTGGTGCGCGACACCGACACCCCCGAGCGCAGCGATACCGACCTGCACGCCTGTCACCTGTGCAATGACGACGACGCGCCCTTCGCGATCGGCGTTCAGATCCCTGACTGTCACTGGGAGTACGTGCCCGACCCTAGTGATGAGAACCGCTGGTGCGTGTGGTTCCTCGACCCCGGCTCGCGCTCCTGGGCCCGCTTTTGTTACCAACCCGATACTTGCCGCTGGCCCGTCCACCAATTCGGGCCACGTCGGCTCTGGGACGAGGTCACCGCTGCCTACCAGTGGTGGAACCAAGCCGGCCAGCCTCCGGTCACGCAATGGCGCTTCACCGTCACTCCGGACGGACAGCAGGTGGAACTGGCCGGACCAGCAATCTCGAGCACGCGCCAGCCCTCATCCACGATCACGGCGGTGACTGAGGCGCAGGATTGACCGATGTCGGCGAGGTGACCGTCCCCGACCGCAGCACCACGGAGAGCAGCGTTAGGCAAGATCACCAAGCGCTTCGACGCTGGTGACACCGAGCCGGTGTTCTTCGGATCGCATCGGCGTCCACAGGCGGTGCTGGTCCCGATCGCGGTCTGGGAGAAGCTGCTGGGGCATGCCGAGGATGAGCTCGACGTTGACCTGGGCCGGCGGCGCCTTGCCGAGGACCGTCCGTGGCTGAGCCAGGATGAGCTGGAGGCAGCGCTGCAGCGGGCGAGGGCTGGGATCACCGCCCGGCGGCGGCAGACGGATCACCGGCGGAGTTGGCAGCACAGCGCTAGCTTGCCGCAGCGCTCTCCCGCTCCTCGGTCTGTGCCTGCGCGTAGGCCCCGGCGGGATCCCACGCGGCAAGCGCCCGAGCGGCATCGACCAACGCCAGCTCACGCAACTGACCCGCCGCCGCAGCCCCG
>DATHTJ010000239.1:0-2720 GCA_035463315.1 Pseudonocardiaceae bacterium
CGACACGAACACGTCACCCTCGGCGTGGTACTTATCAAGGGCTGCCACCAGGTCGGCCGACTCCGCTTCGGCGAGGACTCGCTTGAGGACGGCGCTACTGTCCAGGTAGACCCGCACCTACAGCCGCTCGTCCCGGTCGAGAAGCTCAATGCTGGTGACGCCAGCCGGCAGCGTCCTCCTCGGCGTGACTTTTCGATAGCGGGTGCGCGGCGGCAGGAGCGCGCCCGACCGGAGCAGGGCATCACCGCTAGGCGGATCTCCGCCGGTGAGGTCGAGGTAGCGGTCGAGAGCGTCGCGCAGGATCTCCTGTTGCGACCGCCCAGAGCGTTCAGCCTCTGCGCGCAGTGCAGCTTCGGCATCCGGACGGAGCCGCAGGTTAGTGGCCATGAGAGAACGGTATCGCCAGCAGTGCTGCTCGCGGTACCACGTCACGTAGCAGGTCCCCGGGCGGGTGGCGTCAGCTGCCCCCCGCGGCCACTGCGCGCCGAGTGTCCAGCACCGCGAGGTCCGCGGCCGCGCGCCCGGCGTGCCACCCGGCGGCGTTGCCGACACTGAACGATCGGGACACCGACTCCGGGAACATCGACTCGAACAGTTCGTCCACCACCTGCTCCCGGGCGGCCAGGACCGGCAGCAGCTGGGCAGCATCGGGCACCGCCGCGACACCGACATCCCGGGCGGCGGTCAGCCGCTCACCGATGCGGGTCGCGTAGGCGATCAGGAATGACTGGCGGTACGAGCGAGTCCGGGACTGGCCGGTGCGGGTGATCTGGCTGCCCGCGGACACCATTGCCCTGGTTGCCTGGACCAGCAGCGACGTGGTGAGCAACTCGACGATCTCCAGGTCAACCTCGTCACCAAGCACGGTGGTGAAGCCGAGCTTCTCCGAGAGCACGGTCCGGCACCGGTTCGCCTCGGCAACCGCGCCCACCAGCAGCGCTTTGGCTGCGACGTAGGGGCTGTCCAGCCACAACCGGCGGGCGGCGGCGGGATGCGGGTCCGACCCCGGAACGTTATCTACAACGATCCGCTCCAGGGAGTACCGGCTCATCAGTTCCTGCGCCTTGGCCGACAACGCCTCGGCCTCGTCGGGGAAGGTGGTCGACTCGGCCTTGGCCAGCAGCCCCCGCACTCGGGCGAGCACCTTCTGGTCGACGCCGCGGCGCGGCGACGCGGCAGCCGCGGACCCCGGCGGCGGCACAATCCTGGGCAACACCGGCAGCACCAGGAACAGCGCCAGCACCTCGATCACCGTCGCAAGCGCGTCGGCCAGGCTGCGGTCATGCCGGCGGGTCCACTGCAGCAGATGACCTTGGCCGGGCTCCCACCACACCGCAGCACCGATCTGGAGAAGCTCGTCGCGCCACCGCTGCGGCACTGCGGCCTTGGCATACTGCTGGGACTCGTCGGCGATCGCGTCGACGAGGTAGCCGACTCCCGCGGCGTCCAGCCGCCGTCGGGCCAGCTGGTGCAGGTCCTCGGGTGACCAGCCGTGCGCCCACGCCGCCGCGACCAGTGGCAGGACGGCGTGCCGGACCGCCATCTCGACCCTGCCGGGCTGGTCGGCACATCGATCGGCCAGCCCGTTGCCGATTCGTGCTCCGACGTCCGGATCGCCTGCCCGGTGCTCATGCGCAGCGCTGAGCAGCACCGTCGAGATCGTCTCGGCGGTGAGGTACGGCTCACCGGACCGCTGCGCCGACGGCCCCGCCCCTGCGGTCCCGCCGCCTCGGGGCCCCGATCCGGCGAAGGTCCGTCGGCGCGCCCGCCGGCGCGCCGACGCCGCAGCCCGTCGCTCCCGTGCCCGATTCGACTGTGCCACCGCGCTCTCCCGTCGCTGAGTCATGCTGTTACTGGGTCAACCTCGGTCGGACCGCAGTATGGGGCAGCGCCCCGACAATTCCGCCTAGGCTGGCCGTGGGGGAGGGCGCCTGAGGAGGAATCCATGACCGGCACCGTGACGGTCGACGAGTTGCGCAGTCGGGTCGCAGACCTCGTGGCGACCTACGACCCGGCAAGCACCGCCCGGTTGGAGTTCCTTCGGGCCCGTTTCGACGCCGGCTTGGCGTGGGTGCACTTCCCGGTGGGGCTGGGGGGGCTGGCGGCGCCACCGGTGTTGCAGCAGGTGGTGGACGACGAACTGGCCGCGGCCGGCGCCCCGGACAACAACCCCCAGCACAACCTGATCGGGCTGGGGATGGCCGGGCCAACGATCCTGCAGGTCGGCACGGCCGAGCAGCAGCAGCGCTATCTGCGCCCGCTGTGGACCGGGGAGGAGGTCTGGTGCCAGCTGTTCAGTGAACCCGGTGCCGGCTCGGATCTGGCCGCGCTGTCCACCCGCGCAGTGCGCGACGGCGACAGCTGGGTGGTGGACGGGCAGAAGGTGTGGACCTCGCTAGCGCACCTGGCCCGCCGGGCACTGCTGGTCGCCCGCACCGACCCGGACGTGCCCAAGCACCGCGGGCTGACCTACTTCGTGCTCGACATGCACCAGCCCGGCGTCGAGGTGCGCCCGTTACGGCAGATCACCGGCGAGGCTGAGTTCAACGAGGTGTTTCTGACCGGCGCCCGGATCCCCAACGCCGACCGGCTGGGCGGGGTGGGGGAGGGCTGGCAGGTCGCGCTGACCACCCTGATGAGCGAGCGGGTGGCCATCGGAGGCGCCCCCACCCCTCGGGAGTCGGGCATCATCGGGCTGCTGGCCCAAACCTGGCGGGCGC
>DATHTJ010000240.1:0-6160 GCA_035463315.1 Pseudonocardiaceae bacterium
AGGCTGTCGTGATAGGCGTCGTGCCGTAGCTGGGCAAGTAGCCGGCGATTGTCCAGCGCGGTGGTGAGGTGGCTGGCCAGCGTCTCGACCAGGCGCACGTCGGCTTTCCCGAAGCCGCGCACCCGACTCAGCCGGTCGTGCACCTCGATGATGCCGAGCAGCTGCTCGGCGCCCCGCAGCGGGGCCACCAGCACGTCTGAGGCCGCCCTGGCGGTCAACGCGGAGGTGATGACCGGGTCCGAACTGCTTTCCAGCAGGCGCAGCACCTGCCCGGTGCCGGCCTGCCGGTCGGCGGGCGCTACGGCGGCGACATCGGACTGCGACAGGGGACGGGGCAGCGGCCGACCGGCGACCACGGTGCATAGCCCGCCCTCGCCCGGTATCCAGTGCAGCACGACGCGGGTGGCGTTGAGCTGCTCGCGGGCTACTTCCATGGCGGTGCTCCAGCCACCTTCCTCCGGTTCTGCCTGGCCGTCGTCCTCGCCCTGCCCGGCCACCGCCACCTGCAGGCTGAGGTCGTTGAGGACTCCGAGGTCGCGGTGGTCACGCAGCAACCCGTAATAGGCGCGGTACACCGCGGCCACGGTCACTGTGAGCAGGCCTACCAGCACCCAGCCCCAGGGCACCGTGAGCAGCAACGCAGCGGCGAGCCCGAGCCCGGCATTGAGCAGGCCCGTGAGGTAGACGTGCACCACGGGGCGCACACTCTCGCCGGGACGTCTGCGGTCCAGCAGCACGACGAAAGCCCAGGTGAGGCAGGAGGTGGTGGCGTGGGCGATGACGAACCCGGCAAGCACCGCGCTCCACGGCGGCATCCCGGGCCACAGGGACGCGAAGACCAGCCGCGCCAGCAGGTCGGTCAACGCAACGGTGAGGGTCGCATAGGAGGCGTTGAACAGCAGCTTGGACCAGGTATCCCGGCGGATGAGCCGGGCGATGACCAACACACCCACATAGGCCGCCAGCACGACCGGGCCAGGCAGCAACAGCAGTCCTACGACCAGCGGGATCTCGGTGGGAGTAATGAGTGCGGAGTCGCGGCGGACGTCGACCTCGATCGCCAGACGTCGGGCAATCCCAAATCCCGCCGCCAGCGCGAGGCCTCCGAGCAGGGTCTCGAGATCGGGCGGGACAGCAGCGGTGCTGACGACGGCGATCCCGGCCACTCCGGCGGCTAGCGCGACGACGGCAACGAAGGCGCCCGACGCCACCGATCGCCCGCGGGACAGCAAGAAACCCGACAGCCGCCAGCTCGCTTCCACACGGGCCTCCACCATCGACGACACTAAAGGATGAGTTCTCTCCCAGCCGGAGGCCCGGACCAACGCGGCGGCGGATCGGGCTGGAGAAAGCTGGTAGCACTCAGCCGATCTCGACGCCGACGATGGCAAGAGCGTACGTGACAGTGCAGATGGGAGTCATTTTCACCTCCAAGCAACAGAAAGTAATGATACTATCGACTATTTGGGTGTATTATACCTGCCATAGTGTTGTTTCACCATTTAATCAATCCCGTTCTGCGACCAACGGTCGATCGGAGCACCTGAGCGGCCAGCCGCCCGCTGCGCGGTGTGGCCACTCGGGTGTCGCCGGATGCCGCTGTCACATCACGCGGTCTCCCGTTACCAAAACCGCAGGCGGCGGCGTATCTCACCCTCATGCGACACATCACCAACGCTCTGTGAGCGGGCACCACCCCTATGGCGGCGTGACTGGGCTCCGCTGGTAGCCGTAGCGTCGCCGTTCTGGCGCGGCTTCAACCCCGCGCGGCTGGTCCCCGTCCCGCCACCGCTGGGATTGGTTGGGTGTCCGCCTGCACCCCCACCCGACTCTGAGGGTGGGAGCAGCCGGTGTAGTCGCCCCACCTGGCTGACCGCCCTGCGGCAGTCGGGGGGGCAACCCCGCCCGGCTGCCCACCCCCCCAGCAGCGGCAGCCGGGCGGGCGGCCGATTCCAAGGGTGACCGCGCGGCCTCCGCCGGACCTACGATACGGCGGCCCTTCCAGCGCTGGCGGCTACGGCTTCGGGCACTAAGGCCTCTTCACCGCTTGCTGCTCCACGTCCCGGAGGAGGATGCTCCACTGCGGGGACTGTGAGTGTCGATTGCGCGAGGCCGCATTCCCCGGGGGACTAGCATCAGAGTGCGCGGGCGCCTGCCGCACCACCACTCCCATAGCTGGTGTCCGGCGAGCGCACGAGGGGGGACATGGAGCGTTTCCAGGGGGGCGCGAGATCCTTGATGAGGCGGTCGGCGGACCTGACGCGCCGGCCGCCCCGAGCCGCCGCGACGCGCCACTGCGGCTCACGGTCACCGTTCCCGACGGCGCCGAGCGCCTGGCTGACCGTCGACGTCTGGGACCACTTCGGCAGCTTCATCCTCCGAGCGGCTGTGGACGGTCGTTCGGAGAGCCACATCATGCCCATCAGTCGCTGACCGGGGGTGGCCAGCTGACATCAAGGAGCACACATCGTGGAAGGACGTTTCTTCACCCCGGGCTCGATCATCCAGATGCCGCCCTGGGAGCGCGTCGACGGTGCTCGACGGGTCCCCGCGGCGGCGGTGGCCGAGGTTCCCGGCCCGCTGCACGACCCGCCGCTGGAGCCACACGACGAGGCCGTCTTCCTGCTGACGGCCGCGGCCGAGATCGAGCACGCCCTCATGGTGCAGTACCTCTACGCCGCCTACTCGGTCCGCGTCGCCGATCCGAACCCGACAGAGCTCAGGTTGGTGCAGGATCGCCTCATCCAGATCGCGCGCGAGGAGATGGGGCACCTCGCCACCGTGCAGAACCTGTTGCACCTGATCGGCGGGCCGCTGAACTTCAACCGGGAGCACTCCCCCTACTCCAGCGCCATCTACCCGTTCCGCTTCACGCTCGAGCCCGTGACGCTCGACTCACTCGCCAAGTACGTGATTGCCGAGAGTCCGTCCGTGCTCCCGCCCGACCTGTCCGAGGCGGACGTGGCGCTGCTCGAGCAGATCCGCGAGGACGCCACCCGCGCCAATGGCGGGCAGGAGGTCCGGCACGTCGGGCCGGTCTACGCGCGGCTGGCGTACCTCTTCGCCGACGGCCTGGCCGATGACGACTTCCGCCTGGACACCTTCGCCCTGCAGGCGCAGTTCCCGGACTGGGGTTACGAGCCGCCGGTCGACCCCGGAGAACCCGCAGAACCGCTGATCGTCGCGTCGTTCCCGGAAACGGACGTCGCTGCCGTCCGGGCGGCCGCCGTCGCCGCCATTGAGGCCGTCGGTGCCCAGGGGGAGGGCTTCGATCCCGCCCCCGAGGGCACCGAATCGCACTTCGAGAGGTTCTTCGACATCTACAAGCGGGTGTCGGCGCTGTCCTCGGCCGGGGCGACGATCACGTGGCCGGTGGCGACGAACCCCAACACCACCTCGGCGCCGATCGAGCCTCCCAGCGCGGCGGACGTGGTGGCGGTGGCGCTGGAAGCGCACGCGAGCACCGGGCGCATCAACCATCCGCGCGCGCGAGCGTGGGCGCACCTGTTCAACCTCCGCTACCGGCTGCTGCTGGGACAGCTCGCGCACTTCCTGCGGCTGGACAACGACCTGTACTCCGACACGCCCGGCCCCGGGCTCGGTGACCGCACCGATCGCGGCCTGCTGCTGATCGGGACCTTCGACGAGATGCGGCACCTGAGGAAGATCGCCGGCAAGCTCGTGCAGCTGCCGAAGGACGACCCGCCGGGCCCGATCAACGCCGGTCCGCCCTTCGAACTCCCCTACACCTTGAACCTGCCCGACGTCGAGTCGCAGCGCTGGCGGATGCACCTCGACGCCTCCCGCGCCGCCGTCCGGCTCGTCCGCGAACAGCTCCAGCCCGATGACTCCGCAGCCGACGCCGATGGCTTCCTCACCGATCTCGTGAGCCGGGATGCGCAAGCCCAGATCGTGATGCAGTCCCTGGCCCAGGGAAACGGCGTACCGCCGGAGAGCCTGCCAACCGGCTTCGGGAAGGCGGTGACGATTCTGGAGGAAGCGGTGCGGGGGTTCACCATCGGTCAACACGGCAACCTCTGGACCGAACGGACCCGCGACCAGTTCCTCGACGTCCGCTTCTTTGAACAGCCGCCGGTGCAGCTGAACCAGGACGGCAGCGTTAACCGCGATCCGGACACCGCGCCGCTCGTGCAACGGCTGGAGGGGACGGCGACCGGGAACCGGATGCCCCGGTTCCGCCCGCCGGTTCCCGGCGCCCGCATCGGGTTCATCCGCCAGTGGATCACCGAGGGGGCTCCGGACAACTCCCCGCCCGGGCAGATCGGTGTCGAGCACGAGCGGGATCCGAACCCGGAACCCCTGACTGCGCCGGATCCGACGGATCCCCTTAGCTACGAAGCCGACATCAGGGGCCTCTTCCGCGAGACTCCCGACCGCACCTCGATGCTCTTCAGATTCGATCTGCACCGCTACGAGGACGTGCGGGACAATGCGACCGCCATCCTGGCCAGGCTCGAAGACGGCAGCATGCCCTGTGACGGCAGCTGGCCTCCAGAGCGCATCGCCACGTTCCGCCAGTGGATCACGGACGGCAGGCAGCCCTGACGAGCAGGGGCCCGGGAGGTTACTCGATCGGACCGCTGATGGGATGCGACGCAGGGTAGGTCGCTGGGACGTTTCCGTAGCGATGACGATCGTCAGCCATTTCTTCGGCGCCCACGTCTGCGCAGCGCATTCAGTTTTCATAGAGGGGCCGGGGACCACGATTAAGTCGATGGCCGTCGATGGCTGAGGTCCACCTCGGACCTCAGCCTCCCCTGAGAGCCCCGATCTACTGGGGTCCGCTTGAAGAGAGTTCGACATGACTATCAACAGCTTTGCCGGGAACCGCTGGCCCCTGGCCGGTGCGAGTGACGTCTCGACATAGTCGACCAGACTGCCAGCGAATCATTCACGGTGCGGAACTGGAGGACTCGCGCCGTGTATACCAAACGATGCCATATCCCCATCGAGCTGTGCCAGCTTGGCCAGGAAATCCCAGTCCTCCCGGATCACGGCTGAACCTTCCGACCACGGGATGGTCGACTACTGCGTGCCGCTGCCATCTTCTTCGCATCCTCCCGAGCCAACCCCAGCATATGGATCAGCTCGTCAACCTTCACCGGATCCATGATCGCTTCCCAGGTGAACAGTGGCACAATGGATACCCAGACCTGTCCCCGTTGTGTCCTCACAATCACGGTCGCAGCGACACCGCCACTGCCTTTCACGGCGAGCCTGCGGTGCACGACTGGATCCGGGTATGTGGCCTGTCCATCAGACGGCTCTTGAGGCTGAGGCTGCGCCGGAGAGGGCTCAGTCACGTGGCACTCCTGACCAACCCGGAGTAGTGACGTCTGCCCGGCGAGGCTTGCCCGCGTTGGCGCGCTGCGTCCGCCAGCGACAGCGCCATCGAGGTAGATGGGCGCCGGCAGGCCAAGCCAGGAGACCGAGGCCCGTCAGGGCACGCACTGCGTAGGCCATCTCTGATCCTTCCCTACGGGACGCCGGTGCCCAGGGCGGCAGGGCTGCGCCGTCGTTCCATCGCCTGCCCAGAAACTACACCAGGAATCCCAGTGGAGATACTTGAGTCAACAAATCCGGTCTAGGGGAGGTATGGCATGTCGAGGAAGCGGCGGTGGGGCAGACTTGGCCACGTGGCCGAGCAAGATCCGGGACCGGTTGTCCAGCGCATCATGCTCGGTGGCGAGCTGCGAGCCCTCCGGGAAGCGGCCAAGATCAGCACCGAGGCCGCCGCTACCGAGTTCGGCTGGTATCGCGCCAAGGTCAGCAAGGTCGAGACCGGCACCGTCAAACTGACCGCTACCGAGCTATCTGAGCTGCTCACTTTCTATCAGGCGGACGACGCCACCAGCGAGCGCGTGCAGCGGCTCGGCGAGGAAGCCAGGCGCAAGACCACGCCGGCCCGCGTGCCGGACTGGGCCAAGCAGTACGTCAGCCTGGAAGCCAGCGCGACCGAGATCAAGCTGTTCTTCGGCGACTTCATCCCTGGTCTGCTCCAGACCCGCGACTATGCTCGGGCTGTGTTGTCAACCTCCGTCATCGTGCCGCCAGCCGACGTTGAGCAGATGGCAACGAACCGGGAACACCGCGCGGAACGCCTGCGCAGCGGTGCACCACTGCTCTGGGTCGTGCTCGG
>DATHTJ010000241.1:0-1819 GCA_035463315.1 Pseudonocardiaceae bacterium
GAGCTGGCGGACGCACGCACGCAAGCTGTACGAGTCGAGAGGGTTCACCGTCGTTCCGCCTTGGGACGACCGTGCCGGCCTGGTGTGCATGCAGCGTGTCGGAAGTGCGGTCGCCTGATTTGTCGGAGGGCCGAGTGGGCGGATCTGCCCCAGTGAGTGCGGCTACGCTCGCCCGAATCTGGCTCCCGTTACCTTCTCCGTGCCCTCGGATTGAGGGTGCAGGCCAGCGATTCCGGCATGACTCATGGCTCCTGTCACTGATGATCACAGAGGTGTTGTCACCGGGGTCGCAGGACGTGTGTGACCGCTCATAGGGACATGGGCCCAGTTCTGGATGCCTTCTCGTAACGTGGCTGCCGGCGCTTCGTCCACGGCTGGTCTGCTCGCTCCGAGAAGGGATCCAGTTGTCCAAGACGAGCCCCGCCATCCGGCCTGTCACGGCCATGTTCGACGTGTTCTGCGGCATCGACGTGGCCCGCGAAACCCACCACGCGGTGGCCCTGGACCCAGAGGGGCAGCGACTGGCCGACCGGCCGCTGCCCAACTCCGAGCCCGCCCTGGTCCAGCTCTACGACGAGCTCGAGGCTCATGGTCGGGTGCTGGTGGTCGTCGACCAGCTGGCCTCGATCGGCGCCTTGGCCATCGCGGTGGCCCGGTCACGCGGCATCACGGTCGCCTACCTTCCCGGCTTGGCGATGCGGCGCATCGCCGACCTCTACCCCGGTGATGCGAAGACCGACGCCCGCGACGCCCACGTCATCACCGACGCTGCCCGGACGCTGCCCCACGCCCTGCGCCGGATCGGCCACGAGGAGCAGATCACCGTCGAGCTCAGCGTCCTGGCTGGCTACGACGCCGACTTGGCCGCCGAGTCGACCCGGCTCACCAACCGCCTTCATGATGCGCTCCTGCACGTCCACCCAGCGCTGGAACGCCTGCTGGGCAAGCACTTCCGCCGCCGCGGCGTCCTTCGCCTCCTCGCCGCGACCGGCACACCGGCGGAGATCGCAGTCTTCGGCCACGCCAAGATCAAGAAGATGATCGCGACGGGCTCCCCCCGGATCGCCGCCACCCTGCCAGCCCAGGTTCTCACCGCGCTGGCCGAACAGGCTGTCACCATCCCCGCCACCGAGCAGTACGGACGGGTCATCCGCGGACTCGCCGCCCAGCTGCTCTCGGTGCTCGAACAGCGTGACGCCCTCGCGGCCGACCTCGACGAGCTGCTGTCCACCCACCCGCTAGCCGAGATCCTCACCTCGATGCCAGGGGTTGGGTCCCGCACCGCGATCGAGCTGCTCCGCACCGTCGGCGACGCGAGGACCTTCGCCAGCGCCGGGCACATCGCCGCCTACGCCGGTCTGGCACCGACCACCCGCCAGTCCGGCCGCAGCATCAAGGGCGAACACCAAGCCCGCCGCGGAAACCGGTCACTGCGTGGGGCGTTGTACATCTCCGCCTTCGCCAGCCTCAGGCACCCGGCCAGCCGCGCGTACTACGACCGCAAGCGGGCCGAAGGCAAGTCCCATACCGCCGCACTGACCTGCCTGGCGCGACGCCGCGTCGACGTCCTGTATGCCATGATCCGCGACCGCCAGCCCTACCGCCCCGATCACTCAAACCCAGCTCGGCCGCCATCCTCGACCACACCAGCTGCGGCTTGACGAAGCAGATAGGGACACCTCTGTTGTCAACCCGCTCTGCTGAGGGACCTCGCGGCGGTGGTCTTCCCGGCCCGCGTAGCGGGTTGTAGCGTCGGTTTCGCGGGTCCGGGAAGTGGCTGATCCGAAGTGTCGATGTGCGGGGGCAGGTCGACCGCGCT
>DATHTJ010000242.1:0-19134 GCA_035463315.1 Pseudonocardiaceae bacterium
GCCCTCGTCTGGCCAGGTCACCGACCTCATAATCAGCGGCTCAGGATGGCCTCCTCCAGGTCGAGCTCGTGGAGGGTGCGGGACAGCACCTCGTCGTTGATGCGGCCAGCGTTGCGCAACCCCACCAGCGTCTCCCGCTCGGTCGCGAGCATCTCCAACCGTAACCGGCGGTAGACGACGCTGGGCGCCTCGCCAAGCTCGGTCTCCGGACGCCCCAGCCGCTCCCAGACGCTGTGGCTGCGGTGCTCGGCGGCCTTGCGCAGCCGGGTGGTCACCGCCTCCGGGACCCCGTCCGAGGCGCTCTCCAACCGTGCCAGCGCGGCCTGCGTCGCGGCATGGATCGCGTCCGCTTCGGCCAGCGCGTCGTCGTAGGACTCGTTGCCCTCGACCCCGAGGCGGCGGATCACCCAGGGCAGCGTGAGGCCGTGCAGCAGCAGGGTCCCCACGGTGACGAAGAAGGCCACAAAGATAATCTCGGCCCGGCCCGGGAACGGGGCGCCGGAGCTGGTGACCAGCGGTATCGAGAAGGCAGCGGCCAAGGTGACCACCCCCCGCATCCCGGCCCAGGAGATCACCGCCGGAACCTGCCACGGTGGCGCCGGGTCCCGGACCCTGACCCGGCGCAACAGCACTCGCGGCAGGTAGATCGCCGGGAACACCCACACCACCCTGGCCAGTATCGCCGTGGCGAGCACCGCGGCTGCGGCGACCAGCAGCGGGCCGAGATCACCCACACCGCGCACCACCGCCGGCAGTTGCAACCCGATCAGCGCGAAGACGAACGCCTCGAGCACGGTGTCCGCGGCCTGCCACACCGCCCGGTCCTGCAGCCGGGTGGCGTAACCCGCCTGGACGGCGTGGTGGCCCAGATACAACCCGGTCACCACCACCGCGAGCACCCCGGAGACGTGCACCTGTTCGGCCAGGGCGTACGCCGCGAAGGGCACCACCAGGCCCAGCGCGCTCTCCAGCCTGGGGTCGCGCAGCCGCAGCCGCACCTGGTGCACCACCCGGCCCAGCACCGCACCCAGCGCCACACCGCCGACCCCGACGAGGAGAAACTCGCCCAGCCCGGACCAGAGCGAAAACCCGGTTCCGACGACGGCCGCCACCGCGACCCGCAACACGGTGAGCGCGGTGGCATCGTTGAACAGGCTCTCCCCGGCCAGCACCGTCATCACCCGCCGGGGCAGCCCCAGGCGCCGCCCGATGGCCGCCGCGGCCACCGCATCCGGCGGGGCCACCACGGCCGCGAGCGCCAGCGCGGCGGGCAGCGGCAGGCCGGGCACCAGCCACCAGGCGACCACCCCGACGCACCCGGTGGTGAACAGCACCAGCCCGACGGCGAGCAGCGCGATCGGCCGGAGGTTCGCCCTGATCTGGAGGGCCGAGCTGTCCAGCGCGGCGGAGTACAACAGCGGCGGCAGGATGCCGTAGAGCACCAGGTCCGGGTGGAGCTGGTAGTCCGGGACCCCGGGGATCGCGGAGATGGCCAATCCGGCGACGACCAGCGCCAGTGGCGCGGGCAGGCGCAACCGGGGACTCACCGCGGTCACCGCGAGCGCGCCGAGCACGAGCAGGATCAGCGGCAGACCGTCCATGGGGCCAGGATGCACTGTGGAGATATCAACGCTGGAGGTATCAGATGACCTGCGAGCATGTGGCGCAGCTACCTAGCCCGGCGCCCAAGCCGGCGGACCCGGCGAGCTGCCTCGACTGCGTCGCACTGGGCGAGTCGGTGTGGGCGCATCTGCGAATGTGCCTGAGCTGCGGGCATGTGGCCTGCTGCGACTCCAGCCCGTACCGGCATGCCACCGCGCACTACTTCCGCAGCGAGCACCCGGTGATGCAATCCGCCGAGCCGGGCGAGACCTGGCGGTGGTGTTACCGTGACCATCGACTGGTGTGAGCCCCCGACGTCCCGAGCTCAACAGGAGAGCTGTTCACGGGCAGAGAGCCTACTGTCAAGGTCGGGAACGTCGCCGGTGGTGCGGATCAGAGAACAGTGTCCAGGGCTCCGCTCTTGGCTTGGGCGAGCAGGCCGCCGAACTGTGCGGCGCTCATCCGGACCTGAGAGCCGAAGTCATCGGTGAGTACGATGCGCTGCTCGGGCGGGGCGGAATCGTCGATGAACAATTGCGGGCAAGCGGGGTCGCCGCAGCCGCACCCAACCGGACAGAACGTGGCGAACGGCTGGGCGGTGGTGATGTCGAACATGGTGAACCTCCGTGTCGTTGCCTGACCACCCGAAAGTACTTTGCTAGCTACGACTCGCGAGAGCCCCTCATCGGGTGGCAACCGCAGGTAATCTCTTGACACAGACCCGGAGGACGCAATGGCTGAGTTGGTTGGTCTGCTGACCAGCCCGACCGCGCGGCGCGCGCTCGCGCACCGCGATATCACCACGGTGTTCCGCATCTTGCACGACGCTGGCGTGAGTCAGGCCCGCATCGCGCGCGCCACCGGCCAGCGGCAGTCGGAGGTTTTCGAGATCATCTCTGGCCGACGTCAGGTGCAGTCCATTGCACTGTTCAGGGGGATCGCGGATGGGCTGGGGGTACCCCGGGGCTGGATGGGCCTGGCGTACGACCCCGACCTCGAAGCGGAGCTGGCGGTAGCCGAGAACGGGGCGACTGAGGACGAACGCAACGGCAATCTGCTCCGGCACGGCGCCGCCGTGCTGTGCGGTAGGCCGGTCTTCGGCGCCGCGGACCCGATCCGCGTCGAGCACGCCTCGACCCCGGTCCCCAGCAAGATCGGTCTCGCCGACATCACACAGGTAACGGCCACCACTAAGCGGCTCGGCCAGCTCGCTGGTGACCTCGGCGGCATCCCGATGACCGCCGCGCTCACCGCACACGCCCAGGCCAGCGAGGCGCTGCTCGGCGCCACCATGCGCGAACCGGTCCGGCAGCGGCTGCTGGTCGCGCTGGCCGATGCGCACACCGCTGCCGGAGCCGCCGCCTCGGGCGCCGGGCTGCGCGACCTCGCCCGCCAGCACTACACCCGGGGCATGGACTGCGCCGGAGCCGCGGGCGACCTGCTGCGGGCCGTGTTGAGCCTGGACAAGCTGGGGTGCAGAGAGCTGGACGTCGAACCGAATGAAGCCCTGAAGCTCTTCCAGCTCTGCGCGGCGACCGCACCGACACCGCTGCCTCGCGCGCTGGTCGAGTACCACTGCGCCTTGGCATTCGGACTGCTTGGTTTGGCGGAGGAGGCGGTCGCCACGCTGCGCCGGGCCCGCGACACCTACCAGGTGGCAAGCGACGAGCCCCGGCCCTGGGAACACTTCGCGACCGTGCTCCCGCACATCGAGGGTTGCACATACCTCGCGCTCGGCCGCTTCGACCGCGCTGCGGCGGCCCTGTCCACCGCAGTGGACGGAACCAGCCACGCGGTCGGGTGCGCGATGTACAACTTCGCCCATCTCGCCGCCGCGCAGCTCCACAGCGGTGAGCTGCGATCCGGCTTGCATACCGCCGAGCGAGCAGTTGGCCTAGCGAAGGGCTTCCGCTCGGTATCCGTGCGGGTCAGCCTCGCGCCGCTGCAGGAGGCCGCCGCGGCCCGACGTGACTCGACGTGTCGCGACCTGGCCCGCGAGCTGGCAACACTGCGCAGCGCGGCGTGACTCAGGACGACCGGCGGGCCACCACGGCGGCGATGTGGGGATTGGCCGACTACTCCGGTCTGGCACACCTGCTCGATCCGGCGGCGGTCGCGCTGGTCGACGCGGTCGCCCCCAGCGCGGGCGATCGCGTCCTGGACGTCGCGGCCGGGACCGGCAATGTCGCGGTGCGGGCCGCCGCGCGCGGTGCGCAGGTCACGGCCTGTGACCTCGCCCCGCGGATGGTGCAGCTGGGCCGGGAGCGCACCGGGCCCGGGGTGGAGTGGATCGAGGCCGACGTCGAGGACCTGCCGCTGCCCGATGCCACCGTGGACGTCGCCCTCTCGGCATTCGGCGTGATCTTCGCGCCTCGGCCCGAGGTGGCTCTGGCACAGCTGCGCCGGGTGCTGGTGCCCGGTGGCCGGCTCGGCCTCACGGCGTGGACCGTCGACGGTTGTATCGCCGAGCGAGCCCGCATTGTCAGGGACTTCGTGCCCCCCGACCCGACCGCCCCCGACGCGCTGAGCTGGGGCGATGCTGACGTGCTGGAACGCAGGCTGGCGACCGGGTTCACCGGCGTGCGGATCGAGCGCCGCTCGCTGCCCTGGCATTTCGACTCACCCCAGGAGCTGACCGCATTCCTCGACGCGCACTCACCGGCGCACGTCGCCGCCAAGCGGGCGGCCGGCGATCGCGCCGAGGAGATGGTCGCCGCGATCGAGCGGCACGCCTCGCCCGACGGCGGCCCGGTGCGGCTGGACGCCGAGTACCTGCTGGCCCAGGCCACCATGAGTGCGTAACAGCGTTATAGTACTGTTCCGTACTCACA
The DNA here is from genome assembly GCA_035463315.1 of Pseudonocardiaceae bacterium. Lineage (GTDB taxonomy): Bacteria > Actinomycetota > Actinomycetes > Mycobacteriales > Pseudonocardiaceae. The sequence goes on from DATHTJ010000242.1 coordinate 4,434, forward strand.
GTGGTGCGGCCACCGAGCCACAACCTTTACCCTGCCCATTCGTGCGAGTCCTCGTCATCGGTGCCGGCGCCCGCGAGCATGCCCTGGTCCTGGCCCTGTCCAGCGATCCGGCGGTCACGGCGTTGGCCTGTGCGCCGGGTAATGCCGGCACCGCGGCGCTCGCGCAGCAGCACGGTGTGGACGTCACCGATCCGGTGGCAGTCGCGCAGCTGGCGACGTCCTGGTCGGCCGATCTGGTGGTGATCGGCCCCGAGGCGCCGCTGGTGGCCGGCGCGGCCGACGCGGTGCGCGCAGCGGGGATCGCGTGCTTCGGCCCGTCCGCCGGCGCGGCGCAGATCGAGGGATCCAAGGCGTTCGCGAAGGACGTGATGACCGCCGTAGGGGTGCCCACCGCGCACAGCGAACTGGTGGATAACCCGGCCCGGCTGGACGCGGCGCTGCACCACTTCGGACCGCCCTGGGTGGTCAAGGACGACCGGCCGGCCGCGGGCAAGGGAGTCGTGGTCACCGAGGACCTGGAGGTGGCCCGGGTATTCGCGCTGACGCTGCTCGACGCCGGCCACCCGGTGCTGCTGGAGTCCTACCTGGATGGGCCGGAGGTCTCACTGTTCTGCCTGGTCGATGCCAGTGCTGTGGTGCCGCTCCTGCCCGCCCAGGACTTCAAGCGGGTCGGCGAGGGGGACGTCGGTCCGAACACCGGCGGGATGGGCGCCTATGCCCCGCTGCCCTGGGCTGCGGAGTCGCTGGCGACCGACGTCGCCGAACGGATCGTGCAGCCGGTGGTTGACGAGCTGGCCCGGCGCGGCGTCCCGTTCTCCGGGTTGCTCTATGCCGGCCTGGCGCTCACCGCGGCGGGCCCGCAGGTGATCGAGTTCAACTGCCGCTTCGGCGACCCGGAAACCGAGGCCGTCCTGGCGTTGCTGCGCACACCACTGGCCGGGCTGCTCTATGCCACAGCTACTGGTGCGCTGTCCCAGCAGCCGCCGCTGCGCTGGGATCCGGGGGCGGCGGTGGTCGTCGTGGTGGCCGCCGAGGGATATCCCGGCATCCCGCGAACCGGAGACGTGATCACCGGGACGAATGGTCCGGGGGTGTTGCACGCGGGCACCCGCCGCCGCGACGACGGCGCCGTCGTGTCAGCCGGGGGGCGGGTGCTCACGGTGGTCGGCACGGGAGTCGATCTCACTGCCGCGCGAGAGCAGGCCTACCAGCGCGTCGAGCAGGTGCGCCTGCCGGGCGCGTACTACCGCGGCGATATCGGATTGCGCGCGACGCGCCGAGAGTTTTGGACTCCCGGCAAGGGCTGACGCGATAACCTCCCCGACGATCACTGCGGAAGAAGGGGAAACCGAGCAAGACGATGGTCATCTGCGACCGCCAAGGCGACGAACTGCTGCTGTCGCTGTCCCCGGAAGGCGTCCGCTTCCTGCGCGAGCAGTGGTCGTGGCTGCGCGAGCTGGTGCGCTGGCAACTCGGCGGTTGCACCGACGACCCGCTGTCCCAGCTCACCGGGCTGCCGGTGCCCACCGGCCCGATCGACGGTCGGCTGGCCTACGTCGTGGACTATTGGTGCGGCACGGAGGAGAGCGGTCCTATCCGCCAGGTCTGGGAAGGCTGGGTCCTGCACGACCTGGAGCACAGCCTGACCCGGGTGCTCGGCACGCTGCCCCGCCACGGCGGCGTGGTCCAGCTTCCCGGACAGAGTTACCCGGCCGCCGCCGAGTGGGGCTGGATGCTGGAGACGCTACACGTGGTGCTGGACGTCTCCGGTCGGGTCAGTACCCCCGGTGCGCCGGAGCGCATGCTGCCACCGCCACCCTCCGCCGAGGACGCCGACAGCTACCGGCGCAGCCTGCGCTGGCTGGAGATGGTGCTCGACGCGCTGGCCCAAGGTGGGCGGACCACTGCGGCCGGCGCCGGCGACTGACCCCACATCCGCTGGCTGATGGTGGCGCAGGCCCGGGTCAGCATGCACACTCCTACCCCATGACGGGCGTACCGAACGAGATCACGATCAACGCGCCGGCCCGGGAGCCGGTCTGGGACCCGACGCTGGGCATCGCGGTCCAGCCCACCTGGCAGGGCACCCCGCAGCACCGGCTGGTCAGCATCGGGGACTCGCTGACCCACGGCTACGGCAGCGGTGCGGTGTACCAGACCGATCTGTCTTACTCGGCAATCATCGCCTACGAGCTGGGCTGGGACGGGCTGCGCTACCCGCGTTACGGCGGCCCCGGCGGGCTCCCCCTGAACATCGAGCTGCTGATGCGCGAGCTCGAGCGGGACTTCGGCGCCGAGCTGAGCTTCTTCGAACTGCCCATGGCGCTGTTCCGCGCCCGCCGGTTCATGGACGACGTGGAGGACTACTGGGAACGTGGTCCCGGCGCCCAGCCACCCGCCCCGACCGCCACCAACCACGTGCTCGGGGTCTACGGCTGGGACCTGCGCGACGTCCTGGTCCGCACAGCGGGCAGCTCCGCCGCCGAGATCGAGCAGCCCAATGACGATCTGCTGAACCAGATCGTGGAGAACAACGGTGCCCGCGCGGCGCTGCGGGTGCTGCCGCGGGCCACCGAGACCGACCAGCGGCGCACCCTGCTCGACGCCGCCGCCAGCCTCGGCGAGGAGACCGGGGACGACCCCGAGTACGGCATCGAGACGCTCGTGGTGTGCCTCGGCTCCAACAACGCGCTGGGCGCCGCCACCCAACTGCGCGTCGTGTGGAGCGGCCCAGGCTTCGATGACCTGGCGCGCAAGGACGCCTTCACGGTGTGGCAGCCCAGCCACTTCATCTCCGAGCTCAACCTCGTCGTCGCGCAGGTGCAGGCGATCCGCGCCCGGCACGTCATCTGGTGCACGGTCCCGCACGTCACGATCGCGCCGATCGCCCGCGGGGTGGGCGACAAGGTGAGCCCGGGCTCGCGGTACTTCCCCTACTACACCCGCCCGTGGATCTCCGATCGTGACTTCGATGCCGGCCGCGATCCGGCGATCACCGCGGAGCAGGCGAGTGCCGTGGACAACGCCGTCGACCAGTACAACGACGCCATCACCGCGGCCGTCGCCGACGCCCGCCGGGCGGGCCGGGACTGGTATCTGCTGGACATCGCGGGCGTGCTCGACCGGCTCGCCTCCCGCCGCTACCTCGAGGATCCGCAGGCCCGACCGCCCTGGTGGCGGCCCTACCCGCTACCGCCCGAGCTGGCGGCGCTGCGCCCGGTGCCGGACTCGCGGTTCCTCACCAGCGACGGCACCGGGCGGCTCAGCGGTGGGCTGTTCTCGCTGGACGGGACACACCCGACCACGGTGGGCTACGGGATCATCGCCCAGGAGCTGATCGACATCATGGTTCGGGCCGGGGTGCAGTTCAACACGCCCGACGGGCGGACGCCGCGCATCGGGCCGATCCGGGTCGACTTCACCCGGCTGATCCGCCGGGACACCCTGCTGACCCGGCCGCCGACCAACGTGACCGCCGGGCTGGAAGTGCTCGGCTGGGCCGACGAGGCCCTCGACCTGATCCGGCGTGTCCTGCCCTAGCGCCCCGCAGGTCCGGCTGTGGTGCCCGGACTTGGGGTGCCCGGACTTGGGGTGCCCGACCTGGCTCGTTCGATGGCCCGCGCGAAGACCGGGAAAGACCGTTCCACCATCTCGTCGGTCGCTGTCAGCGAGATGCGGAAGTAACCCGGCAGCTCGACGACATGACCGGGCAGGACGATAACGCCCTCCTCAGCAAGAAGCGCACAAAAGGCGCGATCATCGACCAGTGGCGCTCGCGGCAGCAAGTAGAAGGTCGCCTCGGGAATGTGTAGTTCGTAGCCCTGCTCCCGCAATACCGCCACCATGCGGTCGCGGCGACGTTCGATCGCGGCGACGTCGATGAGAAGGCCGTCAATGTCGGGGAGGGCGTACTGCATGACCGCGTCCGGCATCATCAATCCGGAGGTGAGAACGCTGCGCAGTGCTCTGCGCACGACCTCAGCATCCGGCAGGCCGGGCGCCAACGCCAGGAAACCGAGCCGTTGCCCCGGCGCCAGCGTGCTCTTGCTGTAAGTGTGAACGAGCATCGAGTACGGGTGGAAGAGGCCGGGGCTGGGGAAGCTGCGATCGTCGAAGAGAATGCGACTGTAGGCTTCGTCGGAGATCACCCAAATGGGACGGCCGTACCGTCCGGCCGTCTCGGCCAGCCCCTCCGCGAGCCGCTGCAAGGCGGCCGCCGGGTAGATCCGCCCCGTGGGGTTGTGCGGGGTATTGACGATGACGGCTCGGGTCCGTGGTCCCAGCGCCGCGACGAGGGCGTCGACGTCCAGGTCGAAGGCCGGGGGTTCGAGCCGGACGCGGATGGGCGTGGCGCCGCTGGCGAGGATCATCGCCTCGTAGAAGAACCACGGCGGGCTCACGAAGACGACCTCGTCACCGGGGTCGGCCACCGTGCTGAGGGCGAGTGTGATAGCTCCGGCGGCGCCGCGGGTGAGGAACACGTCCTCGGCAGCGAAGCACACGCCCAGCTCGGCAGTCAGCGAGGCTGCCGCTGCCTGACGCGCGGGCTCATGCATCAGACGGTAGGCAAACCAGTCGGTCGAGGCGGGAACGCTCCATCGCCGCAGCGCCTCGACGAAGCCGGGCAGGGTCGGCTCCTGCGGGTTACCCGCCATGAAGTCGGCAATCACTGGCCGCGCACCCTGGACCGGTGACTGCGTCACCACCTCCAGGAAGGGACGCAGGGCCCGCGCCACCGCCCCGGCTTGCCTGGCGACGACCATGGTGACCTCCTGCCGGTTGGCTGCCGCCCCGTGAGTGCGTAACAGTGTTATGACACTCAATCGCACGCACGGGCACGCTAGCGTGCACCCATGATGCTGGCGCAGCGCTACGCCTCTGGCGCGATGGTCCGGTTGTGGTCACCGGAGCACAAGGTGGTGCTGGAGCGGCAGCTGTGGCTGGCGGTGCTGCGCGCCCAGGCTGATCTCGGCGTGCCGGTGCAGCAGCGTGCCCTCGACGACTACCAGCGGGTGGTGTCCATGGTGGATCTCGAGTCAATCGCGGCGCGGGAGCGGGTGAGCCGGCACGACGTCAAGGCGCGCATCGAGGAGTTCAACGCGCTGGCCGGCCACCAGGAGATCCACAAGGGGCTGACGTCACGGGACGTCACGGAGAACGTCGAGCAGCTGCAGGTGCGCCGTTCCCTGGAGCACGTGCGGGATCGCTGCGTCGCGCTGCTCGCCCGCCTCGCGTGCCGCGCCACCGAACACGCCGCGCTGGTGATGACCGGGCGTAGCCACAACGTCGCGGCCCAGGTCACCACGCTGGGCAAGCGGTTCGCCAGTACGGCTGACGAGCTGCTGGTGGCCTTCGTCCGGCTCGAGGAGCTGCTGGCGCGCTACCCGCTGCGCGGGATCAAGGGTCCGATGGGTACCGCCCAGGACGCGCTGGATCTTCTCGGTGGTGACGCGTCGGCACTGGCGCAGCTGGAACAGCGGGTGGCCGAGCACCTGGGGTTCAGCCGGGTGCTCACCAGCGTCGGGCAGGTCTATCCCCGGTCCCTGGACCACGAGGTGGTCAGCGCCCTGGTGCAGCTGGCCGCCGCACCGTCGTCGCTGGCGACCACAATCCGGCTGATGGCCGGCCACGAGCTGGTGACCGAGGGGTTCCAGCCCGGCCAGGTCGGGTCCAGCGCCATGCCGCACAAGATGAACACCCGCTCCTGCGAGCGTGTCACTGGCTTGGCCGTGGTGCTGCGCGGGTTCGCCTCGATGCTGGCCGAGCTGTCCGGTGCGCAGTGGAACGAGGGCGACGTGTCGGACTCGGTGGTACGCCGGGTCGCGCTGCCGGACGCGTTCTTCGCCTTCGACGGGCTGACCGAGACATTCCTCACCGTGCTCGACGAGTTCAGCGCTTACCCCGCCGTGATCGAGCGGGAGCTGGAGCGCTACCTGCCGTTCCTGGCCACCACGAAGGTGCTCGTCGCCGCGGTGCGGGCGGGGATGGGCCGGGAGACCGCGCACGAGGTGATCAGGGAGCACGCCGTCGCCGTCGCGCTGGCGATGCGGGAAAAGGGCGCCGGCAATGACCTGCTCGACCGGCTGGCCGACGATGGCAGGCTGCCGCTGGGCCGGGCCGATCTGGACGCCCTGCTCACCGACCGCCTGCCCTTTACCGGGGCTGCCGCCGGGCAGATCGCCGCAGTCGTCGCCGAAGTGGAGAGCGTCGTCGCCCGGTACCCCGAAGCCGCCACCTACCACCCCGCCCCAATCTTGTGAGGTTGGACGGTCTTCAAGGACCACCAACCCGGCCGTTGGTGGTCTTCAAGAGCTACCAACCTCCGACCGCTCGCTCAGGCGGAGTGCGCGACCACGAGCACAGTGATGTTGTCGGTGCCGCCTGCGTCGTTGGCGGCACCGACAAGAGCGCGGCAGGCGTGCGGGGGGTCCGGGCAGCCGTTGAGGACCGCCTGGATGCGGGCGTCATCGAGCATGGCGGTGAGGCCGTCGCTGCACAGCAGCAACCGGTCGGCGGGGCGCAGGGTGACGCGGCGCGCGTCGGGCAACGCCTCGCCGACCATGCCGATGTAGCGGGTGAGCTGCCCGCGAGCGGGGTGGTCGGCAGCCTGCTGGTCGGTGATCGCGCCAGCGTCGAAGAGCGCTTGGGGCAGCGAGTGGTCGCGGGTCAGCCGGTGCAGGCTGTGTTCGTGCCACAGGTAGGCGCGGCTGTCGCCGACATGTGCGATCAGCGCGGTGGCGTGGCTCACCAACGCGACGACAGCGGTCGCGCCCATCCCCGCCCACCGCGGCGTGTCCCGGCTGCTCTCGCGCAGGTCGGCGCTGAGCTCAGCGAGCGCCATGCACAGCCGCTGCGGTGCGTCCTGGGCGGCGAGATCTGGCGCGGGGCCGAAGTGGCTGGCCACCAGTGTGGGCAGGGTCGCGACAACAAGCTCAGCGGCCACCTCGCCCGCGGGCCGACCGCCCATGCCGTCGGACACGATGAACAGCCCGAGGTCGACGTCGACGCTCCAGCGGTCCTCGTTGCGCGCACGCACCCGACCGCGATCGCTCAGACCTGCCCAGCGCAGCCCTGTCACCACATCACAGCGCGTCCTGACCACACGCACCGGAACTCATCCGCCGTGATGAGGGGCAGCTCCGTCACTTCTTCAGGACACGGAACGTCGAGGTGATCTTGTCAAAGGTCGGAGCGGAAGCGGAGAAATGCTCCTTGGGCAGAGCCTGGAAGACGAGACTGAGCATCGTCTTGCCGTTGAACAGGAAGTAGTGGGAGTGCACGCCGTCCTGCTCAGTGGCGGTGTCCTTGAAAGAGTAGAAGTAGAAGAAGCCGGGCAACCCACCCAGCTCGATCTGCTTCGGCTCGGTGATCATCTGAACCGTCTTGTTGGACATCACGATCTGGTCCGTCAACTGCTTGGCGGCCGCGAGCTGCGGTGGTCCCACCGGTGCCTGCAGCTCCAGGGAGCGCACCAGGAAGGAGTCCTCCGTACCCTGGGATACGAGCAGGAGGACCTGGGGGTCCTTGGTGGTCAGCTTGGACCAGGAGGCCGGGTAGGCGAGCTCGAAACCGGCCTGCTCACTGCGGAACGCAGTGAAGTCAGCCGGGGTGGCACCCGCCGACGCATTCGCCGAGGTATTTGCCGCTTTCGCCGGTTCCTCGGGGGTCAGGATCGCCTGGCCGAAGACCACACCGGAGGCAAGCCCAGCCACCACCAGCACCCCGATGACGATGGCCCATACCGGTCTCCTGCGTATGACGTCCCACAGCTTTGTCATGGTGCCCACTTTCATCAGATCGTCAGCGAATGTTCACGGTGCGTGAACGGGCAGTCGGGTGCCTGGTAGCATTTCGCAGGCGCTGGGTCACGGAGAGCAGCATGCTACTGGCGGTCCGTGACTGCCGTGCGCGCACCCCGGCACCGCCCCAACGTGACCACCGACGTCGGTCGTGGACACCATGGGAATCATCGGCATGCTTGCCTCTCCGGCCTGTCGCGTGGAGCCGGCGGAAGCTGCCACCGTACGGGGCCCGCTACGCAGCGTGGACCGATGCTTACTACCTGTCTAGTTCCGGCTGCCCACGTCCGATATGGTGATCGCGCGGCCAGCGAGCGAACCGCGGACCGCCGCGTAACGAAGGTCTGCCAGGGATGCCAGGTGGGTAGGGCCACGGAGGTCTGCGCACCTCATCGGTGAGTCGTCGGTGTCGAGGGAAAGGGACGGACATGACGGTTGATCCAGAGAACAAGTTCGGGATCAAGATCCAGAGCAGGGGGCGAGGCAGGACGCTGGAGCAGAACTACGCGCTCCTCGCCGGTGCCGTCTACGTCGCGCTCGGGGTGATCGGGTTCTTCTGGACGGGCCTCTTCACCAACTTCACGGAGCAGACGGACGAAGCTCTGTTCGGAATCTTCTACATCAATCCGTTCCACAACGTCGTGCACCTCGCTCTCGGCGCGATCTGGATCGGTGCGGCACTCGTGCTGACTCCGCCCGGGACCGAGGGCGTCAACTTCGCCATCGCCGGCTTCTACTTGTTGGCGGCCATTTTGGGCTTCCTGGGCTACCTCAGCCTGGTGTCCGTGCCGGGTGGTAATGACCCGGACAACTACCTGCACCTCCTCACCGCAGTGGTGACGCTGGTGTTCGGCTCCGGCATCCTGAGCGCGATGAGATCCGGCAGGCGAACCAGCGTTAACGCGTAGACGCGATCTAGGCCGCGTGCCCTGCCGGCAGGGCACGCGGCCTAGATCGCGTAAGGCCACACGGTGAGCGCGTAGCTGCCGAACCATGCGCTGAAGCCGGTCAGCCCGGTGAGCGTGAGGACCAACAACGCCGTTCGCTGCCTGGCCAGGCCGATCGCCACCGGCAGCAGCAGCACGAAGGCGGGGAGCAGCAAGCGGGCTTTGGAGTTCATCACGCCGCTGGAGCCCAGGTCCATCGCGAGCACCGTCACGGCGTAGACCAGCAGCGGCCATACGGGACCGCGCCACCAGTCCAGCGTGCACAGCACCAGCAGCACCAGTGCGCCCACCAGTAGCCACACGGTGATCAGCTCCAGCACCGAGGGTGCGGTGGTGAGCACTCGGCCGGTAAAGCGCAGCGTGGCGCGCCCGCCATCGAACCCGGAATCCCAGCCCTGCTGCTGCAGCGCGAACCACCCGTCCCAGCGGCCGGTGCGGGCGGCGACGAAGGCGAGGTAGCCGACTAGCCCGCTGGGGGCGGCCAGCGCAGCCACCCACGGGCGCCAGCCGTCCTGGCCGCGTGCCACCGCGACGAGTCCCGCCAGCCCCACGGCGGCGACCAACGCCGCCGCCGTGGGGCGCACCAGTCCCGCGGCCGCGCTGCACACTCCGGCGAGCAACCATTGCCGGCGCAGCAACCCGAGGAGGCACCAGATGGCCAGCGCGCAGAAAAGTGCCTCCGAGTACGTCATCGACAGCACGATCGACATCGGTGCCGCGGCGAACAGCGCGACCAGCACCAGGCCGGCCCTTCGAGACCCGTGGGGCACCGTCTCGGCGAGCCGCACCAGCCCGTAGGCGGTCGCAACCCCAGCACCAGCGCTGACCACGAAAGCCGCCGCCGTCACCCCGACGCCGGACACCCACGACACCGCGGCGACCAGCGCAGGGTAGCCGGGGAAGAACGCCAGCGAGGTCTGCGCGGTGCGCTCCCCGAACGCGTCGACCATCCCGGCCGGCACCCCGCCGTAGCCTCCAGCGGCCAGGCTCAGGAACCAGGCCCCGTCCCAGGAGGTCAGCGCGCTGCGGGTACCGACTCCGGTGGCCGCGGACATCCAGGCAAGCACGAGCAGGCTGGCCTGCCGGATGGTGAGGTACACCAGCGCCGGGGCAAGGAGGGCACTAGCCCGTTGCCACTGCGCCATCGACGAGATCGGGGCCGCGTGCCCGGATGCAGGGGGAGGGAGCACCGTGGATGCCACCCAGTCCTCCTACCCATCCGTTCGGCCCATCCGTGCGGCCCATCCGTTCGGCAAAGCATCCAGGCTAAACGTAGGGTGCCGGTGACCGAGGGGCGACGTGTGAAGGCTGCGGCCGCCCGTCAACTAACCCGACGCGGGAGGTCGGTGTGGCGCTCGTCGTCCAGAAATACGGCGGCTCGTCAGTGAGCAGCGCCGCGCGGATCAAGAAGGTCGCCGAGCGGATCGTCGAGACGCGCAACGCCGGCAACGAGGTCGTGGTGGTGGTATCGGCGATGGGTGACACCTCCGACGAGTTGCTCGCGCTCGCCAGTGAGGTGTCGGCGGAACCACATCAGCGTGAGCTGGACATGCTGCTCACCGCGGGCGAGCGGATCTCCAACGCGCTCGTCGCCATGGCGGTGCACGCCCTGGGTGTGGATGCACGCTCGTTCACCGGCTCGCAAGCCGGGGTGATCACCACCGCCGCGCACGGCAGGGCCCGCATCATCGACGTGACGCCGAGCAGGGTCCGCGAGGCCCTGGACCAGGGCGCGGTGGCGCTGGTCGCCGGGTTCCAGGGGGTGGCGCAGGACACCAAGAACGTCACGACGTTGGGCCGGGGCGGCTCCGACATCACCGCGGTTGCGCTGGCCGCGGCACTCCAGTCAGACGTGTGCGAGATCTACACCGACGTCGACGGCGTGTATTCCGCCGACCCGCGGATCGTGCCCAATGCCCGCAAGCTCGACACCATCACCTACGAGGAAATGCTGGAGATGGCCGCATGCGGGGCGAGGGTGCTCATGCTGCGCTGCGTCGAGTACGCCCGGCGCAACCACGTTGCTGTACACGTCCGGTCGTCATATAGCCACAACCGCGGCACGATGGTGTTCGGATCAGTGGAGGATCTCACCGTGGAACAGGTTATGCTCACCGGCGTCGCACACGACCGGTCCGAGTCGAAGATCACCGTCACCGGGGTGCCCGACGAGCTTGGCAGGGCCGCCCATATCTTCCGCGTAATCGCCGACGCCGAGCTCAACATCGACATGGTGCTGCAGAACATCTCGGACAGCAACACCGGCTGCACCGACATCACCTTCACGATGCCCAAGCTCGACGGGCCGATCGCGGTGAAGGCGCTGCGGGCGATGCAGTCGCAGATCGGCTTCGACGACATACTGTGCGATGATCATGTCGGCAAGGTGTCGCTGATCGGCGCGGGCATGCGCTCGCACCCGGGGGTCACCGCGCGGTTCTGCGAGGCGCTTGCCCAGGCCGGGGTGAACATCGAGACCATCAACACCTCGGAAATCCGGATCTCGGTGCTGGTCCGCGCCAAGGACCTGGACGCTGCCGTGCGCGCGATCCACGAGGAGTTCGAATTGGGCGGCGACGAGCCGGCCGTCGTCTACGCCGGGACCGGACGGTAAGGATGACGACTCATCACGATGCACCCACCCTCGCCATTGTCGGAGCCACCGGTGCCGTCGGCACCGTCATGATCGACATCATCAACTCTCGGTCGTCGGTGCCCTGGGCCGACATCCGGCTGATCGCCTCGGCCCGCTCGGCCGGGAGGAAAATCACCGTGCGGGGCAAGCAGCGGGTTGTCATCGAGCTCGCGGCGGAGGCGTTCGACGGCGTGGACATCGCACTGTTCGACGTCCCGGACGAGATCTCGCACCGGTGGGCCCCGGTCGCCGTGGCGCGGGGCGCGGTCGCGGTGGACAACTCCGGTGCATTCCGGATGGATCCCGACGTGCCACTGGTCGTCCCGGAATGCAACGCCGTGGATGCTGCCCGCAGGCCGAAGGGGATCATCGCCAACCCCAACTGCACGACGCTGTCGATGATGACCGCGCTGGGTGCGCTGCACCGCGAGTTCGGGCTCACCGAACTGGTGGTGGCTAGCTACCAAGCCGCCTCCGGAGCTGGTCAGCATGGTGTGGACCGACTGCATGCCGAGCTCGCCGCGGTAGCCGGCAAGGACGTCGGAGTGCGCGGTGGGGACGTCGCCGAGGCGCTGGCCGCGGCGGGGCTGCCCGCCCAGTCACCGTTTCCGGCGCCGCTGGCGATGAACGTGGTGCCCTGGGCCGGGTCGCTGAAAGACGACGGCTGGACCTCCGAGGAACTCAAGGTTCGCAACGAGTCCCGCAAGATCCTCGGCATCCCGGACCTCAAGGTGTCCGCCACCTGCGTGCGGGTCCCGGTGGTCACCACTCACGCCCTCGCGGTGCACGCGGTGTTCGCCCAGCCGGTCACCGTCGAGCAGGCCCGCAAGGTGTTCGCGGCACAGCCGACCATCGTGCTGGCCGACGATCCGGCCGCCGGAGTGTGGCCGACCCCCGCTGCGGTGGTCGGCGCGGACCCGACCTACGTCGGCCGGATTCGCCAGGCGCTGGATTTCGCGAACACGTTGGACTTCTTCGTGTGCGGGGACAATCTGCGCAAAGGTGCCGCGCTCAACACCTACGAGATTGCCGAGGCAGTAGCGCGTCACCAGATCTAATGTCGCGGGCGAACCGGCCGGGCCACGGAAGCGAACACCGGAGGGCATCTGGATGCTGATCGTGGGATGTGGTCGAGGTGAGCGTCTTGAGGATGGCGGGTCGGATGGCCGTGGCGACGGTGCTGGTGCTGGCAGTCGGGTGTGCCGGTGGGAGATCTGCGCCTGCGGGTTCGGAGCCGGTGAAGGGCCCGATGGATCAGTCAGTCTCAGCTCAGCCGCCCCCCACTCAATCGCCCAGTGGTCCCCCGCTGCAGGAGGCATCGGACAAGACCATCTCGGTACGGATCAGCAATGGCAAGGTCGACGGCGTGCCCGCTCGAGTCGAGGTCGACCGGGGCGCCCGGGTACGCCTCGAAGTGACCAGCGACCGGAGCGACGAGCTGCACGTTCATGGCTACGACAAGACCGCACAACTGGCTCCGGGCAGCCCAGCCGCCATGACGTTCGTGGCTGACCTGCCCGGAGTGTTCGAAGTCGAAACCCATGACAGTGAGCTGCTGCTGTTCCAGCTCGTGGTCCGCGAATGAGCAGCAGACCTCTCCGGCTCGTCGTGCTCACTGCGATCCTGACCTGCCTGTTCGCCCTGATCAATCCGGTTCCGGCGGCGGCGCACATCGTCGGAACCGGCGGGTCGCCCACCAACTATCGGACCACGGTGACCGCAATCCAACCAGCGGTCCCGACCGTGGCGGTGACCGTCGGGCTCGGTGGGCAGTGGGTGCGCGTCACCAACCAGGGCGCGGCGGAAATCGTGATCCTCGGCTACCGCGGTGAGCCGTTCCTGCGGTTGTCCCAGAACCAGGTGCAGGTCAACGAGCTCAGTAGCACCGCGGCCGAGACCGGGCAGGCTCCGGGCACCCCCCCGTCGGCGGATCCAGCGACCGGGCCGAGGTGGGTGCAGCTGCGCGAGGAAGACAGCGCCACCTGGACCGACGCCCGGATCGATCCGGAGTCGGCTGGGGCGTCCGGATCCTGGGAGCTGCCGCTGGTCGTGGACGGGCAGCAGGTCACCGTCCTGGGCACCTGGGAGCTGATACCGCCGCCTTCGCCGTGGCCATGGGTGGCGGCGCTGGGACTGCTCGCCGCTGTGGTAGCGGCCATCGGGTGGATGCGCAGCTGGCACCGTCCCATGGCCGCCGTGATGGGAGTGGGAATCCTGGCCTTTGTGCTGCACCTGCTGGGCACCGGATTCGCTCCACAACAAGGTGGACCGGTATTCGGTTGGGTCGGGATCGGCGCGGTGGGCGCATTCAGCTTGGTGATCGGTGGCGTTGCCGTGGTCAGCACGCTTCGCAGAAGCGAGTCGGCGCCCGACCGGGTCGTCACGGTCGGGATCATGGTGCTGCTGCTGGCCGCCACCGATATCAGCGTGCTGTGGAACTCCCAGCTGCCCTTCGCCGGCCCGGCCGTGCTGGACCGCGGCTTGACGGTGCTCACCTACGCCGTCGCGCTGGGACTGCTCGTTGGTGGAGCGCGCCTGATCCGCGAGGCGAGGTCGGGCACGACTCGGGCCGGGAGAGTAAGCGGTTGACGACCGGCGCAGCGACAGAGTTCCTCGCGCACGGGGTCGGGGGGCGGCAGGATCTGCCGTTACCGCTGGATCTGATGGTGCAGGGGGCCGTCTTGGCATTGCTGGCCTCGTTCTTCGGCCTGGGTGTGCTGTGGCGGTCCCCGCGGTTGCGGGCGGGGGCGGCAGGGTGGGCAGTGCCGCTGCCGATCCAGCGGCTGGTGGACAGCCCCGGGCTCCGGTGGGTGTTGCGCCTGCTCGGCCTCGTCGCCACGGCGTATGTCCTCGCCACGGCACTGCTGGTACCCGACGACGGGCGCAACCCACTGCCCTACGCGGTGTACGTGCTGTTCTGGGTGGGGATCGTGCCGCTGTCACTGCTGTTCGGCCCGGTGTGGCGACTGGTCAACCCGCTGCGCACGATCCACTTGCTGCTCGCCGCCATCACCCGGATCCCCGCCGACCGGGGCCTGCTGTCACTACCGCCGTCGCTCGGCTACTGGCCGGCTGCGCTGTCGTTGCTCAGCTTCGTATGGTTGGAACTGGCCGCCCCGGACGGCGCCGCGGTGCACGTGCTGCTGCTGTACTTCGCCGCTTACGCCGCCGTCCATCTCAGCGCCGCCGTGCTGTTCGGCCAGCGCTGGTTCGCCACCGGCGACGGGTTCGAGGCCTACTCCACGCTGGTCGCCACGTTGGCGCCGTTCGGGCGGCGAGACGATGGTCGTCTGGTAGTTCGCAACCCGCTCGATGGGATC
>DATHTJ010000243.1:0-2669 GCA_035463315.1 Pseudonocardiaceae bacterium
CAGTCGAACCAGTTCAGCGTGCGCGCCCAGGTCTCCTCGGCGGTGGACTGGTCAGTGTCGAGGCAGTAGTGCACCAGGTCGGTGGCCACCTGGGCGGAATGGGCCGCGTCCCGCAGCTTGTGTACCTCCGGGTCGGGTACCTCGCTGCCCGCTCCGTAGAGGCCCAACCAGGGACAACGCAGGTCGGGTGCGACGTCGACCAGCGGCGGCAACGTCGGAGCCACCGGCTGCACAACCCCGATCCCGTCGACGGTCACCGCAGCGCCAAGATCACGCTGGGTAGCGGCGATGAGCGCCACTGCGCCGCCCAGCTCGAAGCCCACCACGCCGATCCGGTCGGCGGTGACGCCGCGCCGCGCCAGCCAGCGCAAGGTGGCGTCAGTGTCGGCGGCGAGGGACTCCACAGACAGCCCCGCGACGTGACGGCGCATCTGCTCCGGATTGCCGTCCTCGGGCAGCGCGCCGACACCGTCTCGGTGGTAGAGGTGCGGGATCACGGCCAGCCAGCCCTCGCCGGCCAGCTCCTCGGCGAGCCGCCAGACGGCGTCGGTGACGCCGCGGGCCTCCGGCATGACGACAATGCCGCCACGAACCGCGGATTCCGGTGCACCGACGGTCAGACGCAACTCACTGCCGTCAGGAAGCGGGAGGTGCTCAAAGCTACGCTGCATCAGGGCCCACCCAACTATCCGACGGTGAATACCGGGTGATCGGGCAGCGTACCGGCTCCTCAAAGGGCGACTCCAAAAGATCACCTGTCGGATGGGCCGATGCGACAGTAGGGTGAAAGCCGTGATTACGGCGCGTATCAGGGCCGACCTCGAGTCGGTGCCCGTCTATGTCCCCGGTCGCACCATTCCGGGAGCGGTAAAGCTCGCCAGTAACGAGGTGTCCGCGGGCCCGTTGCCGAGCGTCGTCACGGCGATCGCCGACGCCGCCGCGGGCATCAACCGCTACCCCGACAACGAGGTGACCGCACTGCTGGAACGCCTCGCCGCCCGGTTGGAGGTGCCGCCATCCCACCTCGCCGCCGGCAGCGGATCAGTGGCGCTGTGCCAGCAGCTGGTGCAGGCCACCTGCGGGCGCGACGATGAGGTGCTCTTCGCGTGGCGCTCGTTCGAGGCCTACCCGCTGATCGCCCAGGTTGCCGGAGTCCGGCCGCGCACCGTGCCGCTGCGCCGCGACCATACCCACGACCTGCCCGCGATGCTGGACGCGATCACCCCGGCGACCCGCTTGGTGTTTGTCTGCAGCCCCAACAACCCCACCAGCACTGCCATCCGGCGCGACGAGCTGGTCGCGTTCCTCGACGCGGTGCCTGCCGGTGTGCTGGTCGCCCTCGACGAGGCTTACCACGAGTTCGTCACCGATCCCGCGGTGCCCGACGGCGTGGCGTTGCATCGAGACGACGTCGACCGAGGCAACCTCGCGGTGCTGCGGACCTTCTCCAAGGCCTACGGGCTGGCCGGCCTGCGGGTCGGGTACTGCGTGGCGCCGGAGCCGATCGTCACTGCGCTGCGCAAGGTGTCCGTGCCGTTCAGTGTCAACTCGCTGGCCCAGGTCGCCGCGCTGGCCAGCCTCGACGTCGCCGACGAGCTGCTGGCCCGCTGCCAGGGGATCACCGCCGAGCGGGACCGGGTGCGGGCCGAGCTGCTCACGATGGGCTACCCCGTGCCCGACTCGCAGGCCAACTTCGTCTGGCTGCCGCTGGGTGAGCGGAGCACCGCCTTCAACGACCATTGCCTGGAGCACAAGATCGTGGTCCGCCCCTATCCCGGCGACGGCGCCCGGGTCACGGTGGGTGACCCGGCCGAGAACGACGCATTCCTCGCCGCCGCCCGAAGCTTCCCCCGTTGAGCGTGCTCTGGCCAACCACCTCAGCTGGGTGATGGCCGTACCAGTGATGCTTCCGGCAGTCCAACTCCGTCACTGGTATGGGCCATCCCCAAGTAAGGAGCAACGGGATGGCAGGCAAACACCGACTCAAGAGCTGTCGAGCTGAACACACCACGCTTCGCCGCGCTGTCGAAGTTGTGATGCTCATACCTTTACTGCGCACCTCTTGGCCGACGCTACTATCGCTGCTGGCCGTCTTGCCAAGGCCGCTACATCGCTATCTGCGGCCAGAAAGCCATGACTGACGAAGACCGTCAGATTTTGGATCTACGAAGCATTACTTACATACGGTGTATAGTTGATCTACGTAGCATGACAGACGCTTGCGGTGCTTTGGCAGTCCCCCACGACGAGTACACCCTGGCTTTTGTTCGGCGCGGTGTGTCGGTGTGTGTATCACCAGCTGGCGTTTCCACTCCTTAGAGCACACGACGTTGACTTTGCCGACGAGCGCATCCCGGTGCCACAGCCGCGGACAGCTGTGTCAGGAAGAGGCCACTGATGAGTGATACGCCTGATGTCATCGCACCGTGCGGATCCGACCGCCGGTCACCCACCCAGGCGGGTCACGCCGTCGTGGTTGGTGGCGGCATGACGGGTCTGCTGGCAGTGCGGGTGCTCGCCAGCCACTTCGGGCAGGTGACGCTTATCGAGCGGGACGCGCTACCGGAGGGCGTGCAGGCTCGCAAGGGCGTTCCGCAGAGCCGCATGCTGCACGTGATGCAGCCCCGAGGCCAGGGGATCATAGAGCGGCTGTTCCCTGGCTGCGGTCA
>DATHTJ010000244.1:0-5908 GCA_035463315.1 Pseudonocardiaceae bacterium
CTGCAGGCGCGCCGCGAACTGCGCCTTCTCCGGCGATGGTGCGGCGTTCGCCTGCTCCACGAGCACCGCCTCCGAGGAGCAGATCGGGTCGCCGAAGGCGGCCAGACCGTGCTGGCGCAGGGTACGCCCGGACCCGACCACGTCGGCGATCGCATCGGCCACGCCCAGCTGCACCGAGATCTCCACCGCGCCGTCCAGCCGGATCACGTCGACGTGGACACCGTGCCGGGCCAGGTCTGTCCGAACCAGCCGGGGGTAGGCAGTGGCGACCCGCAGGCCCTCCAGGTCATCGACCTTCCAGTCCCGGCCCAGCGGGGCGGCGTAGCGGAAGCTGGACCCACCGAAGCCGAGCGCGAGCAGCTCGGAGACGGGCGCCTCGGAGTCCAGCGTCAGGTCCCGCCCGGTGATTCCGAGGTCCAGCTCGCCGGAACCCACGTAGACGGAGATGTCCCTGGGCCGAAGGAAGAAGAACTCCACCTCGTTGAGGGGGTCGATGACCGTCAGGTCCTTGGCGTCGTGCCGTTGCCGGTAACCCGCCTCGACGAGCATCTCCGAGGCTGGCTCGGCCAGCGTGCCTTTGTTGGGCACGGCGACCCGCAGCATCCTGCCGTCCCTATCCACTCGGCACGTACCATTCATCGGCACCTCACAGGTAGCGGTAGACGTCGCTGATACTGATCCCCCGGCCGAGCATGAGCACCTGAACGCGGTAGAGCAGTTGGGAGATCTCCTGCGCCAGCCGCTCATCGGACTCGTGTTCGGCG
Organism: Pseudonocardiaceae bacterium; assembly: GCA_035463315.1. Classification (GTDB taxonomy): domain Bacteria; phylum Actinomycetota; class Actinomycetes; order Mycobacteriales; family Pseudonocardiaceae. The sequence goes on from DATHTJ010000244.1 coordinate 765, forward strand.
GCGATCCACACCTCGCCAGCCTCCTCGAGCAGTTTCTTGCCCTGGGCGTGCACTCCGTCGTCCAACGCCGCCACCGTGCCCGACCCGGATGGCCGGGTGCGGGCCCGCTCGGTGAGCTCGGCGAACAGCTCGTCGAACGTCTTCACAGGTTGCCTTCCTGGCACTCACGAGCCTCACGCATTGAAGTACTTGGCTTCCGGGTGGTGCGCGACGATGGCGTCGGTGGACTGCTCCGGGTGCAGCTGGAACTCCTCGGACAGCGTCACCCCGATCCGGTCCGGCTGCAGCAGCGTGACGATCTTCGCACGGTCCTCGAGCTCCGGGCAGGCCCCGTAGCCCAGCGAGTATCGGGCGCCCCGGTACCCGAGCTTGAAGAACTCCTCCACGTGGGCCGGGTCCTCCTCGGCGACGGCCGCCCCGGAGGCGAAGTGCAGTTCCTCCCGGATCCGCCGGTGCCAGTATTCGGCCAATGCCTCGGTCAACTGCACCCCCAGGCCGTGCACCTCGAGATAGTCGCGGTAGGCGTTCTTGGCGAACAGCTCGGCGGCGTAGTCGGCGATCGCCTGCCCCATCGTCACCAGGTGCACCGGTAACACGTCGACCTCGCCTGCGGCCACCGCCGCCTCCCGCGGCCGGTAGAAGTCGGCCAGGCACAGCCGCCGGTCGCGGCGCTGGCGGGGAAAGGTGAAGCGGAACCGCTCGGGTGCATCAGGCCGGGGTTGGGTGAGCACGACCAGCGCGTCCCCGTCGGCGACTGCCGGGAAGTACCCGTAGACCACCGCAGCGTGCGCGAGCACCCCCTCGATGGTCAGCCGGTCCAGCCAGTACCGCAACCGGGGCCGTCCCTCAGTTTCCACCAGCTCCTGGTAGGAGGGGCCGTCCTTGCGGGAGCCGCGCAGCCCCCACTGCCCCAGGAAGGTGGCCCGCTCGTCGAGCATCGCGGTGAACTCGACCGCCGGAATGCCCTTGACTACCCGGGAGCCCCAGAACGGCGGAGTCGGGATCGGCACATCGGTGGCCACGTCGGAGCGTGCCGGTGCTGGCCCCTCGGCGGCGCCCTCCCGGTCCCGGCGTGCCTGAGCGATGCGCAGCGACCGTTCCCGGCGCGCCTTGCGCTCAGCCGTCTTGGCCTCCTCCACCGGGTCGGCGTGCACCGTGCCGCCCCGCTTCCTAGTCATGATCGAATCCATCAGTCGCAGGCCCTCGAAGGCGTCCCGGGCGTAGCGGACCTCCCCTGCGTACAGCTCGGCGAGGTCGTCCTCCACGTAGGCACGGGTCAGCGCCGCTCCACCAAGCAACACCGGTAACGAGCCGGCCAGACCCCGGGAGTTCATCTCCTCCAGATTCTCCTTCATGATCACCGTCGACTTGACGAGCAGCCCGGACATCCCGACGGCGTCCGCGCGGTGCTCGGTGGCAGCCTCCAGGATCGCGCTGATGGGTTGCTTGATGCCGAGGTTGACCACCTCGTAGCCGTTGTTGGAGAGGATGATGTCGACCAGGTTCTTGCCGATGTCGTGCACGTCGCCCTTGACGGTGGCCAGCACCAGCCGGCCCTTGCCGGTGTTGTCCTCGGACCGCTCCATATGTGGTTCGAGGTGTGCGACCGACGCCTTCATCACCTCGGCCGACTGCAGCACGAACGGCAACTGCATCTGGCCCGAGCCGAACAGGTCACCGACGGTCTTCATCCCGGACAGCAGGGTGTCGTTGATGATCTGCAGCGCGGGCCGCTGCTCCAGCGCGGCGTCCAGGTCCTCGGCCAGACCGTTGCGGTCCCCGTCGACGATCCGCCGTTCCAACCGCTCGAACAGCGGCAATGCGGCCAGCTCGGCCGCCCGGGACTCCCGCGACGACGACGTCGTGACGCCCTCGAACAACGCCATCAGTTTGTGCAGCGGGTCGTAGTCTCCCCCGGCATCTCCCTCGGGCGCTGACCTGCGGCGGTCGTAGACCAGATCCAGCGCCACGGCCCGCTGCTCGTCCGGGATCTGGGCCATCGGGACGATCTTCGATGCGTGCACGATCGCGGTGTCCAAGCCGGCCTGGACGCACTCGTGCAGGAATACCGAGTTGAGCACTTGCCTAGCGGCGGGGTTGAGACCGAAGGACACGTTGGAGAGCCCGAGGGTGGTCTGCACCTCCGGGTAGCGACGCTTGACCTCACGGATCGCCTCGATGGTCTCCAGCGCGTCGCGCCGCACCTCCTCCTGACCGGTGGAGATCGGGAAGGTGAGGCAGTCAACGATGACGTCACAGGTCTGCATGCCCCAGTTGGCGGTCAGGTCATCGATCAGCCGCGACGCCACCCGGACCTTCCACTCCGCGGTGCGAGCCTGCCCCTGCTCGTCGATGCACAGCGCCACCACGGACGCGCCGTGCTCGCGCACCAGCTCCATGACGCGCTGGTAGCGCGAGCCGGGTCCGTCGCCGTCCTCGTAGTTCACCGAGTTGACCACGCACCGCCCGCCGAGGCGTTCCAGGCCGGCTCGCAGTACATCGGGCTCGGTGGAGTCCAGCATCACCGGCAGCGTCGATGCGGTGGCCAGCCTCCCGGCCAGCTCGGCCATGTCGGCGGCGCCGTCGCGGCCGACGTAGTCCACGCAGAGGTCGATCAGGTGCGCACCGTCCCGGGTCTGTGCGCGGGCGATCTCCACGCAGTCCTCGAAGCGCTCGGTCAGCATGGCCTCGCGGAACGCCTTGGACCCGTTGGCGTTGGTCCGTTCGCCGATCATCAGCACACTGGCGTCCTGGCGGAATGGCACCGCGGCGTAGAGCGAGGACACCCCCGGCTCGGGACGCGGACGCCGGATGCGAGGTTGCAGGCCGGCCATCGCCTCGGCCACCGCTGCGATGTGCTGCCTGGTCGTGCCACAGCAACCACCGACCAGCCGGACGCCGAAGTCGGTGACGAAGCCGGTCAGCGCGGTGGCTAGCTCGTCCGGGGTCAGCGGGTAGACCGCCCCGTCCGTGCCGAGCTCGGGCAGGCCAGCGTTGGGCATCACCGACAGCGGGATGCGGGAATGTTTGGACAGCTGCCGCAGGTGCTCGCTCATCTCGGCTGGACCGGTGGCGCAGTTCAGCCCGATCAAGTCAATGCCCAGCGGTTCCAGCGCGGTGAGCGCTGCGCCGATCTCGGTGCCCAGCAGCATCGTCCCGGTGGTCTCCAGGGTGACCTGGGTGATGATCGGAACGTGCCGCCCCTCGGCGACCATCGCGCGTCGGGCGGCGATGATCGCGGCCTTGCACTGCAGTAGATCCTGGCTGGTCTCCACCAACACTGCATCGACTCCGCCAGCGAGCAGGCCGCGGACCTGCTCGACGTAGGCGTCGCGCAGCACGGCGAAGGAGATATGGCCCAGGGTGGGCAGCTTGGTGCCGGGGCCGACCGAGCCGAGCACGAACCGCGGCCAGTCCGGTTCGGCGAACTCGTCGGCCACCTCGCGAGCCAGTCGGGCGCCCGCCTCGGCGAGCTCCCAGATCCGCTCGGCGATGTCGTATTCGGCAAGGTTGGCCAGATTGGCGCCGAAGGTGTTGGACTCCACCGCGTCGGCACCCGCCTCCAAGTAGCCTCGGTGCACGGCCCGGACGACGTCCGGGCGAGTGACGTTGAGGATTTCGTTGCAGCCCTCCAGCCCGGCGAAGTCGTCCAGGCTCAGCGGGATGGACTGCAGCATCGTGCCCATCGCTCCATCCGCGACCAGGACACGGCGCGCCAGGACATCGAGCAACGGTGACAGTGCCATGAGATTCAGGGTAAAGCAGGGATATCGGGCTCCCCTGGTAGCGCGTGAGGGCTATCACGGCCCAGGGGTCGTAGGCTGGCGCAGTGACCTACCCCGACAGCTCCGGCAACGGCCCGGCCGCCCGCGGATCGCAGCTGCTGCCGCAGCTCACCTCCCCGGTACTGGTGGCCGCGTTCCAGGGCTGGAATGACGCCGGGGACGCCGCCAGTACTGCGATCGAGCACCTGCAGCTGAGCTGGGACGCGACGCCGCTGGCTGAGCTTGACCCCGAGGACTATTACGACTTCCAGGTCACCAGGCCCACCACCAAGCTGGTCGACGGGATCACCCGGCTGGTCGAGTGGCCCACCACCCGGCTGTCGGTGTGCCGTCCGCCCGGGGCGGACTACGACGTGGTTCTGGTGCACGGTATCGAGCCGAACATGCGCTGGCGGTCGTTCTGCGACGAGCTGCTGCGCTACGTCCAGGACCTGGGGATCACCACGGTGGTGGCCTTGGGGGCACTGCTCGCCGACACCCCGCACACCCGGCCGGTCCCGGTTACCGGCACCTCCTATGACGCTGCCTCGGCGGCCCGATTCAAGCTGGAACGGTCCAAGTACGAGGGCCCGACCGGGATCGTGGGGGTCTTCCAGGACGCCTGCGTGCAGGCCGGGGTGCCGGCCATCTCGTTCTGGGCGGCGGTGCCGCACTACGTCTCCGCCCCGCCTTCTCCCAAGGCCACCCTGGCGCTGCTGCACCGGGTGGAGGAGGTGCTTGACCTCGAGGTCCCGCTCGGCGCGCTCCCGGAGGAGTCCGAGGAGTGGGAGGCTACGGTCAGCGAGATGGCTGAGGAGGACGACGAGGTCGCCAGCTACGTGCGTGCGCTGGAGGAGCGCGGTGACACCGATCTCACCTTGCACGAGGCCAGTGGGGATGCCATCGCCGCCGATTTCGAGCGCTACCTGCGCCGCCGCCGTCCCGGCGGCACCTCAGGCCCCCGCGGACCCCGCTGAATGCGGCGTCAGAGGGGGCAGGTCGTAGCGGCCCGGGGGTGACGCCGCAGCTGGGTGATCCGCCCTCAACGTCTGAACGTCCGATCTCAATCGCTGGGTTGATCGTCAGTGTCGCCGCCCTGGCCGGGACCATCTACAACGACCTGCGGACAAAGACACCAGAGCCCTCCCCCGCGATCATTTCCAGGAGAATCCGCGTCCAACTCAGCGACGTTGGCGGACTCGATTCAGCACAACGAGATCGCATCATCGGGATTGTCATCGATGAAACTGTCCAGACCGCACAGCGGTCGATCTGCTACCAAGGGTGAATTTAACGCACGCCAACCTCCACTCATCGCTGCGGGACGACCGTTCACCGCATCCCAGCATTTCTTTCCCGCTCGGTGCCGCAGCGCCCGAA
>DATHTJ010000245.1:0-7269 GCA_035463315.1 Pseudonocardiaceae bacterium
GGGGCCGGGAAGAACCGGGGCGGCGGCGATCACGAGTTGCATGAGGGCGTAAGACTGCTTGGTCGGACCGGGATCATGTCGTAGCCGCGGAGTACGCGGGTGGGGCGTCGGTGTGGTGGACCGGTGAGGGTGAGATTGGGGAACCGTCGGAATAGTGCTTGTAGGCCGACTTCGCCCTCGAGCTGGGCTAATGCGGCGCCGATGCAGTAATGGATTCCGCTGGAGAACGCCAGATTCTGGTCTGCTTCGGGTCGTTGGACGTCGAAGTGGTGGGGGTTGGTGAAGACTGCGGGGTCGCGGTTTGCGCCGCCGAGTAGCAGGATGATGAACGAGCCTGCGGGTACCTGATGTCCGGCTACTTCGGTGTCGCGCAGCGCGAGTCGCCCGGTGCGTTGTACGGGCGAGTCGTAGCGCAGGATTTCCGCCACGGCACCGGCCCATCGTTGTGGTTGGGCGTGCAGCACGTCCAGTTGGTCGGGGTGGCGCAGCAGGAGGACGGTGCCGTTGCCCAGCAGGTTGACCGTGGTCTCGAAACCGGCGGCGAGCAGCAGCATGGCCATGCTGCTCAGCTCGTTGAGGGTCAGCTGATCGCCTTGGTCGTGTGCGGTCACCAGGGCGCTGAGGACGTCGTCGCGGGGAGCGCGGCGGATCTGAGCGAAGTGGCCGAGCATCCAGCGGTGCAGCGCGGCCAGGTCGTGCTCGGCGCGGCGGAAGTCGCGGTAGCTCAGTCCGATGTCCAGCGACAGTGCCGCGCCGGCTCCCCAGTCGAGGAACTGGCGACGCATCGTGACCGGTGCGCCGAGTATCTCGGCGATCACGGTGGCCGGCAGCAGGCTGGCGTAGCGTGCTACCAGATCCACGGCCGGGTCATCGGCGTCGGGTCGGGTTGTGGGCGTGGATCGGGCGATCTCGTCGAGCAGCTCCTCAGCGATGTCCTCGACGCGGGAGCGCATCGCTGCGACGGCCCGCGCACGGAACGCCTGGGTGACCAGCTTGCGGTAGCGGGTGTGATCGGGCGGGTCCACCACCAGCATGGACGGTGGCTCGATTGGTCCCAGGACTGGGCGACCGCCGATCTTCATGGCCAGCCGGAGCGGCCCGGGTAGCTGGTCCATACGCAGCTGGCCGAAGTCTGGGCTGCGCAGCACGGCCAGGCACACGTCGTGGTGCGCGGTGATCAGTGCGGGTCCGCTGCGGACGATTCGGCCCTGGTCGCGTAGCTGGTCGTAGTAGGGGAAGGGGTCCTCGCGGACCACAGGGTCGATCATCAGCCGCGAGCCCAGGTCACCGGCGCGCAGCTGGCGCTGCACCGCCCGCCGGACCAGCCCATGCCGAACCACCCACCGGATCCTGCGTCGTACCACCATCGAGACCTCCCACTGCCAACTCCCCGCGACCGAAAGTATCGCGGCTCACCACTACCCCTCCGAGGTTGCCACGACGATGTCGGAGTCCAGCAGCGAGACGTTCTCGAAGCTCAGGGCTTCGCCCCCTGCTCGCAGCCGGTGACGCCAGTCTCGCCCTGATCGCGGCGGGAATGCCCCCGCTTGCGCCGCCGGTTGAGCACAGTGCTGCCGCGAGCGTGGCGAAGAAGGTCGGAAAAGGGGTGGTGCCGTGGACGCGGAGCCGCAACCGACGTCCACCGGCGCTGCACCGGCCGCTCCGCGGCTGCCCCGCGAGGTCTGGGTGCTGGTCGCGGTCATCTTCGTGATCGCGATCGGGTATGGCATCGTCGCGCCCGCATTGCCGACCTTCGCTCGCAGCTTCGACGTCAGCGTCACGGCGGCCTCGATCGTGGTGAGCGCCTTCGCGTTCATGCGGTTGGCGTTCGCGCCGGCTAGCGGCAAGCTGGTCTCGGCGTTCGGTGAACGACCGGTCCACATCTGGGGCATCATCCTGGTTGGCTTGTCCACCGGCGCCTGTGCGTTCGCTGGCGGTTACTGGCAGTTGCTGGTGCTGCGGGCGCTGGGCGGCATCGGGTCGACCATGTTCACCGTCTCGGCCATCGCCCTGTTGATCAGGCTCACCCCTCCTGCGCTGCGCGGGCGGTCCACCAGTCTGTGGTCGAGCAGCTTCCTGCTCGGCAGCGTCACCGGCCCGCTGGTCGGCGGTGCGCTGATCACCATCTCGTTGCGCGCACCGTTTGTGGTCTACGCGGTGGCGCTGTTCGCCGCCGCCGCGGTGGCGTGGCTGTTCCTGCGGCGCTCCACGCTGGCTGATGCCGTACTAGCCGGGGACGTTCCGGCACTGACGGTGCGCGGGGCACTGCGCCACCCGGCTTACCGCGCCGCGCTGATCTCCAACTTCGCCAATGGCTGGGCGGTGTTCGGCGTGCGAGTCTCGCTGGTGCCGTTGTTCGTTGTCGAGGTGCTGCACCGGGGTGCATCGCTGGCCGGGTTGGCGCTGTCGGTCTTTGCCGCCGGTAACGTGGCTGCGCTGGTGTTCTCCGGCAAGCTCGCGGACTCCGTCGGGCGCCGCCTGCCGATGCTGGTCGGGCTGGTCGTCACCGGTGGCGCGACGATCTGGCTCGGTTTCACCGGCGGGGTGCCGGAGTTCCTGGCCGCCGCCCTGATCGCCGGCGCCGGCACCGGGCTGATCATTCCAGCTCAGGGTGCCACGGTGGCCGATGTGATCGGCTCGCAGGCCAAAGGCGGTCCGGTGCTCGCAGCTTTCCAGATGGCTGCGGATATCGGTGCGATCCTCGGCCCGATCACCGCAGGGCTGCTCGCCGACCAGCTGTCCTACCCTGCGGCCTTCGTGCTGACCGGCAGTATCTCGCTGCTCGCCGCGGTGGCCTGGCTGCGCTCGCCGGAGACGCTGCCGCCGGACGCCGCTCAGCCCATGCTGACCCCGATCAGCGCGCCAACCAGGTAGGTCGCTACCGCGGCGATCGCGCCGAACCCCACCTGGCGCAGCCCGCCCAGCCACCACGGCCGGGTGGTGAACCGGGACGCGAGCGCCCCGGCCAGCATCAGCCCCGCCGCGCCCGCGGCGAGGCCGGCGGCCAGCGAGTCGAAGCCGAGCAGGTAGGGGATCAGCGGGACCAGCGCGCCGATCGCGAAGCACAGGAACGACGAGCCGCCGGCCACCCACGGGGAGGGCTGCTCGTCGGGGTTCACGCCGAGCTCCTGGTTGATGTGCACCCGGACCGCCAGTGACGGGTCGGCGTGCACCTCCTCGGCCACCTGGTGCGCGGTCTTGCGGGTCAGGCCCATCTGTACGAAGGAGGCGACCAGCTCGGCCTTCTCCGCGGCCGGGTGCCGGCGCAGCTCGTCGCGCTCCACCGTGACCTCGGCGCGCACCGAGTCGTTCTGCGTCTCGACCGACGCGTACTCGCCGAGCGCCATCGAGAACGCGCCCGCCACCAGCCCGGCCACCCCGGTCAGCACGATCAGGTCGGCACCTGCCCCGCTGCCGCCCACCCCGGCGACCAACGCGATGTTGGTCACCAGACCGTCCATCGCGCCGAACACGGCCGGTCGCAGCCATCCGCCGGATACATCCTGGTGGATGTGCCCGACCTCGTCACTTGGCTCGGCAGTCATCCCCACACCTCCGACGCCGTCATAACCACGGTACGGAGGGCACCGGGGCCACCCGGAATTCAGGCTCGGCTCGCCATGGGCAGCCTCACCTGCGCCCCGAGCGACTGGCTAGTCTGATCGGGTGCCTCGCCTGTCCGGTCCCGTCATTGATGTGCTGATCCTCGTGGGGCGGCTGGGGCTGGCCGCGGTGTTTCTGGTCTCCGGAGCGCTCAAGGTCGTTGATCCGGCGCAGACCCGGGTGGCGGTGCTGGCCTATGAGGTGCTGCCGCCGGGTCTGGTCGGCCCGGTCGCCACCGTCTTGCCGCTGGTGGAACTGGTGCTGGGAACCCTGCTGGTGGCGGGCGCGTTCACCCGCTGGACCGCGCTCGCCTCGGCGATGCTGCTGGTGGTGCTGATGACCGGGGTGGCGCAGGCATGGGCCCGCGGACTGTCGATCGACTGCGGCTGCTTCGGCGGTGGTGGGCCGGTGGCCGAGGGTGCCACCCGTTACCCGCAGGAGCTCGCGCGGGACTTCGGCCTGTTGCTGATGGCGTTGTGGCTGGTGGTGCGGCCCCGGACGGCATTGAGCGTCGACGGGTGGCTGCGCGCAGATGCGGACAGACAGTGGAGTCGAGCCGGGCATCCGGCCGGATGAGCTTGGAGGGACGTGCCGTGGGTGGGGCCGAACGGGGCGAGGCAAAGCGCAAGCAGCAGGCTGCCCAGGCGGTGACGGCGGCCCGAGGGGGTGGCGGGCCAAGCCGCGCGGTGGTGGCCGGCGTCGTCATCGTGCTCGTGCTCGCCGTTGTCGTCGGGATCGGGTTAGGGCTGCAGAACCGCAACAAGCCGGCTGACCTCCCGGCGGCGATCCCTGTTGCTGCGGCTGGACCGGAGTACCGGGTGGTCGCGCAGGGCGACACCATCGTGGCCGGAAGCCCCCAGGCGCCGGTGACCATCGAGGTCTTCGAGGACTTCCTGTGCCCGGCCTGCGGGCAGTTCGAGAACCTCTACCATCAGCGGCTCGCGCAAGCTGCCGCGGACGGCACGGCTCGGGTGGTGTACCACCCGGTCGCCATTCTCGATGATCTCTCGGTACCGGCTGGGTACTCGACCTTGGCTGCCGGTGCGACGTTCTGCGCCGCCGAGGCCGGTATCTTTCCCCGGTTTCACGACAGCCTGTTCGCTGCCCAGCCAGCCGAGGGCGGTCCCGGGTGGACCAGCGCCCAGCTCCAGCAGCTCGGCCGCGACCTGGGTGCCAGCGATGGCTTCACGCGCTGCGTCCAAGCTGGCAACGACCGGCGGGTCGCCGGGGCCACCGAGATCGCCCGCCGGTATGTCGGCGGGCTGCGACCCGATGGCCGGTTCGGCACTCCCAGCGTCATCGTGAACGGCAAGATCGTCGACACCACTGACCGAGGCTGGCTGGACCAGGTGCTCAGCGGCGCTCGACGCTGACCCGGTCCTGTCTCGGGGACCATCGCCGGCCTCGTGTACGGTTGCCTACGCGCCGCGGCGGGGCCGTGGTGATCTCTTCGGGGCTGTAGCGCAGCTGGTAGCGCACCGCACTGGCAGTGCGGGGGTCACGGGTTCGAATCCCGTCAGCTCCACATGAAGTTCCAGGTGAACCCCTGGGCGCTGAGGAATCGCTGGTCAGTGGCTCGTAGGGGGTTTACCTGTGTCGGTGGTCTGAGGATGTCACCTTGGGTGGCTTGCTAGAACACGTCGGTTCAGGCGACACCTTCGTTGTCGTGTGCGCTTGAACGGGACGCTGTATGGGGCGGGTCGTCGGCTCAGGCTGCGTGATCTGGCGGGTCCTGCAGATTTGTCGCGATGTCAACGAGCACCTTGGCGAGCTTGTGCGGGTCTGTGGATCGTGTCGCTCACTGCGGATGAAGATCTTTGACACGTGCACCGGAGACTTGCGCTGTTTCCTTTGCGTGGCCATGAGCATCACCCTGTCGAGACGACTCGTTGCTGACACGGGGTGGGGACGAGGACCTTGTCTGTTCACCAGCGGGGTGAAGCGGGCTCGTGACCTGTGCTTTGTTCGACGAGGGTAACTCCGACGGTCTCGGTGCGACGCCGGGTCCCGAGGTGTTGATGGTAGGCGGCAGAGAGGTAGACCTGGGTGCCTATGCTTTGGCGGTGCCTGTGTCGCGGAAACGGAAAAAGAAGATGTCTGGCAAGTCTGGTCGGGCACATGGGCGGGCCTCAGTGGATCGGCGCGGGTCTGCTGGTCCTGTGCCTGCGCGGGATCGTGAGCTGGCGGATGCGTTTCGGAGTCTCGCCGCCTATCGGAATCAACTCGACACGCGACGGGCGGAACGGGCCGCCGAGATGGCGACGGAACTGGTCTCGAACCTCGTGAAGGTGGTGGCGGATCAGCCGGACATGATCGTGGAAGACGTGTTGTGCGGACGGCTGGGCACGCTGTCGCACGAGGCGGATCAGACGCCGGTGGATGAGCGGGTTGGCCCGCATCACCTGGCCGAGGCCATGGTGACGGCGGCCGAGGACGCGGTGCTGGCGGCATTGACGGCGACTACCGGATCGGCGGACGCGTGGCGTGCGCCGTGGCGGGTGCTCACCGCGCTGGCGGGTGTTCTGCCGTATCCGCTTGCTGAGGTCGCGGGCGAGGCGATCACACGGTTGCGGGACACGGCGGCTGGGCGGGTGTTGCCGTCCGTGCCGTCGGGTCCGGTGATGACCGGGTCGGTGTTGTGGACCCGCGACCGGTACGGCAGCCGGTTTGCCGTCGCGGCACCGATCACTACGGCGGACCAACCGGTGCGGTGGTACTTGTGGGATATCGACGCCTGCGGGCATGAGGCGTTCACCGTGCACAGCGGCCTCTACCTCACGCCGGAGGCGGCGTTGGCCGCATGGCAGGCCGGGGTAGGCCAGATCGCGTCGGCCGGCGCCGTCTTGGCCCCGGTCAATGACCCATGGTTGTTGGCTGCCCTGCTGCCCGCCGAGCTGGGATTCATGCGTTCCGGTGGGGAAAGCGTCGAGCAGTTCGCCGAGTACCACCGCAGCAAGCGTTTGGCTGAGGTGGTCATGCGGGCGGTGCCCCGGCGGGGAACCCAACCAGGCGGCGGTTTGACGGCGGCCTCCGCTGCGGTCGAGTTCGCCGCGTGGCTCCGCGTCCGCGCCGCTGACCAGCAGGAACTACCGGAAGGTCTGGATGAGCTGACCACGGAACTGGCCGACTCCTGGAACATCAACAACATCGACGCGGTATATGCAACCTGCTCCCCGCACCGGGTCGCCCTGTGCGTGCCGCACATGCGCAACTTCTATCTCGACGAGTTCGCCGACCAACTAGTGGCCTTGCTACCCGACTGGACCCGATGGCTGGCCACGCGCAACGCCACCGCGCCAGAGCTGGCCGACCGCTGCCTGCCCTACGCGCACGGCCAACCGCACCCACAGCTCGACCGAGACGGCGACGAGCCCGACTACCTCGCTCGCGTCGTCGAATAGGGAAACCCGATCTTGTTCGTACCAGGTTTCACCCGCCGCGACGTGCAAGCCGCCACCAAACCGGAAGCACTGGCACATGGTCAGAGACTTGCAGAGTTCGTTGTGGATCTTGACTGGGACGAGTACTCGCTGTGGGGCGGATTGCCAGATGAGGACCTCGATACGGGGGAACTCCTGGTCCACCACGCAGGTCGGCCGTTGACCGGCGAATGCCCCTGCCCGGACGGCCGTAGCGCGCAACTGTGCGCGCACATGGTGGCCCTGG
>DATHTJ010000246.1:0-2774 GCA_035463315.1 Pseudonocardiaceae bacterium
CACTGCCGTCGGCCTGCTTGCGGCGGGTCGTCTTGGTGGCGATGCGTTGTTTCCACTGCGCGGCGACCGAGGAAGCCAGGCGCAGCGAGTCGATCCCGGGATGGTGGCGCTCCAGGTCCCGCCAGAACAACCGGCCCAAGGTATCGGCGAGGTGCACGAGTGTGACGTGATCGATGCTGATCTGGCGCTCTCGTAGATAGTCAACCAGCAGATCACGCACCGGCCGGCATTCGATACCGCACCGGTCGATCAGCTGCTCGACGCTGAGTTGCCGCTGGGCCGACAGCGCGCGCACCGTCGGCGCGGCACTCGCGCTGAACACCCCGAGTGCGTGCAGCAACTGGTAGAAGTACGGGCTCTTATGCTGGGAGAAGGTGCAGACACCGGCGGCGATGTCCAGCAGTTGCAGGCAGTCGCCGATGGTGATGTCGGTGACCACACCGCCCTTGGCCGCCAGGATGGCCGCGATCCGGTGCATCGCCACCCGAGTGGTGCATTCCCCGACCGGATTGGCCTGGCATCGGGTGGTCAGATCAGTGAATCCGGCGGGGTCGCGGGTGCGGGCCATCTCCGCGGCCAGCCGTTTGGGGGTGACCGTGGTGAGCAGCCAAGCAATGCCGGGCCGGATCACATCGGCGCACACCAGCGACAACAGGCCGGGGCCCAGCACCATCGTGTCGAACCTGCACTCCCACGACGTGGTGGCCTTGCGCCACCGGGTCGGGAAAGCTCTCCAGTCCTCCCGGCCGTTGCGCCCGGCGCCGCTGGCCAGCCACCGCTGCTGCCAGGTGTCGCCTGGTTGGGCCTCAAGCCAGTCCAACACGATACGAATACCGCGCATGCGGTTGTCTTCACCGGCCGGGGTGTCCATGACAAACGGTGCCCTGGACACCCGCGCCAGCACGTCGGTGCGGGACAGCCTGGTCTGCGGCCAGGTATCAGCGACCGGACGGGCAGGAAACCGCCTGCGTAGCGCTTCGGCCTGATGCGCCGCGCCCGGCCGGGCCACCGGCCCAGCTGACCCGACGGGTGACCCTGCGCTGTGATGCACCTCCAGGGCCATCACAGGTCCGTCCCGAACAAAATGTTCAACGACTCCGGCCGATACCCGGGCGCAGGAGACGCCGCCGGGGGCTGGGGCCCGCCGCAGCGTTCGTGAAAGGCCACCACGTTAGCGATCACGTCCTCGGGCAGCGGCGAAACATAGAGTTGAGTAGTGGTCAGCTGGGCGTGTCCCAGCACCCATTGCACGTCGGTCAACGGCATCTGGGGATCGCGGGCCATGCGGTAGGCGGCGGTGTGCCGCAGATCGTGCAGGCTCCAGTTCGTTCCCAGCTCGGCGTTGACCCGGGCGAACATCCGGTAGGCGGCGTGATAGGTCAGCTGGCGAAACGGGCGCCGCAGCGTCCACCACAACGGTTGGTCCCGCCCGGTGCAGACCAGTCCCTGCATCTGCTGCTGATACAGACGTAGCCATACAAAGGCATCCCAGGACGCGGGAAGCTGTTGCAGCGCCCGAGACCCCTTACGGATCACCGTGATCAGTTGCTGGCCGGGATCGATGTCCCCGCAGCTCACTCCCAGCAGCTCTGCTGCCCGCGCCCCACTGGACACCCACAATGCGACCAGGGCCCGGTCCCGATGCGAGCCCAGCGCGGCGAACAGGGCGTTGAACTTCTCGTCGGGAATCTGCCGCGGCACCTGCTGGACGACCTTGGGCCGATACAGCCCGCCACGCTCAGCGCGAAACGGCTCCATCGGGTTGTGATGGGCGTGTGCCCGCCCGCCCCGACGGTGCCGCGACAGCGGGAACGGGTTCACCATCGGCCCCGACCCGGCCTCCAGGTGGAAGTCATAAAAGTTACGCAGCACCGTCTCGCCGTGCGCAGCCGTCGTCGGGGCGTACTGCATCCCCGGTGGTGCCTTACCAGTCACCGGGTTCGGCGTCGATGGTGCTCTCGCAACCACCGACCCAACCCCCGGCACCTGCTCGCCTCGGCGGCGCCAGTGCGGCCCAGCCGGCTTGGGCGCAACCTGCACCCACCGGCTGAAGTCCCGGGCCTCAACCCGAGTCGCCTGATCCCACACCACCTCAATCGCCCACAGAAACCGAAACCAGCGCAACAACGCCATCCCATAGGACCGCTGCGTGGTCGCCGATCGCCCACACGCCTGCAACTCCCGCAAATACGCCCCGACCGGCCCAACAACCCGGCCAGACGCATCAAGCAGCCGGTAGGGCTCAAACAGCTCCCCGGTCGCCTTCAACACCCCCCGCTGCGCCACCACCAACGCAGCAAGATCCCGTGGCGACTCCCCTGATTCGATCACGGGCCGGGACCGTACCCCCACAAACCGGGACCTGTCCCCGGAACTGGGAAGACTCTGCCCTTAGTTCAGTCAACACGCATAGCCGGGCGTTATAAGGGAAATACGAGCAGAACTTGAGGAAGAACGGGCCAAAGTCGGCGTTCACCGCATACACGTAGAAGTGGTTGACCACACCGGTGGTCTTCACGATCCACGGGTAGGAATCACCATTGGCGTCACGGCGACGCTCGGTGCGACACAACGCGGTCTTCTCCTGCGCCCGCCCGATGAACAACACCCCCTCCTCATCGGTGAACCGCGCGAGGTGTTCATGCATGACCTCGTCCTTGCGCTGCCCCTTGACGAAGTCCACCCACGGCACCTGCTGATCGCGGGCGAACCGACGCATCGCGTCGCTGAACGCATCAGTGATCTTCCCCAGCGGCGCGGTGGAGGCGATCGGC
>DATHTJ010000247.1:0-3356 GCA_035463315.1 Pseudonocardiaceae bacterium
TCACACCGGGGGTGCAGGCAGCTCGGCGATCGTCTCGTCGAGCGCGGCACGCAAGCTGATCGCCTGCTCCCGGGTGAACCGCGCCGACTCCGCGACAGGCGCCACCATGACGACGACGCCCAGCGAGGGCACCGCCCACAACCCGACGGACAGCATCCGGTGGTACCCGTCCTGGCAGGTGAGCCGGCGGGCCCGGCGCCCCGACTGCCGAGGCACCGGTTGCTCGGGTATCTCCATGACGCTGTTCCTCCCCAGTCAGATCTGTGTGGACACCCAGCTTGTCACGCAACTTGTGATGAGACAAATCTGATAAGATCTCGTCTGCGCTGACGTTGATTCGAGTTGGCGCACCCATGGCTAGTAACAATAGAGTCCGGCATGCCGGTCACGGAGGGTGTCGGCTGAATCGGACGGAGGGTGATCAGATGAGCGAACGCATCAGCCCCACGGTGCGCTGGCGCAAGGTGGCGCGAGCGCTGCGCCGCTGGCGCAACGAGGCCGGCCTGCGGCTGGAGGATGTCTGCACGCCGCTGGGCTGGGCCACCTCCAAGCTCAGCCGGATGGAACGCGCCGAGCAGTCGATCGGCCCCGCCGACGTGCTCGCGCTGGCCACCGTCTACGGCATCGGTGAGCAGGAGCGGGATCGCTATGTGGCGCTCGCGCTGCAGTCCCGCCAAAAGGGCTGGTGGACGCCCTTCAAGGCGGGCGACGCGGTCCCTGAGGAGTTCGAAGAGTTCGTCGGACTGGAGTCCGAGGCGAGCCGGGTGCGGAGCTACGAAGACATAGTGGTGACCGGCTTGCTGCAGACCGAGGCGTACGCCACCGCGCTGGCCAGGGCGTGGGTGCCCCGGGTCAGCGACCAGGTGGTCGAGGAGCGGGTTCGGTTGCGGATGGCCAGGCAGACCCCGCTACACGAGGTAAACCCGTTACGACTGGACAGCGTGGTCACTGAAGCAGCGCTGTGCCAGCAGGTCGGCGGTCCGGAGGTGATGCGTGAACAACTGCGTCACCTGCTGGACATGATCGAACTGCCGCACGTGTCGGTGCAAGTCATGCCGTTCGCGGCGGGGGCCTACCCGGCGCAGAACTGCCCGTTCCGTTTGCTCAGTTTCCCCGATCCGGAGGACCCGCCTGTCGCGTGTGTCGAGTACCCGGGCGGTGTGGTGTACGTGGAGGCCACCGACGACGTCGAGGGGTTTATTCTGGCTTTCGATGGCCTGACGCAGCAGGCCATGGGCCCGAGCGATTCCGTGGAGCTGATCCGCGGGCTGGCGAAGGGCGGGTAGACAGGAGCGAGCGAGATGGGTACCCCCGAGTTCTCGGATGCCGCCTGGCGGACGAGCAGTCGCAGCAATGGCGAGATGGCCTGCGTCGAGGTGGCGGTCGTGCCGGGCTGCGTGGGGGTGCGGGACTCGAAGGACCGGTCTGGGCCCGCGCTGATGTTGCCCCCGTCCGCGTGGCAGGCGTTCATGCAGGACGTGCAGGTCGGCAGCTTCGACCACGGCTGATCAGCAGCCCGCTGGGTGGCGCGGCTAGCCTTTGCTGGGTCGCCAGTCCGTTGTCGGAGATCGAGGAGCAGGCTTCCGTGATGCGCACCCACCCCGCTGGCACGTTGCGTGCTGAGCACGCCGGGCACACCGTCACCCTCACCGGGTGGGTGGCCCGCCGCCGCGATCACGGTGGTGTGATCTTCATCGACCTTCGGGACGCCTCCGGAGTGGCGCAGGTGGTCTTTCGCGAGGGCAACATGGCGCGGCGGGCGCACCGGCTGCGTGCTGAGTTCTGCCTGCAGGTCACCGGCACCGTGGCCGCCCGCCCCGAGGGTAACGAGAACCCGGACATCCCCACTGGCAGTATCGAGGTCACCGCCGAGGAGCTGACGGTGCTCAGCGAGTCGGCGCCGTTGCCGTTCCAGCTCGACGGGCACGTGGAGATCGGCGAGGAGATTCGGCTGCGGCACCGCTATCTCGATCTACGCCGTCCCAGCCCGGCCGCCGCGATGCGACTGCGCAGCGAGGCCAACCGGATCGCCCGCACAGTGCTGCACGAGCAGGACTTCATCGAGGTAGAGACCCCCACGCTGACCCGCTCCACCCCGGAGGGCGCCCGGGACTTCCTGGTGCCGGCCCGGCTGCAGCCCGGCTGCTGGTACGCATTACCCCAGTCGCCGCAGCTGTTCAAGCAGCTACTCATGGTCGCCGGCCTGGAACGGTATTACCAGATCGCCCGCTGCTACCGGGACGAGGACTTCCGTGCTGACCGGCAGCCCGAGTTCACCCAGCTTGACATCGAGATGAGCTTTGTCGAGCAGGACGACGTGATCGAGTTCGGCGAGAAGGTGATCGCCGCGCTGTGGTCGGAGCTGGCCAGCCACCAGATCGAGCTGCCGATCCCGCGGCTGAGCTACGCCGACGCGATGGCCCGCTACGGCACCGACAAGCCGGACCTGCGCTTCGAGCTAGAGCTCACCGAGCTCACCGGCTACTTTGTCGACACCCCGTTCCGGGTATTCCAGGCGCCGTATGTGGGTGCGGTCGTGATGCCCGGCGGCGCGAGCCAGCCGCGTCGGCAACTGGACGCCTGGCAGGAGTGGGCCAAGCAGCGCGGCGCCAAGGGCCTGGCCTACGTGCTGGTCGGCGCGGGTGGCGAGGTTTCTGGCCCGGTGGCCCGCAACCTCGCCGAGCACGAGCGGGAGGGTCTGGCCAAGGCGGTCGGCGCCAACCCCGGCGACTGCGTCTTCTTCGCCGCTGGCGACCCGGCCGACGCGCGTGCGCTGCTGGGTGCCGCCCGGGTGGAGATCGGCCGTCGATGCGGGCTGATCGACGAGTCGGCGTGGTCGTTCGTCTGGGTGGTCGATGCGCCGCTGTTCGAACCCGCCGACCGCTCCGGCGACGTCGCCGTGGGGCACAGCCGCTGGACTGCGGTGCACCACCCGTTCACCGCGCCCACACCGGAGTGGATCGGCCGCTTCGAGGAGGACCCGGGCTCCGCGCTGGCCTACGCCTACGACATCGTCTGCAACGGCCACGAGATCGGCGGGGGCTCGATCCGGATCCACCAGCCCGACGTGCAGCAGCGGGTGTTCCGGGTGCTCGGGATCTCCGATGAGGAGGCTGCCGAGAAATTCGGGTTCCTGCTGGAAGCCTTCCGCTACGGCCCCCCGCCACACGGGGGGATCGCCATCGGCTGGGACCGGACCTGCATGCTGCTCGCCGGTGCCGACTCGCTGCGCGAGGTCATCGCCTTCCCGAAGTCCGGTGGCGGTCTCGACCCGCTCACCGGCGCCCCCGCCCTGATCACCCGCGAGCAGCGCACCGAGGCCGGGGTGGACGCGAAACCTGCCTCGACGGGGTAGT
>DATHTJ010000248.1:0-10511 GCA_035463315.1 Pseudonocardiaceae bacterium
TGGCCGCGGGACAGCAGGAATGCATGCGAGTCCTGGTCGAGTAGCGGGCTGCTCGCGGTTGAGCAGAGATGGGTGGTTCCTTGTGTGGGGTCACTCCTTGGTCACACGATCACTCGGTGGTTACACGGTCACTCAAGGACACCAGTTTCGTGTGGACGCAACCCGGGGCCGTAAAAGTTCACACAATCGGTCGGCGATCTGACGTATCGTACCTACAGAGCGTTGCTTGCCTTCCTTCATGTGATTACTGGATTTGGGTGCCGGGGACTGGTGCGTTGGCGAGAAGTGGGCAGGGTCGGCCGCTGTGGCACGTCGATCAGATGATGAGGGCGAGTTCGGCGAAGACCGCTGGAAGCCGGTATCTCAGGTCGGACTCAGGGGAAGGGATCCATACGGCGTCGGAGGCGCACATGATCAACACGTCAGAGCCAGCTGCGGAGAGGGCAGAACACGTCGACTGCGTCGTCGTTGGATCTGGATTCGGCGGATCGGTGGCTGCCTACCGGCTTGCCGAGGCAGGTCGCTCGGTGGTCGTGCTGGAGCGCGGACGGGCCTACCCGCCCGGCAGCTTCGCCCGCACCCCGGCCGCCATGTCGCGTAACTTCTGGGATCCCAGCGAGGGCCTGCATGGGCTCTTCGACGTCTGGTCGTTCCGCGGGCTGGAGGGCGTCGTCTCCAGCGGCCTCGGCGGCGGCTCACTGATCTATGCCAACGTGCTGCTCCGCAAGGACGAGCGCTGGTTCGTGCACGAGTCACCGGTTCCAGGCGGGGGATACGAGAACTGGCCGGTCACCCGCGACGACCTCGACCCGCACTACACCCGGGTTGAGCAGATGCTCGGTGCGACGCCGTACCCCTATCCCGACACCCCGAAGACCACCGCGATGCGCGAGAGCGCCGCACGTCTCAGCCTGGACTACCAGCTGCCTCCGCTCGCGGTCACCTTCGCGTCGAGCGCTGATGCGCAGGCGGTGCCGGGAGCGCCGATCACCACTCCGGAGTACGGCAACGTGCACGGTCTGCCGCGACAGACCTGCCGGCTGTGCGGCGAGTGTGACGTCGGCTGCAACTACGGTGCCAAGAACACCCTCGACCATAACTACCTGTCGGCGGCCAAGCACCACGGCGCCGACCTGCGGACCCGGTGCGAGGTACGCGGTTTCGCGCCGCTGGCCGCCGGTGGCTACGAGGTGCGCTACGTCGTGCACGAGCCTGACCGTGAGGGCGTCAAGACGGCGACCGACACGCTGCCGCTGCACACCATCACCTGCGACCGGCTGGTGCTGGCGGCCGGCACCTTTGGCACCACCTACCTCCTGCTGCGCAGCCGAGCCGCCCTGCCCGGCCTCAGCACGGCGCTCGGCACCCGGTTCTGCGGAAACGGCGACCTGCTCGGTCTGATCCTGAACGCACGCCTGGGATCCGCGGGCACAGAGAGCCGGCAGCTCGCGGGGAGCCGAGGACCGGTGATCACCAGTGCGATCCGGGTCGGCGACGAGCTCGACGGTCCGGGTTCGACCGGGCGTGGCTACTACGTCCAGGATGCCGGCTACCCGGGCTTCATCGACTGGCTGGCCGAGACCAGCCAGCTGTCCAGCGCGGTGCGCCGTGCGGTGCGGTTCGGCCTCGGTCGGGCGCTGTCCTACCTGCGCCGCGGGCCGCGGAGCAACATCTCGCGGGACCTCGCCGCCCTGCTCGGGCCGGGTTCGTTGTCCGACAGCTCGCTGCCGCTGCTCGGCATGGGCCGCGACATCCCCGACGGCGTGATGCGACTCAAGGACGGCAACCTCGACATCGACTGGACGACGAAGACCTCCGAGCGTTATTTCGAGCGGGTCCGCTCGACCATGCGCGCCCTCGCCGATGACCTCGGTGCGTCGTTCCAGGACAACCCGTTGTGGTGGGCCAGACGTGTGATCACCGTGCACCCGCTGGGCGGCGCGCCGATCGGACGGCACGCTGGCGAGGCGGTGTGCGACTCCTACGGCGAGGTCTTCGGGTTCGCAGGACTGCATGTGCTCGACGGCGCAGCGATGCCCGGCCCGGTGGGCGCCAACCCGTCGCTGACCATCGCTGCCCTCGCCGACCGGGCGTGCGACAAGATCCTGTCCCAGCCGGTGACTCACCGGGCGGAAGCGACGAGTGCGGTCCCGGCGACCCCGGCTTCGGAAGGGCCTGCTGAGGCCCGGGTGCCCGCCGCTCGCACCGCTGCCGGGTCCGAGCAACCGACCAGTCTGGCGTTCACTGAGGAGATGAAGGGCTACGTCGCCCTCGAGGTGACCGACCCGAAGACGGGCCGGGAGCGGGGCCGCTCGCTCGGGCAGAAGATGATGTTCCGGCTCACCATCACCGTCGATGACGTCGATGCCTTCGTGGCCGACCGCGACCGTCTCGGCCGAGCCGAGGGCTACGTCGACAGCGACGTGCTCGGTGGCCGGCTGCCGGTGCGGCAGGGCTCGTTCAACCTCTTTACCCAAGATGGCGACCCGACCACCCGCCGGATGCTCTACCGCCTGCACCTGACCGACCCGGCGGGCAACGACCTGACCCTCGTGGGGCGCAAGGAGGTACACGACGACCCGGGCCTCGATATCTGGCCCGACACGTCGACGCTCTACGTCCGAATCCTCGTAGGTCACACCCAGCGGGAGACCGACGACCAGGCGCGGGTGGTGGGAGCCGGGGTGCTCAACATCCTCGTGCCCGACTTCGTGCAGCAGCTGACCACGTTCCGCAGTAAGGGACCGCGGAAGGCGCAGGCGTTCGCATCCTTCGGCCGGCTGTTCCTCGGAGAGCTCTGGGCGGTCTACGGTTCACACTTCCCGAAAGGAGGCCCAGCATGAGACTGCGTGACCTGCACGACCACGTCGACAAGCTCGGTTTCACGCCGCAAGAGCAGGTCCGCTGGCTGTCACCAAAGGAGCTGGCCCGTACCGCGGTGAAGGTGATGCTGGCCGGGGTCTTCGCCAGTTACTCCGACAAGCGCGAGATCCAAGCCGCGCTCGGCTCCGGACTGCTGCGCGCGCCGCTGTGTGAGCCCGACACGGCCACCGAGCTGTGGATCGACTACGTTGCCGACCTCGGCGACGGCTTCGACGCCACCTCGACGGTCGCGCACATCATCGCGGCCGAGAAGATCACGGTTACCGACGCCGACCTCGAGTATCAGCTCAACCGCGGCGGCGTCCTGGTGCTGGGAGGCGACGAGGTCTACCCGACCGCCTCGGCGGTCGAGTACGAGGACCGGTTCAAGGGTCCGTACCGTGCCGCGCTGCCCACAAGCGGAGACGATCCGCTGCTGGTCGCTCTGCCCGGCAACCACGACTGGTACGACGGCCTCACGTCGTTCTTACGGCTGTTCGCCCAACACCAGCCGATGGGGGGCTGGCAGACCAGGCAGACCCGCAGCTACTTCGCCATCCAGCTGCCGAAGCGCTGGTGGCTGGTAGGGCTGGATAGCCAGCTGGGCAACTACATTGATGAGCCACAGCTGGAGTACTTCCGGCACTGCCTGGCAGCTCACCTCCAGAAAGGTGACGGTGTGATCGTCTGCTCGGCGGCACCCACCTGGGTCAGCACCGCCGACAAGAACATCGACGCCTTCAACTCGCTGCACTGGTTCGACCGCAACATAATCCGCCCGACCGGCGCGTCGATCCGGGTCTGGCTCACCGGCGACCGGCACCACTACGCGCGCTACGCCGAACGGCTGCCGGACGAGCAGGTCGAGCCAGACACTCCACTTCCGCCCGACAAGCGGCGCCGGCAGATGGTGACCTGCGGCCTCGGCGGTGCCTACCTGGCCTCGACCCACCGGCTGCCGAGGGACCTGCCGTTGCCGCCCGCGGGTGCGCGGATGCGCGGCAAGGACGACCCGCCGCTGGCGTTCGCCCGAGCACAGACCACCTATCCCGACACGAGTACGTCCCGCAGCCTGGCCAAGCGGCTGGCCTACCCGTGGTCGGCGTACTGGCTTGGCCGGCGCAACCCGGGGTTTCCCAGTCTCGCGGCAGGTGTGCATGCGGCCTTGTTCGTCGTGATGAGCGTGCTCTTCGGACTCACCCAGAGCACCCGGCAACTGCTCAACACCGTGCAGTTCGCCGGGCTCGACGCTCTCGGCGGTTTCATCGGACTCGGGCTCGGCGGCATCGCCGTACTCTTGCTGCTCAGCTCGATCGGCCGCTGGACTCGAGGCCGGAAAGCCAGTGCTGCGCAGTCCAGCGCGACCATCGCGGGGCTCATGCAAGTCGCGGTGGCGCTCACCATCCTGGCCGTGACGGTTGCCATCCCGTGGCCAGCCGACTGGCCGGGGTGGATCGTGCTGGCGCTGTGCCTGGTGATCGCCGGTGGATTAGGTGCCGGGCTCGGTACTGAGGCGTTCGCGCTCTCCATCCTGTTGGCACGTTCCAGAGTGGTCACGGAATGGCAGATGTCAGGGCAGGCGGTCGAGGACTACAAGGGCTTCCTGCGGTTGCACATCGCACCCGAGGGCGACCTGACGATCTACCCGCTGGCCATCGATGAGGTCTGCCACGATTGGGAGCTGGCCGACGATCCGGCGGGCGGCAAGCGACCGGTGCCGGCCACACCGTTGCCGTCGCCCCGGCTGATCGAGAGCCCCGTGACCGTAGCCCGAGAGGTGAGCACACCATGACCACCGGCACCGTCCCCACGACCCGAGCCGACCACGTCACCGAGGTCCTGCCACTGACCGCACTCGACGGCACGGCGCTGACGCTGGTGCACGTGCAAGGCCGGCATCCCGCCACCCGCGGCCCGGTGCTGCTCCTGCACGGAGCCGGCGTGCGGGCCGAGTTGTTCCGGCCGCCGCTGCCGCGCACTCTCGTCGACGCTCTCCTCGACGGCGGGTGGGATGTCTGGCTGTTCAACTGGCGGGCCTCGATCGACCTCGAGCCGATTCCATGGACGCTGGACCAGGCGGCTGCCTACGACTGCCCGGCGGCGGTGCGCTTCGTGCTGGAGGCCACCGGCGCGGAGCGGCTGAAGGCGATCGTGCACTGCCAGGGCAGCACGTCGTTCACGATGGCGGTGGTCTCCGGCCTCGTGCCGGAGGTCGACACCGTGATCACCAACGCGGTGTCGCTGCACACCGTCATACCCCGGTTCTCAGCGGTCAAGATCGGCTGGGTGGCGCCGGTGATGGGCCGCCTGCTGCCACATATCTCGCCGGCCTGGGGAGACAAGCCGGAGGGGCTGCTGTCCCGGGCGATAGTCGCCTTCGTACGAACGACGCACCGCGAGTGCGACAACTCCGTCTGCCGGATGGTCAGCTTCACCTACGGCACCGGCTGTCCTGCACTGTGGTCGCACGACAACCTCGACGAGGCGACCCACGACTGGATCCGTGGGGAGTTCGGCGAGTGCCCCATGACATTTTTCGCTCAAATGGAACGCTGCAGCCGGGCCGGACACCTGGTGCCGGTGGACGGCCTGCCGGAGCTGCCTTCGTCGTTCGTGGCGGGCCCACCGCAGACCGATGCGCGGTTTGTGTTCCTGGCCGGTGAGGACAACCGGTGCTTCCTTCCGGAAAGCCAGGAACGGTCGTTCGACTTCTTCGCCAAGTACCGGCCGGGCCGTGACACGCTGCACCGGATCGGCGGCTATGGCCATCTCGACGTGTTCTTCGGCCGCGACGCCTGGAAGGACACCTACCCGCTGATTCTCGAGGAGCTAGGCCGATGAACCCGATGATGCCCCTGGTGGACAGAGGTGCGAACGCTTGAGTTCAGCCTGGGCCCAGGTCTGCCCGAACCTCGTGAATCGCGTCGAGGCCATGCTGCGGGGGATCGCCTCCGACCTGGGCGCGCGCCCTCATCGGCGTCCGTGACGGCCTATTTGAAGGCGTCTTTGATTTTTTCGCCAGCTTGCTTGAGGTTGCCCGTGACCTGATCCGCCTTGCCCTCGGCCTCCAACTCCTCGTCGTCGGTGGCCTTGCCCACGGCTTCCTTCGCCTTGCCCTTGAGTTCCTCGGCCTTGTGGTCGATCTTGTCGCCAGTGGCCATCACCACACCGTCCTCCCCGGCCGCAGTCGATCCGCGCCGTTGACTTTCGCTCAGTAAGCTGCTCACACCCGCCGCGCCAGCGGCTGACCTTACCCTCACCGCTCAGCGTACGCTCCGCAACTCGGGCCGTACGCTGACGTCGCCGTCAGTCGCGGATTCGGAGTAGCGTGGAGGTATCGTCCCGGACCTCGGCGACACCAAGTAAACCGACGGGCAGCTCGAGGCAAGCAAACGTCTCCGAGCCCGATCAGTTGGTGCGCATACGCAATCGGGCTCAGGAGACAGCTCATGGAGATCCATCTTGGCATTGCTGATGATCGGAGCCGCATCTTGATCGCCGGAAGCCGGAAGGCGCAATACACACGGGGAAGCCACGGACCATGCCAACGACTGAGCTGAAACCGACCGTCACCACGCCGGGTACTGGCGACCGGACCTACCTCACCTGCGCCGCGTGTCCGCACGCATGGGACGCCCACGATCCGATCGGAATCAGGTACTGCTCCGCGACGGTCGCTAGCGGGCGCCACCGAGGATGCGTCTGCGTCGGCGACACCCGCAACGAAGACCGCCAATAAATCAAGACAGCGGGCTCCGTGCCCGCCCAGCCGACCCACCGATCGAGCACAAGGCATACCTGCACCATTCGGGCCGAACGGCCCATGAAGGGGCAAGGACGGCGGTGAGTATCGGCGCTACCCACCGCCGTCCTTGCCCACGAACACCTTGTTCGCGGAAACAGCTGATCTAGTTGAGACGTGACCCACGGCGGACGGCAGCGGGAGTTGCTCGAGCACATCGATGCGTGGCCGTCGGGGGGATCGAGGACCGGGCAGCGGGCTGTGCACCCGTCCGACGCGCACCACCACCTGCGCGTGACCAGGACGGGCACCGAGGCTCGCGATGGCCCGTTCCAGCACCGCCCGGCTGTCCTCGATCTCGGTGAGGTGGGTCAGCGTGCAGGTGGCCAGCTCCGCGGCGGTGGCCTCCAGCAAGACCGCGGCCAGCGCCTCACCGGTCCGCAGCCAGTTGCGGCGGTCGTCGTCCGCGGTACGCAGGACGGTCAGCGTCGCGCCGTCCGGCGGGTGCCCGGGCGGGGTGAGCAGCGCGGTGGCCGAAATGCCGCGGGGACTCGCGGTGGTCCCGGTCCACCAGCTCGGCTCAGCCCGGCAACCGGCGTCGGTGTCATGCTCGAGGTCGGCCGATCTGGATGCCACCAGCAGCTCGGGCGCCACCATCGGGGGCAGGATCAGCAGCTCGGCGCCTTCGGTGCGGGCGACCGACACCAGCCGCGAGGTGATCGGCTCGGCAAGGTCGCCAGGCAGGAACGCGCGCCGGTCGGTGCGCCGTCGGACGGCGGCGGCCGCCAGCGCCACATCCCGGGCCCGGATCGGGCCGCTGGGTTCGAACTCGATCGACGCCAGATGATCGGGATCAGTGGGATCGGGCAGCCGGTGGATCACGGTGTGCCACCCGAGCGCAGCGAAGGCCACCCGAGCATGCTTCAACGCCGCCCCACAGCTGATCACCATCTGGCGCCCCGTCGGATCGGTCGCTAGTAGCATCCGCGCCGGCTCGGCCCGCAAATGCATCGAGTGGGCGGCCAGCTGCCAACGCCACGGCTGGCTGTTATGCAGCGACGGCGCCCGACAGGCCACAGAGAGCGCCGCGTGCAGCGTGTCGCGAGGGGGTGCGGTCTGTTCGATCATCGCTGCTCCTCGTCGCCGGCGCCGCCTACCGGGCGCCACGACACGAGCCTGCGCCGCGGGGACGACGAGGCAGCAGGTCCGCACGACCCTCACCACTAGGACAAAAGGTCCCGCAAAGAACTGGATGGCCGAGCGGGCGGTCCAGCTATGACCTTCGTCCCGAATGATCCCGACCTGGGGCCCTTCGCCCGGCGGTCCCCCGACGCAACCCTATGAAAAAGGGGCAGCCTATGCCGAGGGTGAGGAGCAGATGATGGAGAGCAAGGTGTGGCAGGTCGAGATCCAGATCGACGAACACGACGGCAGAACTCGGGCACTGGCCCGGCTGCACAACCGCGACGAGACCGGCCTGGTCGGCGTGGGGCTCGCCCGGCTCAACCCCGCAGACCGGGACGTCCCGGAAATCGGCGACGAGCTGGCGGTGGCCCGCGCGCTGTCCGACCTCGGTCACAAGCTGCTTGAGGCCGCGGCCGGGGACATCGAGCAGATCACCCACCAGCCGGCGCATCTGAGCCGGTAACGGGTAGGGCGGATCAGACGGAAGGGGAGCGCGCCGGTTAGGGTGCGGTGACCGGACGGACGACGAGAAGCGGGCAAGGCGAGTGGTAGATCAGCGCCTGACTTGTCGAGCCCAGCAGCATGCCGGAAATCCCGCCGCGACCTCGGCTACCGACGACCAGCAGTTGCGCCTGGGCAGCATGCTCCAGCAGATGGTGCACCGGCCGGTCCCTCGTGACGACTCGGTGCACCGTCACGTCCGGGTACTTCTCCTGCCAACCGGCCAGCCGTTGCGCAAGCAGCTCCCGCGCCTCGGTCTCTATTCTGTCCCAGTCAATCAGAAATTGGGGGGAGTATACGTAAGAAGAGTCCGAGGAGTAGTCGAGCCAGGTGTGCACGGCCACCAAGTCAGCATTCCGCAACGATGCTTCCTCGAAGGCCATCGCGATCGCTGTTTCGCTGGTCGGTGATCCGTCCACGCCGACCACGACCGGCCCTTCAGTTGGTGGAGCCTCGTCGGGCGCTTGGCCACGGATCACCGCGACCGCGCAGTGGCCGTGCGCGACCAGGGCGACAGCGGTGGAACCGGCCAGGATGCCGCTGAACCCGCCCAGTCCACGGGAGCCGAGCACCAGGAGACGGGCAGTCTGTGACAAGTTGATCAATATCGGGACCGGATCCCCGCGCTGTAGGTCGACGTCGACCTCCAACCCGGGGTGGGCCTGGCGTACCGCGGCCTCGGCTTCGGCCAGATGTCGGCGGCCATCGGCTTCTATGGCCTCGAAGAAACTCGTTTCTATGGCCTCGAAGAAACTCGTGGGCGCGCCGAACCTGCCGATGTAGGCAGCTGCGGAGAGAGCGGCATTGACGGCGTGCACCAGGTGCAGCGGCAGACGCCGGAAGGCAGCCTCGTTCGCCGCCCAGCTCACTGCGTTCAGCGCCGAAATCGACCCGTCCACGCCTACCACGATCCGCTGCACACATTGATCCTCATGGGTCGTTCACCCCGTGGGCAGGGACGGAAGGCCCACACGCACCGGGCCGTCCGGCCCGAGTTTGGGGATCGCCAACCCGTTGGATGTCGAGGACGGTCTCGCAAACCTGTGGCGAATGCGCTGGACTGGGACCTCGACCCCGCCGGATCCGGTGGTCGGCCAGCTTGACCTTGGCGGCCAGACCTCGGCGATTGCCGCCCACCGCTTCGAGAGCAGGGCCGATGTCACCCGGACACGATCGGAACCACAAGCCCCCAGCGCGTCGCACAACGCCACTGCACGGGACATAGCGTATTTCGGCTGAATGCTTGCCTCGCACGGTGGTCGACTTGTATGTATTGGTTTACCTCATGTTAGCTTTGCCTAAGCTCGAAGCTAGGAGGTCGGGTGGACGAGCGCTTGTTGAGCAGCTTGCGACCTTCCGAGACCGGCTCGGTAGTGCGGGTTGAGGGGCCGGATGACGTGCGACGCCGCCTGGTCGAGATGGGCTTCGTTCCGGGGGTACCGGTCGAGGTGGTAGCCACGGCACCGCTGGGGGATCCACTCGAGGTGTCGCTCCGGGGATATCGGTTGGCCATCCGGCGCTCGGAGGCCGCTGGCGTGACAGTCGTGTCGGGGCTGCCCGTGGTGGCGGGTGGCGCCGAGGTCGCCCTGCCGGCACGAACGCATGCGGTCGCAGACAGACAGCCGGTCGTCCCTAGCGCCGATCGGCCTGTCTGGCGCCGTCGCAGGCGGCGCCAGACAGGCCGGGGCTGCCATCCGCAGGCGGCACCGTTCCAGCCCGGGGGGCGCCCCACGGGGACGGTGGTGGTCGCGCTCGCCGGCAATCCCAACACGGGAAAGTCGAGCCTGTTCAATGCCCTCACGGGCGGCCGGCAGCACGTGGGGAACTGGCCGGGGAAGACCGTGGCCTGCATCGAGGGCTCGCGGCAGGTGGGCAGCGTCACCATCCGCTTCGTCGATCTCCCCGGTACCTACAGCCTGCGGGCGGCGTCGCCGGAAGAGGAAGCGGCTCGCGAATTCCTCACCTCCGGTGGACCCGACATGGTCGTGGCGGTTGTTGACAGCTCGAACCTGGAGCGGAATCTTTTTCTCGTCCTGGAGCTGGCGGAGCTCGGCCTCCCGCTGGTGGTGGCGGCCAATATGGCCGACTTGGCCGAGCGGCGCGGGCGGGCGGTCGCCTGGGCCGACCTGGCTGCCGAATTGCGTGCGCCCGTGGTACCCATGGTGGCCCGCAAGGGCATCGGCGTGCAGGAACTCCTTGACACGATCCTGTCGACAGCGGA
>DATHTJ010000249.1:0-2494 GCA_035463315.1 Pseudonocardiaceae bacterium
CGTGCGTGCGCTACCACGTCGGCGGTGCCCCCGTAACCGCGCGCGGATTGTCCATCCCAGACGGCGAGGAGTTCGCTGACCATCGAGATCATCAGTTCGCTGGCTGCCATGTGTGACTCGGCGGTCGATTCGGTGAAGTCAAGCCGGTGCACCTTCACCGCGTGATCGATGAGATCGTCGTATTCTGGGTGCGACTCGCGGGGGAGGCTATCGCGGTAGCGGGCCGCCGGAACAATAACCTCTATCTGACCGCCCCGATCGAGGACAGCGCGGGCGAAGAGTTGATCGGCGCCGTCAGCCAGCGAGGTAACACCGGTGACGCTGTCACCGTATTCGGCCAGCGCATCATGTAGTGCTGTGTCGATGAGCTGGACAGTGTGTGGCGGCAGGCCCCGGTGCCCGGTAATTCCGATGAAAGTCATCCCATGACCTGCTCTCGCGTGTTCGCGGCACGTAGGTGCTCATCGAAGTCACGCAGCAGTCCGGGTGGCGCTGGCGCGGGAATTGTTCGACGGAACTGCCGCGCTTGGCTCAACACCCGCTCTGATCGTGTGGTTGCTGCGAGATCGACGGCGGTGGTTGCCACTCGCAGGCCCTCCTGGACCTCCTGGGCTTGGACGTGCGCGCAGGCCAGATCAAGCAGCACGAGGGCACCCTGCTTACGGTGTCCGCCAGTCATCGAGACAGGCAGGTCCGCCACGGCCGCATAGGCAACATCGGGACGCCGCAGCCGCACGGCGCAGGTGAGCCCGGTAAGTCGCAATCTTCCGGGCGTCAAACGGGAACACCCAGGGCCAAGGTGGTGTTTCCTCCGCGGCGACGCGCTCAACGGCGGCCTCGGCGCGATCCAGCGCGCGCCAGGTCTGGACGTTGTCGCCCGCGCTTGCGTGCGCCACGGCCTCCATAGCCGCCAACCACGCGTCCGCGGTGGCGGGGCGCTCACCCTGCGCGACTTTGGCCGCATGCCTGAGCAACACGAGTCCCTCGTCAGCCGCGCCTTCCTGCACGACGACAAAGGACGCCAGGCTGCCCAGCATGTATGCGGTGAGCATCGAGTCCCCACCGGCCCGCTGGGCCTGCTCAACGGCGATTCGGTAGTGCCGCCGAGCCGAGCCCAGGTCGTGCATGTCCCAGTACAGCCAACCCGCAAGACCTGCTACCTCGCTGACGGCGGCGGCCATGGGTGTCCTGCTCATCGGGTCCCAGATCTTGGCTTGCATGCCAGTGGCCATCCGCAGATGGGCCGCAACCGGCTCGACGAGATCACGTGATGAGGTTGTTGCATCCAGCCGGCGATGCGCCGTGGCGATGGCGTGCACGGTAGCCGCCGCCTCGTCTTCCGCGATGACAGTTCCCGCAACGGCGGTACTAGGGATCACTGCGGCGGCGCTGAAGAGGAAATCTCGTCGATCCACAGGAAACTCACCAATCGTGGTGCTGTGTTTGTTCTGGCTTGAGTGCTCAGCAAGGCCGAGCAAGACCAAGGGGATGTCCAACTCGGTTCCTAGCCGACGCAGTATCTCGACGTCGCGGGTTCCCGACCCGCCACGCTCGATCCGCGAGATCGTCGACTGGCTGCGCCCCGTGGCCGCACCCAGTTGACGTTGATTCAGTCCGTGAGCCCGCCGGACCAGGCGGATGACCTCGCCGACATTGCCGACCGCAGCGGCCTCTCGAACTGCCCGCGATGCGCACGCTGGATGCATACCACCCCCCAACTGTAGACGCCATGGCACTGGTCGAGCGCCGCCAGTATGCAAGACGCGGGTAAGTCAATGCGAGACCTGGTTAGCACGTTGGAGCCGTGATCAAACGCGGGCAACCTTCACCGCGTGACGATGACCCGCTGTGACGGCGTTGAACTTGTGCAACCCTGTTCTGCGATCGGCCCGGCATGAGCCCCAACGCGTACCAGAGCGAGCACGACCAACTGCGTGAGATGTTGCGCAGGTTCCTGGTGGCCGAGGTGCAGTCCCCGCGCGGGTGCGGCCAGGTGGGATGCGGGGCGGGTGCGGCGTTGGATTCGCTGCTTGCTGCTCATCCGGTGGATCAGCGGGGTCGATGCCGGTCGTGTCGGCATTCCGGATTGCTGAGGCGCGGGGTGTGCCGGGTCTATGTGAAAGCGCACTACTGGTTGCGGCAGCCGACTGACCGAATGCAGGCTCATCTGGCCGCCGAGTTGGGCGTGGACGTCCCGGCGCCACCCGGTGTGGCTGATCCAGAGGCCACCGAGGTACTGCCCAGGGTCGCCGACGACCCACCCACAGATCCCTTACAGACCCCGGCTGTCCCGCCGAGTCCCATCCCTCCGGCGGGACAGTCGGATCCGGATCACGGCGGGGCCGGGGATGGCCCGAGAGCCCCCGGTCTCGCCGTGGCCCATCAAGGTAACCCGAGGGCGGCGCGGTGAACGCCACAAACGGGCATGGTGGATCCGGTGCCGGTGCGGCGGTGGCCGTGGCCCGGCCGGCGGTGCTGGTCCGCTACCGCCCCG
>DATHTJ010000250.1:0-12989 GCA_035463315.1 Pseudonocardiaceae bacterium
ACGGTGTGCAACAGCTGTCCGGTCAAGGACAGCTGCACCACCTCCGACAGCGGCCGGGAGATCTCCCGCAACGTCGACCCCTGGCCCCATTCGGAGGCCGGGCGGTTCCACCGCGGCATGGCCTGCTCGGTAGCGGTCCTCGCCATCCTGTTGCCGCTGTTCACGATGATCGGCAACTCCGCCCTGGAATCGGGTGTGTTGGCGGCGGCTGCCGTGCTCGTGGGGCTAGCCAGCTGGCCCTTGTGGTCGCACCTGCGTCACACCCCGGCGGGGTTCCCCGAGCATGTGCCCGTCGAGAGGGCCGCCGGGCCGGTCCCGGTCGAGACCCAGCCGGCGTCACCAGAGCCCACCGATCGCTTCACCACCCGGTGGAGTGGGCTCGAAGCACCCACCTCGGGTGCGGCTTCACGGTCTGAATGGCGCAGGATCAACCGGCCATGAGCCCAGGTGCCGCCGTCGTCATGGGCATTGTTGTCCTCGTTCTCGTGCTGTTGGTGTCCTCAATCCGGGTGCTCCGGGAATATGAGCGAGGGGTCGCCTTTCGCCTCGGTCGACTGCGCCCACTGCTGACCCCGGGCGTGTGCCTGCTGTTCGTCGGGTTCGACAAGATGGTCCGGGTGGGTCTGCGCGTGGTCACGCTGACCATCCCGCCGCAGGAGGTCATCACCAGGGACAACGTGCCGGCTCGGGTCAACGCGGTGGTCCTGTTCCA
This sequence comes from Pseudonocardiaceae bacterium, assembly GCA_035463315.1. GTDB lineage: Bacteria > Actinomycetota > Actinomycetes > Mycobacteriales > Pseudonocardiaceae. Next base: position 713 of record DATHTJ010000250.1, read on the forward strand.
GGTAGTGGATCCAGTCAAGGCGGTGATGGTGGTGGAGAACCATGCAGTGGCCACCTCACAGATCGCTCAGACCACCCTCCGTTCCGTCGTCGGTAGGGCGGACCTGGACACCCTGCTGGCGCATCGTGACGACCTGAACGAGGACCTGCGCAAGACCATCGACGCCCAGACCGAGCCGTGGGGTGTGCAGGTGAAGGTGGTGGAGATCAAGGACGTCGAGATCCCCGAGGCGATGCAGCGAGCCATGGCCCGCGAGGCCGAGGCCGAGCGGGAGCGTCGCGCAAAGATCATCAACGCCCGCGGTGAGCTGCAGGCATCTGAGGAGCTGCGTCAGGCTGCCGACACCCTGTCCCAGAGTCCGGCCTCGCTCCAGCTGCGCTACTTGCAGACGTTGCTGGAGCTGGGTGCGGACCAGAACTCGACTGTGGTTTTCCCGCTGCCCATCGACATCATCGGACCATTCCTGTCCAGCTTGCGGCCCGACGCTAGCCCGCGAGGCGTCACGGACGCTGCCCCCACGGATCCGACCGCTCCTTCCGCTTCGTGAGCCCGCCCCGCCGAGGGCTCAGAGGCAAGCCCGGCGACACGTTGCCGTCCTCACTGCGGCTCAGATAAGCCGACGATGCCGGTTGGCCCGCACCCAACGCAGCATTCCTACAGCGGCGAGGAGCACACCGATCCCGCCGACGCCCAAGCCTGCGATCAGCCACTGGAGCAGGGGGTCGATGTCCTGGTCGGCGCCCGAGGTCCCGACCTTGGTCCCGCCGAGGAATCCACCGAGTGGTGCGAGGACGGCTAAGACTGAGCCGAAGACGATCATCCAGATGCCGCGCTGAGCGGGTGAACTGCTGTCTTCCGGGGCAGCGGTTCGTGTCGAGGTATCAGCCATGATGCCCCTTAGCCTGGATGTACCGGGCAGCTCCAGGCGCGCTAAGTGGCGGGAGCGTAGCACGAAGCGAGAGTTGCCTGCCGACCCACAGGATTCAGGCCCCCGATATCGCCGACTTGACGACGTCGTCAACCCCACCACGGTGACGACGCATCCGCCCAGGCTGACCACAAGCTCCCCCCCATGGTGTCGGGCGTAACCTTCCCGACTTGTGAGGCTGCAGGACCTCGTCTACGCCGTCTATGAGCGCAGGCTGCGACGTCAGCTCGGCACCGCCGCCCGCCCCCGCCACGTTGCGGTGATCATGGACGGTAATCGTCGCTGGGCCAAGGAAGTCGGGTTCGCCGACGTCAGTGACGGCCACCGGGTCGGTGCCGCCAAGCTGGTCGAGCTGCTCGGCTGGTGCCGTGAGACCGGCGTCGAGATCGCCACGTTCTGGCTCCTGTCGCCGGACAACTTGCGCAACCGGCCGCCCGACCAGGTGCAGCCGTTGCTGGAGATCATCGCCGATGTCGTCGACGAGCTGTGTGCGCCGGACACGTCCTGGCGGGTGCGGGTCGTCGGCGCGCTGGACCTGCTACCGCCGGAGATGGCGCAGCGGCTGACCACCGCGGCAGCCCGAACCCGGGACCGGCCCGGGTTGGCGGTGAATGTGGCAGTGGGCTACGGCGGCCGTCAGGAGATCGCTGACGCGTTGCGCAAACTGCTGCTCAAGCACGCCGAGGCCGGGACCACCATGGAGGAGCTCGCTGAGGTGCTCGATGTCGAGCAGATCGCCGAGCACCTCTACACCTCCGGGCAGCCCGATCCTGACCTGGTGATCCGCACGTCGGGGGAGCAGCGGCTGTCAGGTTTCCTGCTGTGGCAGTCGGCGCATTCGGAGTTCTGGTTCTGCGACGCCTACTGGCCGGCCTTCCGGAAGGTGGACTTCCTGCGCGCCCTGCGTGACTTCGCCGCCCGGCACCGCCGGTTTGGTTCGTGAACTCGTGAGTGGCGTTGCGTGCCCTGGCAACCAACGCCACTCACGGGCCTATTCTCAGGCAATGGATCTGGTCCGCGAGTACCTGGTGCTCGGCCTGCGGTTCGACCGCCTGGTCGAGGGCTTCGTCGACGCCTACACCGGTGATCCGGCATTGCGCCGCCAGGTCGACAACGAGCCCCGGCCGGATCCGGCGATGCTGGCCCGCCGGGCCGGCGAGCTGCGAGCCGAACTCCCTGCGGCCGGCCTGCCCGAGCCGCGAGCCGGCTTCCTGGATGCCCATCTTGCCGCCCTGGAGTGCAGCGGGCGGGTGCTGGCCGGCCAGCAGGTCGGCTTCGTGGCCGAGGTGCAGGCGTACTTCGACGTCCTCATCGTGCCTGGTAACCCGGATGTCTATCACCAGGCGCATGCCGAGATCGGCCGGCTGCTGCCGGGCAGCGACCCACTGGCGCAGCGGTTGGCCGCGCACCGGGCTGGGGACGAGGTTCCGCCGGAGCGGCTGGAACTGGCCGTGTATGCGCTGTCCAGCGCACTGCGGGACCGGGTACGCGGCAGCGTCGGGCTGCCCCCTGAGGAGACCGTGCAGTACGAGGTGGTCACCGACAAGCCGTGGAGCGGGTTCAACTACTACCTCGGTGACTTCCGCTCCCGGGTGGCGATCAACGCGGATCTCGGGCACCGGATGGCCCACCTGCCGCACCTGGTCGCGCACGAGTCCTACCCCGGCCACCACACCGAGCACTGCCGCAAGGAGGCCGGCCTGGTGCGGACGCAGCGGCAGGACGAGCAGACGATCTTCCTGGTGAACACCCCGCAGTGCCTGATGGCGGAGGGGATGGCCGACCTCGGGCTGCGGGCCGCAGTCGGTCCGGGGTGGGGGCCGTGGGCGGCGGAGATCCTCGGCGACCTGGGCCTGCGGATGGACGGCGAGCTCGCCGAGCGTCTCGAGACGGCCGCTGCGGGCCTACTCGGGGTCCGCCAGGACGCCGCGCTCATGCTGCACGATCAGGGTGCCGATCCGGCGGACGTGCTGGCCTACCTGCGGCGGTGGCTCCTGATCAGTGAACGGCGGGCCGAGCAGATGCTGCGGTTTCTGTCCGATCCGCTCTGGCGCGCCTACACCACCACCTACGTGGAGGGCTACCGGCTGCTGCGCACCTGGTTGGAGGCCCGCCCGCCGGTGCAGCCGCTGAGCCAGCGTTACCTGCGGCTGCTCGATGAGCCGCTGGTCCCGTCGGTGGTGCGTGCCGAGCTGGCGGGGTGAGGCTGCCAGTCACGGAGCCGACACGGAGCGATTCACCTGGCTGGATGCCTGCCCACGACGGCCCCCCACCGGTACCGTGCGGAAGTGGCGGGACGTGCCGGAGGCGTCGCGCCACGGGAGGCCCTGGTCGTGGCTGCGGTCGGTGGGGCGGATACACCGCCCACGGCGAGCACGGGAGGGCCGGCACCCGGCCCTCGTGGTCGGTCCCGCTGACCCCATTGGGTCGCTGTGGCCCCATCCCGGGGCACTGCGGGAGCGATCAACCAGAGGCCGGCCGGCCCACCGAGTAGCGGGCGTGGGTGCCGCGCACGCCAGGGAGCTGCCGTGAATGCTTCTCGCTCGCCCCACCCCACCGCCCCGGGTATCCGCACCTATGTGCTGGACACGTCGGTCCTGCTGTCCGACCCTTGGGCATTCATCCGGTTTGATGAGCACGAGGTAGTGCTTCCCCTCGTGGTCGTCGGGGAACTGGAGGGCAAGCGACACCACGCGGAACTTGGCTGGTTCGCCCGGGAAGCTCTGCGCCTGCTGGACGAGCTGCGGGTGACCCACGGCCGGTTGGATGTCCCGGTCCCGATTGGCGAGCTCGGTGGCACCCTGCGCGTCGAGCTGAACCACGCCGACCCGGCGGTGCTACCCGCCGGGTTCCGGACTGAGACCAACGACTCCCGGATCCTGGCTTGCGCGCTGAATCTGGTTGCCGACGGTCGTGACGTCACGCTGGTTACCAAGGACATGCCGCTGCGGGTGAGGTCGGGCGCCGTCGGGTTGCCTGCCGACGAGTACCGCGCGCTGGATGTGGTGCCCTCAGGCTGGACCGGGATGAGTGACGTCGAGGTCGGGCCCTCGGTGCTGGAGGAGCTCTACAAGGCGGGGATCGCCGATCTCACCGAGCACCCGGAGGTCGCTGACCTGCCATGCCACACCGGCCTGCGGCTACTCGCCGGGACGGCGACGGCGCTGGGCCGGATCACCGCAGATAAGCGCGCCCGGCTGGTCCGTGGGGACCGCGAGGCGTTCGGGTTGCGCGGTCGCTCCGCTGAGCAGCGTGTCGCGCTGGACCTGCTGCTCGACCCCGATGTGGGCATCGTGTCACTCGGCGGCCGGGCCGGGACCGGCAAGTCGGCGCTCGCGCTGTGCGCCGGCCTGGAGGCCGTGATGGAGCGCGGCGCGCACCGTCGGGTCGTCGTCTTCCGCCCGCTTTACGCTGTCGGCGGTCAGGAGCTGGGCTACCTGCCGGGCACTGAGAACGAGAAGATGCAGCCCTGGGCGCAGGCGGTGTTCGACACTCTCGGCGCGGTCGCCTCGCAGGAGATCATCGACGAGGTGATCGACCGCGGCATGCTCGAGGTGATGCCCTTGACCCACATCCGCGGTCGGTCCCTGCACGACAGCTTCGTGATCGTCGACGAGGCGCAGTCCCTGGAGCGCAACGTGCTGCTCACGGTGCTCTCCCGGCTGGGCACCGGGTCGCGGGTAGTGCTCACCCACGACGTCGCCCAGCGAGACAACCTGCGGGTGGGCCGCCATGACGGGGTCGCCGCGGTGATCGAGAAGCTGAAGGGGCACCCGCTGTTCGCCCACGTCACCCTCAGCCGATCGGAGCGCTCACCCATCGCAGCCCTGGTCACCGAGATGCTGGAGGGTTACGCGCACTGACCCCGTTGGCCGCTCTTCAAGGGCTACCAACCCGCATGCGGGGTGCCTTGGAGAGCTGCCAACCTCAGGCCCCTGCCGGGCCCGGACGGCACCCGAGTTCCGCGAAGAGGTTTCCCGAACTGATCGAGGGCGTCGAGCACCTGCTGGAAGCAGCGCGCCGCTTTCTCGTAGCACCCTTGCAGCCGGTGCACGGTGTTCAGCCTGTGCAGTGCCGAGGCTTCGCTGTGGCGGTCAGCCAACTCGCGCAGGTAGGTCAGGGCGTTGTGCAGGCGGGGTAACACCTCATCGACGTGGCCGGACTTGTGGACAGCACCACTGTGCCCCGTGACCCCGCTGTGCCCCGTAACCCGGATGTGCCCGGTGGCCCCCAGGCGCCCGGTGGTCACGATCTGACCGTGGTGGGTGCTGGCGACGCCGCACGCCGTGAGGGTCTGCTCGAAGCCTTCCAGTGCCTCGTCGAGGCGGTGCTGGAGCCAGGGCAGCTCACCCGGACCGGCCAACGCCATCCCTTCCGATCCACCGCTGACCGCCCGCCGGGCGCTGGCGAGCATCAGCTCGCAGACGCGCCGCCAGTCGTCGTAGTGCCCGTGAACGAGGAGGAACCTGGCGAGCCGGACGCCCAGCGCCCAGCCGAGCTGGTCCAATCCGACCGAGTAAGCCTGGCCAACGGCACCGACCAGGCCCGCCCATTCGGCCGTGAACCAGCCGGAGGGGTCGGCGACCACAGAGCTGACGACTGATTCGTCCGGCCGCCAGCAGGTACCGGGTTCGAAGGCCACGGCGAGGGTGGAACTGGCCATGCCCCGCCCGGCTTCCTCGGCGAGGGCCAGCCAACCCCCGAACGCCCGGTCCAACGCCGCGAGCCGGTCGGCTTCCGGCTCTTCTGCGGCGACCACTTCCCGGGCATAGGCGCGCAGCAGGTCATGGAAGCGGTAACGCAGCGCTCCGGTGGCATCGCGCCCGGCCACGTCGAGCAGCTGCATATCGACCAGAGTGTCGACCAGCTCCTCGGCCCTGGTCTGCGGGATGTCGAGCAGCGCGGCGGTCACCCACGGGGCAAAGTCGCGGACCTCGAGCAGCCCGAGCCTCCGGAACGCACACCGGGCCGTCGCGTCCAGGCTGTCGTAGCTCAATGCGAGGCTGGCCCGCACTTCCAGATCTCCGTGCCGCAGCTTGTCAAGCAGGTGGTGTTCCTCGGTCAGGTCGGCCTCAAGGCGATCCAACCGCCAGTGCGGCCGGGCGCCCAGCCGCGCTCCCGCGATCCGGACGGCCAAGGGCAGGAACCCGCAGCGCCGCACGATCTCCCTGGCCGCTCCCGGTTCCGCCGCCACCCGCAGCGGCCCAGCAACCCGGGCCAGCAGCTCGACGGCCTGGTCGGGTTCGAGGATGTCCAGGTCGACCATCCGGGCACCGTTCAGGCCGGCCAGGCGCGTCCGGCTGGTGATCAGCACCGCGCAGCCGGCGGTGCCTGGCAGCAGCGGCCGCAGCTGAGCCTCACACGCCGCGTTGTCCAGCAGGAGGAGCAGTCGCCGGTCGGCCAGCCGGCTGCGATACAAGGCGGCGCGTTCCTCGACGTCGTCAGGGATCGCTGCGCGGTCCACCCCGAGCGCACGCAGGAACCGGGCCAGCACGTCCGCCGGCGCCAGCGTGTTGGCCTGCGCCCCACGGAGGTTCACGAACAGCTGCCCGTCGGGGTAGTGGGCCCGTAGCCGGTGCGCGGCGTGCACTGCGAGGGTCGTCTTTCCCACCCCAGCCTTGCCGGTGATCGCGACGAGCACCGCTGCGCGCCGACCCGCTGCGGCGGTCAGGTGCTGGACCGTGGCGAGCTGGGCCTTCCGCCCGGTGAAGTCGGTGATGTCGGCAGGCAGCTGGGCCGGGGTGATCGCGGGTGCCGTCGGAGCCGCCGGCACCGGGTCGCCGGTCCGGATCGCGTGCTCCAGACGGTGCAGCTCGATACCGGGCTGCAGCCCGAGCTGTTCGACCAGAACGCCCCGGGTGCGGTGGTAGACCTCCAGCGCCTCGGCTTGCAGGCCGGCCTGATACAGCGCGGTCATCAGCAACCCCTGCAGCCGTTCCCGCATCGGGTGGCGCGCGGCCAGCTCGACGAGCTCCGGGATGATCGCCTTGGCGTGGCCGCAGGCCAGCTCGGCCGCGTACAGCTGGGCAAGGCCGGCCAGCCGACGCTCGGTCAGCCGGTTGGCCTCGGCACGCAGCAGCGGCAGGGCGGTGATATCGCTGAAGGGTTCTCCGCGCCAGAGCCGCAGCGCCGTGCGTAGCAGGGCAACGATGCGCGCCGGCTCCCCGGCGTCGGTACCCTCGGCGAGCGCAGACTCGAATCGCTCGGCGTCGAGCTCGCCCGGGTGCACCTGCAGCAGGTAGCTGCCGTTCTCGAAGCGGATCCGCGCCGGATCGTCCAATGAGCGGCGCAACCGATGCACGTGCAGCTGGAGCTTCTTGGCCGCGCGAGGGTCTCGCTGGCCGGTCCAGAGCGCATCCACCAGGACGTCCACCGGTACCGGTGTGTTCGCCCGCGTGAGCAGCACCCCGAGCAGGGTGCGAGGCATCGGCGCGGACAACCGAACTGGCTGCCCCCCGTCTCGCACCCGCAGCGGACCGAGAACCTCGAAGTCCATTGCCACCCCCCCAGCTGGCCTGGCACCGAGTGTAGCCACACAATGCCAGCTGGTAACCAGACGTTCCCTCGATCGGCGTGCAGGCCAGGGTCAGTGCGGGTGGGCCATGGGCAGGACGTCGAGGGCTTCGTTGAGTTGGGTGAGGGTGAGGGTGCCGGTTTTGACGTGACCGCGGTCGAGGACCACGTCACGGATGGTGCGCCGCTCGAGCAGAGCCTGCTTGGCAATCGAGGCTGCCTCCTCGTAACCGAGGTAGCGGTTGAGCGGGGTTACGATCGCGGGGGAGGACTCGGCGTACTCGCGGCAGCGCGCGACGTCGGCCTCGGCGCCCTCAACGACCTTGTCGGCGAGCAACCGGGCTGCCGCGGCGAGCAACCGGGCCGACTCCAGCAGGTTGCGAGCCATCACCGGCATCATCACGTTGAGTTCCAGGTTGCCCTGCGAGCCGGCGAACGCCACGCAGGCGTCGTTGCCGATCACCTGTGCGGCGACCATCATGGTCGCCTCGCAGATCACCGGGTTGACCTTGCCCGGCATGATCGACGAGCCAGGCTGCAGATCGGGCAGCCGCAGCTCGGCCAACCCGGCACGGGGACCGGAGCCCAGCCACCGGATGTCGTTGGCGATCTTGAAGAGCGAGACGGCGACGGTGCGCAGCGCGCCGGAGCACTCCACCAGACCGTCCCGGGCACCTTGCGCCTCAATGTGGTCCCGGGCCTCGGTGAGCACGTCCAGGCCGGTGGAACCGCGCAGCCGCTCGACGACCGCCGCGCCGAAGCCCGCCGGCGTGTTCAGTCCGGTGCCCACGGCGGTGCCTCCAATGGGCAGCTCGGCCAGCCGAGGCAGGCAGCTCGCCAGCCGCTCGGCGCCGTGCCGGGCCTGCGATGCCCACCCCCCTGCCTCCTGGCCGAGCGTGATCGGCACCGCGTCCATCAGGTGGGTGCGACCCGCTTTGACCACGTCACCCCACGCCTGCGACTTCCGGCTCAGCACCGAGGCCAGGTGCACCAGCGCGGGCATCACGTCGTGCGCGACGGCCTCGGTGGCGGCGAGGTGGATTGTGGTCGGGAACACGTCGTTGGACGACTGCGACGCGTTGACGTGATCGTTGGGGTGCACCTCGGAGCCGCAGGCCCGGCTCGCCAGCGTGGCGATCACCTCATTAGCGTTCATGTTCGAGCTGGTGCCCGAGCCGGTCTGGAACACGTCGACCGGGAAATGCCTGTCATGCGCGCCGGCCGCGACCTCGTCGGCGGCCGACGCGATCGCCTCAGCGAGCGTCGGGTCGAGCACCCCGAGCTGGCCGTTCACCCGTGCACAGGCGGCCTTGACCAGCCCGAGCGCGCGGATCTGGGAACGTTCCAGGCCGCGCCCGGAGATCGGGAAGTTGTCCACGGCGCGCTGCGTCTGCGCGCGGTACAGGGCGTCGGCGGGCACCGCGACCTCGCCCATGGTGTCCCGTTCGGTTCGGTACTGGTGAGTCATGCGCGGGGGAGCTGGTCGAAGTCCACCGAGGCGTACTCGCGTAACTTGGCCAGCCGGTGGAAGCTGTCGATCATCCGCACGGTGCCCGACTTGGACCGCATCACGATGGACTGCGTGCTGCACCCACCTGCGCTATAGGTCACCCCGCGCAGCAGCTCCCCGTCGGTGATTCCGGTCGCGCAGAAGAACACGTTGTCGCCGCAGACCAGGTCCTCGGTGGTGAGAATCCGGTCGAGGTCGTGGCCGGCGTCCAGCGCCCCCTGGCGCTCGGCGTCGTCCCGGGGCCACAGCCGGCCCTGGATCGTGCCTCCCATGCAGCGCAGCGCGGCCGCGCTGATGATTCCCTCCGGCGTCCCGCCGATGCCCATCAGCAGGTCTACACCGGTGCCTGGGCGGGCCGCAGCGATCGCGCCGGCGACGTCCCCGTCGGTGATGAACGTGATCCGGGCGCCGGCCTCCCGGACCTGGCGCACCAGGTCGTCGTGCCGTGGCCGGTCCAGGATGCACACGGTGATGTCGGAGACATCCAACTGCTTGGCCTTGGCGACCCGCTTGATGTTCTCTTTCACCGGCGCGGACAGGTCGATCGACTCGGCCGCCTCAGGCCCGGTGGCGATCTTCTCCATGTAGAACACCGCGGAGGGATCGAACATGGTGCGCCGCTCGGACACCGCGAGTACCGCCAGCGCGTTGGGCATCCCCTTGCTCATCAGCGTGGTGCCGTCGATCGGGTCGACCGCGACGTCGCACTCCGGGCCCTGCCCGTTGCCGACCTCCTCGCCGTTGAACAGCATCGGTGCTTCGTCCTTCTCCCCCTCACCGATCACCACCACGCCGCGCATCGACACCGAGCCGACCAGCTTGCGCATCGCGTCTACAGCCGCCTGGTCACCGCCGTTCTTGTCACCGCGGCCCACCCAGCGGCCGGCGGCCATCGCTCCAGCCTCGGTGACCCGCACCAGCTCCATGGCGAGGTTGCGGTCCGGTTCCTCCCGCCTCGGTTGTGGCTGCGGGGTCGACAAGGTACTCATGGGCCCTCCCGGAATGGACTGCGCACACACTGCGATCCTCCCAGAGCGCGGCGACGGCCGGGTGAAAAGGATGGCATCCTGTGACGTATCCCCGCCGAGCCGTCCGCGCAGCAGGTGGTGGCCTCCACACTCACGTTGTCCGCCCAGGCGGCAAGTACCGTGGGCGGTGAGGTGATGTCTGGTGGCCAAGACTGTGCCGGTGGGCCGGCAGCCTGTCGAGATCGGACGTCGTGCCCGGGTGATCCGCCGTCTTCGTGGGCTGTCCCTGGACGGGGTGGCCGGGCTCGCGGGGATGACTGCGGATCACCTGTCGATGCTGGAGAGTGGTGAGCGCCGGTTCGAGCGGCGCGGGCAGATCGAGGATCTCGCGAACGCGGTCGGGTGTTCGGTGACCGACCTGACCGGGCAGCCCTATCTCCCGGTTGACCGGGCGACGGCGGATGCGCTGACGGCCGTGCCCGGCATTCGCGAGGCCCTCTGCGACACGCTGGACGACCCGCTCGACCTGCCGGCCCGCCCGGTGGCCGAGCTGGTCCGGTGGGCGCAGCAGGCTCATGAGCACCTCGATCAGGATCGGTACGCCCATGCCGGGCGGGACCTCGGGACGCTGCTGACTGAGCTGCACGTGCATGCCGCCGCCCGTGATGCCGACACCCGCCACCCGGCGTTGGCCGCACTGGTGACGGCCTGCCATGTCGCCGCCGCTATCGCGGGGATGATCGGGTATCACGACCTGGCGCTGTCCGCCGGGCGCCGTGAGCTTGACGCCGCGACCCGCCTGGGTGACCCGGTCGCCGTGGGGCTTGCCCGCTTCGGGTGGGCCTGGAAGTGGGTCAACGTCGGCGCCCGGCCCCAGGCCGAAACGGCGAACAGGCTGGCATTGGCAGAGCTCGAAGCGGTGGCCGACCCCTCGGCTGCCGACACTGCGGCGGTCGAGATGCTGGGCATGCACCGTCTCCTTGCCGCGAAGCTCGCCGCCCGAGCTGGCCGGGCCGGTAACGCCCATGATCATCTCGGTGCGGCCCGGGTGCTCGCCGAGCGCACGGGCGAGCGCAACACGGCCATGCTGCATTTCGGGCCGACCAACGTCGCGCTGTGGACGCTCTCGGTCAGCGTCGACCTCGGTGCGGGACCGCGGGCCTACGAACAGGCCCAGCCCGACCGGGTCGACGTCGCAGGCCTGCACAGCCGCAGCCGTGCCGGCTGCTACCACTTCGACTTGGCCCGGGCGCTGGCCCAGGACGGTGAAGAATGCCACGACGAGGCGATCCGGCACCTGGACCTCGCCGACCAGGCCGCCCCGGTGCGGATGCGCAACCACCCGATCGCCCGGGAACTGACCGCGGAGCTGATCCAGCGGGCCCACCGGCAGCTGCGGGAGGTGGAAAGCCTGCTTGACCGCTTCGGTCTCGCCGGGCAGCGTTCACAACGGGTGAACAACTAACGGAGCCACGTCGAGTGGGCAGGTGAACAGGGTTTAGATCAGCTCGTGGTCAAGCGGAGAAAGAGGATCACCATTTCGTGTAGCGAGAATATCTGGTCGGGGATTTTTCACCTCACGGAGGCGGTTGTCGACGCTGTTGTATGTCGTGAACAACATCGTGCGGTCAAATGGTGACATGTTTTGAGGGGAGCCGTGGACGACAGTCGGGGCGAAGAACAAAACCGTCCCCGGTTCCCCCAGTGCGGCGGTTATCCCATATTTGTGCGCCAGTTCAGCAACGACCTGGTTGGGTACGGTATAATTCACATAATTCACACCCGTAGTGAAGTTCGAAGCCAAACGCTTCGTGTCCGATGCGGTCGGCCCGGACCGCTCGACCGGTATCAAGCCCGAACGGTGTGAACCTGGTATCAGCAGAAGTGGTCCATTGGTTTCGTCCGCCCGATCAATGAATATGACGGCGGTCAAAGCCTGGGGAGCGGGCATGCCGTCCTCGTGGTGCCACCAGCTGAAGTCCTGGTGCCATTGCCACATATCCCCTTTGAATGCCCTCTTCATGTTGACCTTGAATTGATAGACATAGACATCCGAATCCAACAGTCGCTGGGCGGGGATGAGTATTTTCGGGTGCCGGACAAGTCGCGCGAAGAACTCGTTGGTAAAATGTGTTCCGCGCAGTCCCCGCAGCGTGCGACCGTCTTCCTCGAGCATCCGCCCTGGGGTGGCATCCGTGGCCGTACGATCAATGTTTTCCCTGATCACCCCGATTTCTTCCTGCATGAGATCAGGGATGAGCAAAAAGCCCTGCTCGGCGTACTGATCGATTTGGTCGAGAGTAAGCTCAACCCGCATTTTAATCCTCTCCGAAACTGTAAGTTCTCGACACAAGGCTC
>DATHTJ010000251.1:0-2273 GCA_035463315.1 Pseudonocardiaceae bacterium
CACCGCAACCCGGCTGGGCTACCGACGGGGGTTTGCGTGGCACTGGGTCTGCCTGGGTTGGGAAGCCATACTCCACGGGCGGCTCGATGAGGCCCGCGAGTTACTCACGCGTTCCGTCACCGCTAGCGACGAAGTCGGTGACCCGGCCCCGAATGGATACGCTAACGGTCTCCTGGCTTACGCGCTGCTTTGGCGCGGTGATATCGAGTTCGCGTATTCGCTCGCCGGCACGACGCTTGAGCGTGTGCTGGAGACTGGCGCGGGCATGGCCTTTGGCCTGGCCCACCAGATGCTGGGCAGGACCGAGATGGCCTTGGGCGAGTTCCCCGCGGCACGCGGGCACCTTGAGACCGCCGTCGAAGCCGAGCGCCTCTCGGGATTTGCCTACCAACTCTCCTGGCATCTTGTCGTTCTCGGCACCCTGGACCGGGTTGAGGGGAACCTGGATGCGGCCCACGGCCATGCCGAGGAGGCGCTGGAGGTGGCCCGGTGGGTGGGTAGCGGATGGATGCAGGCAGGCGCCGAGCGCCTGCTGGGCCGTCTCGCGCTGGCCGCCGGCGAGGCCACGGAGGCCGAGCGGTATGTGCACGACGTGCTCGACTGCTTAGTGGCCAAGAGCTTCGCGCTCGATATCCCGGAGTGTCTCGATGTGCTCGCCGCCGTTACCGCTACGCAGGAGAGCTTCGAGGAGGCCGCGCGGCTGCTAGGGGCCGCGGCGGCTGGCCGACAGCAGCTCGGCATCGTCCGTTTCCCGCCCGAACCGGAGTTCTGGGCTTCCGTCGAGCGCACCATGCGGGAGGCGCTGGGACCCGACGGCTACGACGCGGCGTTCGCCGCGGGCGCCGCACTGGGAACCGATGAGGCCGTCGCCTATGTCTGCCGGACCCGAGGCGAGCGAAGGCGGCGCCACCAAATGGTAACTTCCGCCGTCCCGCCCGTGGCATAGCGAGCAGCGCTCGCGCCCCCCAGCGCCCATGTCTGTGTGATACCGCGTGCGTGACAGGAATTACAGACACGTGCCTGAATGATTCCTACGGTTTGTCTGCGCTGACCTCTCGGGGTGCTCGAGAGACCGTACGTACGGAAGGCATGACGATGAGAATCGCAAGCGCGCGGCCGAGCGGGCCGACCGCTGATGTGGGGAAAGCCCCCAGTGGACGCAGACGGCATTAGGCAGGTGACCTTTCACTTGCCGGTGGGCACAGCGACGATCATGCTGATCGACGTTGAGGGCTCGACGCGTGTGCGGGAGTCCGCTGCCGAGGTGATCGGTGCCGCTGTCACCCGCCACGACGAATTGCTCGACGAGGCGATATCGCGGCACGGGGGTGTGCGGCGGCAGCAGGACGGCAACGGCGTGGTGGCGGCATTCACCCGCGCCTCGGATGCGGTGGCCGCCGCACTCGACGTCCAGTGTGGCTTTCGCTCCGAGGGCTGGCCCGACAGGACGTCGCTGAAGTTGCGCATGGCTTTGCACACTGCGGAGGCTCAGCGGCGTGACGAGGGGAATTACTTCGGCCGGGCGGTCAACCGCTGCGCCAGGCTGCGCGCGGTCGCGCACGGCGGGCAGGTCGTGTTGTCCAGGGTGACGCGTGATCTGGTCCTCGACCGGCTTCCCGAGCACGCTGAACTCACCGACCTCGGTGTCCATCGGTTGCGTGACCTTGGGCGACCCGAGCACGTCTTCGGACTGGTGCATCCCGACCTGCCCAGCGAGTTTCCCCCACTGCGCTCGCTGGACACGATGCCCAACAACCTGCCCGGTGAGCTGACGAGTTTCGTGGGCCGGCGTGCCGAGCTGGCGCAGATCGGTGATCCGCTGGAACGGGTGCGGTTGCTCACGTTGACCGGTGCCGGCGGTTGCGGCAAGACGCGGCTGGCGTTGCAGGCAGCGGCCGATGCGATGGACCGTCACCCCGACGGCGTGTGGTGGGTGGAGCTCGCGCGGCTGGCGGACGCCACGCTGCTGCCGGCTGCGGTGATCAGCGCCCTGGGGGTGCGCGAGGAGCCGTGTCGTGCACTGCTGGACACGCTTGTCAAGCACCTGCGCGCCCGTTACGCGCTGGTCGTCCTGGACAACTGCGAGCACCTGCTGACCGCCTGCGCCGAGCTCGCGGATGCCCTGCTCCGTGCGTGCCCGTCGCTGACGATCCTGGCGACGAGCCGGGCACCGCTGGGTGTGCCCGGCGAGATCACCTGGCCGGTGCCATCGATGTCACTGCCGGCCAAGCCCCAGCTCGAGGCGCTCCGGCGGTCCGACGCCGCTGCCCTGT
>DATHTJ010000252.1:0-3072 GCA_035463315.1 Pseudonocardiaceae bacterium
GTCGCCGCTGGTTTGGCAGAGGTGGGCGTGGTGGAGGAGCCGGTCGACGGTGGCGGTGGCCAGGGTCTTGGGCATGAGCTCGTCGAATCCTGAGGGATGCAGATTCGAGGAGACCGCGACGCTGCGGCGTTCGTAGGCGGCATCGACGAGCCGGTAGAGTCCTTCGGCGGCGTCGGGTCCCATGGGAAGTAGCCCGATGTCATCAACGACGACGAGGTCGGCGCGCAGGATCCTGCCGATGGCCTTGGTGACTGAGTCGTCAGCGCGGTGGCGGCGGACCAGCACGCCGAGGGCTTCGAGGGTGAACCAGGCGACGTGGCGGCCGGCTTCGACGGCGGCTTGGCCGAGGGCTTCGAGCAGGAAGGTCTTGCCGGTGCCGGCTGGTCCGCAGACCACCAGGTTCTCGGCTCGACCGATCCATTCCAGGGTGCGCAGTGCCGCTTGGGTAGGTGCGGGGATGGAGGATAGTGCCTGGTCCCAGCCGTCGAAGGTTTTGCCGGTGGGGAAGGCCGCGCGGGCGCGTCGGGTGGCCAGTGAGGAGCGGTCGCGGCCAGCGAGTTCCTCGGTCAGCAGTACCCGCAGGACTTCGGTGGGGTCCCAGCGTTGGGCTTTGGCGGTGGCCAGCACGTCGGGGGCGGCCCGGCGGATGTGCGGGAGCCGCATCCGGCGCAGCAGTGCCTCCAGTTGGTCGTCTAGCGGCGGCGCCGTGGGGGTGCAGGTGGTCATGGCTGCCCCCGATCAGCGTCGAGTTCTCGATCTGGGTTGAGCAGGGTGTGGATCCGGTCGGCGATGTACTCCAGGAAACAGGTCATTCCCTCGCGGTCGGGGCTGCCGGCGAAGTGCCGGGTCAGGTCGCGGGCGGTGGTGTCGGTGGCGTGGTCGAGCCAGTACGCCAGCTGGCTGATCAACCCTGCCCAGGCACTCAGCTCACAGGCCGCGACGCCAACGGGCCGGTCGGGGTCGGCACCTGGGGGGTTGACCAGGGTGGGGTCGTGGTAATTCACGACGTCACCTCCGGGTCGCCGAAGCCGGCCCAGCCTGCGGTGCCCTGGGCCAGGGTGTGACCCTCACTGGCCTGGTTGAGTGGCCCGGGGGTGGCCTGGGCTTGGTGGGTCAGGATCGCGGCGAGGTCACCGTCGGCGAAGCGGCCCGCGGTGGCGGCCTGACCCAGCGCCCGATCCACCACGGCGCTGCCGTGCAGCCGGGCCAGTTCGACGGCCTCGGCCATCTTGGCCCGCACTCGGGTGGCACCGGCTGCACCGGCCTCGGTCAGCCACAGCACCGCCCCGTCGCCGATCGACAGGAACGCCGCCTCGGCCCCACCGCGTGGGCGCGGCGTGCGAGACAACACCCCGGGCGGGGCCGGGGGGAAGTGCGCGTCGTCCAGCCGCGGGCTGCCCGGGGTGGTCACCGCATGCCGGGCCACCTCGACCGGCCCGCGTTCGCCGACGTGCACGATGACGACCTGCTCACCGTGGCGACGCACCCACACCCGCTGGCCCGCCAGCGTGTGCGGCACCGAGTACTGCCCCACCTCGAAGCTGACCATCGGGGTGTTGGACCCGACCGTGCGCATCACCCCGAACGCGGCCGACAACGGCGCCGCGGGCAGCGGATGCAACCGTTGCTGCTCCTCGGCGAGCATCTCGGCCGGGGCGCGGCGGGTGATCCGGTGCGGCCGAGCGTTGACCTGGTCGCAGAACGCGGTGCACGCCGCCTCCAACTCGGCGAACGAGGCATACTCCTCGAGCAGGTTCGCCTCGGTGGGCACCAGATCAGCCTTGGCGACCCGCACGCAGGCCTCGCTACCGCCCTTAGTAGCCGGGTCCGCCGGCAGACACGTCGCGACCGTCAGTCCGTAATGCCGGCCCAAGGCCACCGTCGCCGCGTTGCGCACCGCCACCCCGGCCACATGCTCGGTAGTGACGGTCTTCTCGTTGTCGGTCAGCAGATAGGTGGGCACCCCATCAAGGCGGCGCAGCGCGATGTCGATCGCGGCGATCACGCTGGGCTGGCTTTTGTCCAGAAGCGGCACCACCACCCGAAACCGGCACCACGCCAACCAGAAACAGAACAAGATCGTCGGTATGCCGGCGATTCGCGGGCCGTCCCCGAAGTCGTACTGCGCCCACATCCCCGGCTCGGCAATCCAGGGCCGGTGCACCCGCCGACGCCCCGACCGCCACGCCTTCTTGATCTGCGCCACCGCCCGGCGGGTGGTGCGCTCCGACCCCACAAACCCCATCGCGACGATCTTGTCGTGGGCCACGTCGGCGCGGATCTTGCCCTTCGACCGCTCCACCAACTCCTCCAGCTTCGGCAAGAACCCGTCGATCACGCTGGGACGCGGCGCCGCCCGACCCGGCACCAACATCCCGGCCTGACGCGCAGCCACGTACCGCGCCACCGTGTTCGGCGAGCAACCAGCTAGCTCGGCGGCGTCACGGTAAGACTCGGTCAGGTCGAACCCCTCTAGGATTTCCATGATCTCCTCGGCAGACTTCACTTATCCCCTCCCCGGGGGCTGAGTGCGGTTGGCGCCGCTCAGCACACCCGAGGAGGGGACCCCCGCCGGGGAACCGGCGAGGAACGGTCAAGATCGTGTCGGGCAGATCCCGCTGGCCGCCAGCGCTCAGTTCTGCTGACCATCAGCGTTCAGAAACTTGGCCGTCTGCGTTCAGAATCCCGTGGCCGCCGACAGACATCGGTTGCGTGACCGGCTGAGCGAGCAAGATCTGTCCATACTTGTGGACAGCTTCCGGAGCGAGACACCGGCACAGGTCCAGATGTCCGAGTTACCGTGCCCGATTCGAGCGATAGGTCACCGAGATGTCTGCCATCAACCTTGATCATTCACGGAAGTTGCAGGGTGGCTTGCCAGTCCTGGCTTGTTGATCTTCTGCTGGTTTGTTGATGTTGTTGGTGTTATTCCTATATCGGAATAACACCAACAATCCCGCCGAGCGGGCCCTGCGCACCCCGGTGGTCGGCCGGAAGAACTATTACGGCAGCCACGCCAGCTGGGCCGCTGACCTGGCCACCCGAGTCTGGACCATCACCGCCACCGCCGAA
>DATHTJ010000253.1:0-2694 GCA_035463315.1 Pseudonocardiaceae bacterium
CTTGGCCAGGGACATGCCGTCCCCGGTCTCCTCGTCAGCGCCCGGCGTCATCGCCCCCCGGTTGGAGTAGATGCGCCCGTACGCCAACAGATACAGCTGCGGATTGAACAACTGTCGATACAGCCTCAGACCTCCGGAATCGGCTGGTGGCCTGCGTCTTGATCTGCCATTTTCGTGATCGATTCGTTCCCAAAAACAGCTGAGATTCGCCGGGGTGTGCGATAGGTTCTGCCCGTGCCCTCGACGACGGAACTGGCGCTGGAGGGGATGCCCGATCCCGAGCCGCTGCGGCTGATGACCCATCAGGGTGAGACGGTGGTGCTGGCGGGGCGACGGGTGCTGTTCCGGTTCCCGGTCGCCGATATCGGGATGCGCCGGCTGGCGATGGTGGCGCTGACCCAGGCCGGGCAGTCGGTCAAGGCCGTCGCGCAGGCCTTCGAGGTGCACCCGAACTACCTGTCCACGCTGCGCATGACCGCCCGCGAGCAGGGCTCGGCCGGGTTGGTCAAGGTGCAGGGCCGGCCGGTGAAGCTGACCGGCGCGCAGCGGGAGCAGGTGCGGCGGTGGTCGGAACAGGGCGTGAGCGGCCAGGAGATCGCGCGCCGACTGCAGGTGTCCGATTCCATGATCAGTCGGCTGGTCGGCGCCGGTCGGCGGATGCCCGAGCCGGTGCAGGACGAGGTCCCCGCCGACACCGCCGACACCGACCTCGCCGACACCGACCTCGCCGACACCGACCTCGCCGACACCGACCTCGCCGACACCGACCTCGCCGGTCCCGGTGTCGCCGATCGCGAGCTGCCCGAGCCCGTTGCGGCCGAGCCGGCCGTCGTCGAGCCCGGCGACGGGCTGGGTGGGGCCGTCGCGGGGTCGTCGCGGCTGGGTGCGGCCGGGGTGCACAGCCGCTACGCCGGGGCGATGTTGTTGCACGCGTTCTACGACCGGGTCGGCGCGGCGGCGGTGTTCGCCCCGCTGACCGGCGCGGGCCCGGCGCCCACGCGGTCGCGGCGGTGCGACGATGTAGCCCTGTTGACCGCCACCAGCGTGGCGTTCGCCCTGGGTGTCGGGTCGGTGGAGGCCACCAAGCACCTGCTCCGTGATCAGCTCGGGCCGGTGGCCGGGCTGGTGCGGCTGCCCGAGCTGCGCACCCTGCGACCGCGGCTGGGTGAGCTCGCCGAGGCCTGTGACCCGCTGGCGCTGCAGGCCGACCTGGCCCGAGCGATGCTCAACGCGGAGGCGCCGCTGCTGGGCCTGTACTTCGTCGATGACCACTTCGTGCCCTACGAGGGCGCGAAACCGGTGGGCAAGGGCTACCACACCAAACGCCGGCACGCCCAGAAAGGCCTGGCCGACACCCTGGTCACCGACTACCACGGCCGCGCGGTGTGCTTCGTGTCCGGGCCACCGTCGGGGTTGACCAAGACCCTGCCCGCCGCGCTGAGCGAGCTGCGCCGGGTCACCGCGGATGCGAAGATCATGCTCGGGTTCGACCGGGGCGGGTCGTATGCGCAGGTGTTCACCCACTGCCGCGACCACGACGTGGACTGGATCACCTACCGGCGCGGCACGCTCGCCGACACCACCACCGCGCCGCGCCGGTACTGGCGTGTCGATGGCGCCGGCCGCGCCGAGGCCGTGACCCTGGCCGACGAGATGATCACCATCAAGGACTACGGCCCGGCCCGGCAGCTCACCTTGCTCGAGCACGACGAGCCGGTGCTGCAGGTACTGACCAGCGATCTCACCGCCCCGGCGGCGGCGTTGCTGGCGTGGCTGCGCTGCCGGTGGCGGATCGAGAACGTGTTCAAGTACCTCACCGCGCATCACGGCATGGACTGGCTGTGCCACTACGACGCCGACCTCGCACCGGACACCACACCGATCGACAACCCGGCCCGCAAACAGGCCCGCGACGCGGTCAAACGCGCCGAGACCACCCTGGCCGACGCGCAACGCGCGCTGACCCGGCTGTTGCGCTCCGACCGCCCGGTCGCCGAGATCAACACCGCGATCCCGGCCGCCCAGACCGCGATCGACACCGCCGAAGCCGCCCTGACCAACGCGAAAAGCCAGCTCAAGACCATCCCCGCGAAGATCCCCGCCAACCAGCTCGACCCCAACGCGCAACGCGCGATCCTGCGCACCCAGCGGCGCAGCCTGCAGATGGTGCTGCGGCTGCTGGCGTTCAACGCCGAGCAGTGGCTGGCCGACCGACTCAACGCCTACCTGGCCGACAACGACGAGTACCGCGCCACCCTGCGCCACCTGCTCCACCTCGGCGGACGAATCACCTACACACCGAAGTCGATCACCGTGGCGCTCGACCCACCCCCCACACCCAAGATCACGAGAGCGCTGCGGCTGCTACTCGACGAACTCAACGCCACCCCACCGCGCATACCCGGCGACAACCGCCCCATCACCTACAAGATCAAAACAGCCTGAGCGCCCGGGCCGACCTCAACCGCGATCTTCACCCAAGTTCCGGAGGTCTGGGGCTACCCAAGTCTCAAGATCTGCCCACCGATCAGGGCCTTGCCCATAGCTCTCGGTCCGAGGATCGTTCCTGCCGCCCCGCAAGCCGGAGAGGAGACACCAATGACCTCGATCGAATCCAGGAACATGGACACGCCCGATGAGACACGCACCCCGGACAAGACGAGAGTGAGTGTCGTGCACCTCGGGCCGGCCACC
>DATHTJ010000254.1:0-2393 GCA_035463315.1 Pseudonocardiaceae bacterium
AGACCGCCACCGCTGAACTCCGGCAGCACCTTCAGCGCAGTGAGCAACACAGCATCGGCACTGACCGGCGAGGTGGGAAACGCCGCAGCCCGCGGCACTGCGGCCGGGGGGGCGTACAGCACGTAGCCGGCCGGCACGTCCCCGGAGAGCACGATCCGCCCGCAGGAGCCCCACTCCAGCAACACGCTGGAGACCCAGGCCTCCTTCTCCAGGTCGGTCTGGCCGAAGTCCTCGGCCTGCTCCTGGAAATGCGGGGCCAGTTCCCAGAACACGCACCGTCGGCACTTCTTGGGCAGCAGATCGAGATTGTCCAGAGTGACGCCGACCACTCGACGTGACACAGGGCCTCCCTGAACAGACGTACCACCGGCGCCCACTACTACCATCAAGCGCAGCGCCTCGCGCAGCATATGCCGATGACCACCCGGAGTGAAGGCGGCGGGGGCACCAGATGGCGGGCTTTACACTGCCAGGGGACCCGACCCGCAGCAAAGGCGCCGCCGTGACCCCGAAGAAGTCAGATCACTCATCCACCCAACGCGACCTCGATCCACACCTGCACCGCTACGCGCAACGCACTGCGGGCATGACCGCATCCGAGATCCGCGCCCTGTTCGCGGTGGCCAGCCGCCCCGAGGTGGTCTCGCTGGCTGGCGGCATGCCCTACCTGCCGGCACTCCCGCTGGACTCCCTGGCCGGCGAGCTCGCCCAGCTCGTGGCCACCGAGGGGATGACGGCGCTGCAGTACGGCTCGGCGCAGGGCACCCAGGAGCTTCGCGAGCAGATCTGCGAGGTGATGGCCCTGGAGGGGATCCGGGCGCACGCCGACGACGTCACGGTGACCGTCGGTTCGCAGATGGCCCTGGACATGGCCACCAGGATTTTCTGCGATCCAGGGGATGTGGTGCTCGCCGAGGCCCCGTCCTATGTCGGGGCGCTGACCACCTTCGCCTCCTACCAGGCGCAGGTGGTGCAGGTGCCGATGGACGACGAGGGGTTGATACCGGCAGAGTTGGACGCTGCGCTGCGGGCGCTGCGCGCCCAGGGTCGCGTCCCCAAGTTCCTGTACACCATCCCGAACTTCCACAATCCGGCCGGCGTGACGTTGGCCGTGCCGCGCCGCGCCGACGTGCTCGAGATATGCGCCGAGCACGGGGTGCTGATCCTGGAGGACAACGCGTACGGGCTGCTGGGTTTTGATGGTCAGATCTATCCAGCGATGCGGGCCGCCGACCCGGACAACGTGGTCTACCTGGGCTCGTTCTCCAAGACGTTCGCGCCCGGCCTGCGGGTCGGCTGGGCGCTGGCCCCGCACGCGGTGCGGGAGAAGCTGGTGTTGGCTGCGGAGTCGGCCACCCTGTGCCCCCCGGCGTTCACCCAGTCCGTGGTGTCCCGCTACCTGGCCCAGCACGACTGGAAGGGTCAGATCAAGAACTACCAGGAGGCATACCGGGTCCGCCGGGACGCCATGCTGGCGGCGTTGCAGCAATACCTGCCGCCGGGGTGCCGGTGGACCCAGCCCGCAGGCGGGTTCTACGTCTGGCTCACGGTGCCCGAAGGCTTGGACACCAAGGCGATGCTGCCCCGGGCGGTGACTCAGCGGGTGGCCTACGTTCCGGGCACCGCCTTCTACACCGACTCCGGCAGCGGGCAAGCCAGCAGGCTGATGCGGCTGTCGTTCTGCTACCCGACACCGGAGCGGATCACCGAAGGGGTGCGCCGGCTGGCCGCCGTGCTGGACGGCGAGCTCGAGCTGCAGCGCACGTTCGGTAACGTGAGCCCGCGTGCCGCGTCCGGCCCGCAGTCGCCAGCACCGGACACCGCCTGAGGAGTCCTCACGTGACCGATCGCAGCGTGGCTGTGCTAGCCGGTGGGTTGTCGCACGAGCGCGACGTGTCGTTGCGCTCCGGGCGCCGGCTGTCCAGTGCGCTGCGAGATGTGGGGCTGCACGTCGACGTCTGGGACCTTGACGCCACGCTGATCAGCCGGCTCACCGGCAACCGGCCGGACGCCGTCGTGGTGGCGCTGCACGGCGGGGCGGGGGAGAACGGCGCCGTGCAGTCGGTGCTGGAGATGCTGCAGGTCCCCTATGTAGGCGCTGGTCCGAGAGCCTGCCGCCGGGCCTGGGACAAGCCGACCGCCAAGGACGAACTGGCCCGCGCCGGGCTGACCACCCCGGACTGGGTCGCACTGCCGCACGCCACCTTCCGCGACCTCGGCGCCCAAGCCGTGCTCGACGCGCTGGTCGCCCGGCTCGGCCTGCCGCTGATCCTCAAACCGGATCAGGGTGGCTCCGCGCTGGGGGTGCACGTGGTACACGAGGTCACCGAGTTGCCCAGTGCCATGGTGAGCTGCCTGGCCTACGGGGACACCGTCCTCGCCGAGCGGTTCGT
>DATHTJ010000255.1:0-11535 GCA_035463315.1 Pseudonocardiaceae bacterium
GTTCACGAACCCGCCTTGTTGTTGACGATCGCGAGCACCGCGGCTTTGGGGTCTTGGGCTAGGCCTTGGATGAAGCCGTGGTGATAGGCCTGGGAGCCCTTGCGGGTCACCCATTGCCGCACGGGCGGGACGCCCAGGAGACCGGGCACCTCGAAGACGACTGATCCCAGCCGATCCAGCCGGCGGAAGACCTCACCCCCCACCTGTAGCGTCTCCTCGACGGCCATACCTACGGTCGTGCCCGTGGTGCCGACGATGGGAGCAGTCCACAAGGTTTCGGCATCCGTCGCCCGCCAGTTCTGCGGGGGGTTGTCGCTCGACGGGATCGGGATCCGGGTCTCGGGCCCGAAGGCGTCGTGAGGGGCACCAGTGGCTGACCGGACCGCCCGGTAGAGGTCCGCACTGTCAAGCCGGCTGCCTGATAGTCCAAGCCGGTAGGCGACCTCGACGTCGTCGATGCCCGCGCGGGCAGCCGCGACGGCGAGTTTTTTTCCGACGCCCTGTTCGAGGTGGCCGTCGCCGAAGAGGACGCCACCTCCGTCGAGGATGAGACCGTGGCTGTCATCCCAGTCGTGAAACACCCGGGCCAACAGGTCGCCGAAGGTGATGGGTGGATACCTTCTCGTGCGGGCCTTGACCGCCGCATGGACGCGGTCGTAAACGAAGCCGTCAGGGAGAAACCTCGTCGGCCGGGCGAGTTCTCGTAGCGTCGCGGCCGTGTCGGCGGCAACTTTGCGTTGCAGGCTCGACCAGAACCGTGGGTAGCGGTGATGCCAGTAGTGGCGGATGGCCGTGACTGGGGTCCGCAGGTGCCCTGCCGCGAAGGCGTCCGTGAGGTAGTGCTGGGCGGCCGCCTCCCTGGCCATCGCCCGGGACTGGTCACCCCGGCACCGCCCCAGCCGGTAGGCCTCGTCGAGGGCCGCCTTGTGCAGGCGGCGATAGGCGATGACCGCTGAGTCGAAGCCGTTGGAGTACGCGCCGTTGTGGTCATGAGCGGTGTCGGGTCGGCCGGGAGCGACGAAGTGGTCGCCGTTCGCGGTGGCCAAGGCCACAAAGCGGTCCCGGACCCGCCTTTCGACCTCGGTTGCCGCCGCAGCCGCGCTGAACTGGAAGTCGCTGAACTCTCCTCCGGGTTCGAAGCGGGCGTCGACGAAGGCTCCGTCTGCCGCCATTACCTTGAGCGCACAGATGATCTCGTCCCGGGTGCCTAGCCTGGTTCCTTGCTTGCCGGGGATGGCGGCCAGCTGGAACAAGTCGGCGGATGTTAAGCCTTCCCGTCCCACCTGCGTGCCCTCAACACCGTGGGCCACGCAGTGGTGGCTGGCGAAGAAGTCACCGCTTAAGGCCACTACGTCGCCATAGCTGAGGACGAGGCGCTCCTCGGCTGAGTCGCCGCCGACGTGGACGAGCGCGTCTCCGGCGGCGGCCTGGCCTACGGTGCGATGCTCTTGGGACTTCATCGGGATCCTGGTGGGGTCACTGGCGGATGGTGCGGCGAGCAGCCGAGAGCATGAGGTTGGCTCGACGATGCTCATGGGTCGGTCTGTGGTGAGGGGTCTGGAGGGCTTGGTGCCGCGGCGCCGCACCAAGCCCTCCAGAGGTCTGCGTTCGCGATGGGGGCAGGGAACGCAGACCGGTCAGAGCGCGATCACGCTGGTCTAGGACGTGCGCCAGCCGGGCGCGTAGCGGGTGGCCAGCCGGGCCAGCGCCACCGCGCCGACGAGCAGTCCGAAATCACGCAGCGCAATGTCGAAATAACCGGGGAAGGTCAGCAGGTTGACGATGATCCCAGCCAGCCAGGCCGCTACCAGCCAGGCACCGAACCGCGGCGCTATCGCGACCGCGATCCCGGCCACGACCTCGATCACGCCCACGGCATACATCGCCTGCTGCGCGGTGCCAGGCATGATGCCATCGATCCACGGGGCCAGATAGATCGGCCAGTCCACGAGCAGGTTGGTGAACTTGTCGAGCCCGAAGAGGATCGGCGCCACAGTGAACACCGTGCGCAGTAGCAGGAAGGCCTGATACGCCGGGTCGGACAGGGCCGCTTTACGTGCGGTGTTCGACGTCGACACACCTGTGGTAGTCATGGAATCTCCTTCTCACGGCGAATACAGATTTGGTCAGGGATTTGGGTGGTGACGCCGCCGGAACACCTTGGGCAGCCGGCTGGCCATGTGGCTGAGCTGGGAGACGCTGTCGAGCAGCTGGTTCAGGTCAGGGCCCAGCTGATCGACGTGGCGCAGTAGTGGGATCGCGTCGTGGTCCATCAGCGGCGGAATCGCGCCCGCAGTCAGGGCGCGGCCCTGCTCGACCGTCCCGGCCGCAGCCGTGAGTTCCCGACTGGCTGCCCGCGCGACGCCCCCGGCCGAGCGGGTGACGCGCTCGTCACGGGCGAAGGTCGTGGGGCCGAATTCGACAGAGGTCAGCAGCTCCGGCTGGGTGTCGACCACCCGGCAGGCGGTGTCGGTCAACTGCTGCGCAGTGGGTCGGCCGCCAAGGGCCATCCCTGGTCGAGGGCTTGGGGCGGTGCGGATGGTCAGCTGACCACCCGGCGGGGAGACTGCTCGGACAGGCGCGGTGGTCATGCGGCCACCTCCGCGGTCGCGGGGGCCAGTGTCCTCTGGGTGGCCATCGCGGGAGGAATGACCAGCACCGGGCAGGTCGCGTGCCGTACGCAGTACCAGCTCACCGACCGGTGCAGCAGCTCAGCGACCCGCGGGCCGTGCCCGACAACCAGCAGGTCGGCACCGAAGGCCTCGCCGACGAGCCCCGGACCAGCCGGCCCGCGGATCACGCTGTGCCGCACGGCAACCCGCGCTGACCCCTCGGGCACCCGCGCCAGTGCGGCCGCTACGACCTGGGCGAGTTCCCGCTCGGCGCGCGTTTCTTGTTCGGCTTCTGGTGGCACCGGCTCGCCGGTGACCGCGGCTTCCCACCCCCTCGCCGTGACCGGCATCCAGCAGCGCACCACGTGCACCTGGGCACCGATCTGTGCGGCGCATGCCAGAGCCCAGCGCAGCGCGGTGTAGCTGCCCGGGGAGCCGTCCACACCGACTACTAGTTGCTCGCTCATCTCAACCTCCTCACCGTTGAGGCACCTTCTATATCCACGATGTGCTAACTTTAGAGCGTCTACGAGAGTTTCGTCAACAGGAGTTGGTTATAGATGGAGTCCTGGGAGGACCAGATCTCGGCGGTCGCCGCGCTCGACGATCCGACCCGCCGGCGGCTGTACGACTACGTGGTGCGCCAGCCCGGTCTGGTGAGTCGTGACGACGCTGCCTCGGCCTTCGAGCTGCCGCGCACGACCGCGGCGTTTCATCTGGACCGGCTGGTGGATGAGGGCCTGCTCGACGTGGTCTACCAGCGCCGCACCGGCCGCACCGGTCCCGGCGCGGGACGGCCGGCCAAGCTGTACCGGCGGTCGGATCAGCACGTGGCCGTGTCGCTGCCCCAGCGCCACTACGAGCTGGCCGGGCGGCTGCTGTCCAGCGCCCTCGAGCACGCTGAACGCTCCGGCGACTCACCACGGGCGAGCCTTGACCAGCGGGCCTACCAGCTAGGCAGAGAACTCGGCGAAACCGCGCGCGGCGAAGCCGGCGACCGTGATACCCGAGACACTGTGCTGCGGGTCCTTGAGACATACGGCTTCCAGCCGCGTATCGAGGGTGGGGACGTCACGCTGGCCAACTGCCCGTTCCACACGCTGGCGCAGGAGTACACCGAGCTTGTGTGCGGCATGAACCTGCGCCTGCTCGGTGGGCTCCTCGACGGCCTAGCCCCCACCGGACTGACTGCACACCTGGACCCCGCCCCGCCCCGCTGCTGCGTCCGTCTCGAACCCGCCGCCCCCAGGTCAGCCGCGCAGCGACTGTGACTAAGCGAAACCAGAGGTGAGGAGCCACGACTGGCCTTCCGGTGGCCCGCTGACCGGGTGGCCCCCGGCGGTCGACGTCCTCACGGTGCTCAACGGGAAAAGGCTAACGCTACAACGGGATGGTAAATCTATCCTCGATAGACGGTGTATGCTCCGTGTCCGCGCACCCGGTTACGCCGAAACAGGAGACTGTGATCTCTTTGTTGCTGGCGTCGATGCGCAAGAACTGCTTGAAGAACGGGGGTTGGTCGAAGTTGAAAATCTCGGAGCCGAACCGATGGAAAAGCCGGCCCGCCGGGATGCGGTGTATTACTGCGGTCTTGATTTTCTCGCCGAGTGAGAGCAGTTCTGCGGCGGGCCGGGTGGACCGGGCGGTCGTGACACCTTGTTGTTCGTAGTATCTGGCCGCCGCCGGCGCATCGATGGCGATCGTTCCGCTACCCCCGGTCAGCCGTTCGTCGATCACCTGCGAGAAGCGCGCCAGGGAGTCACGCCGCAGCGGGTAGCAGCGGAATGTTGACTCGTCGACTCCCTTGATGTTTACCGGTGGAATACGGTGGGTGGCGTGCATGTAGGCGCCGCCCCCGCCGCTGACGACGTACTGGATCGTACGCCCGCCCGCCACTGTCACCGGGTAGCGCTGGTAGTTGTGGATATCGCCACCAATCGCCATCACGTAGTTCGCCTGCGGGTCGGTGACGACGTCGTCGACAGTCTCCGTCGTCCCTTCGACACGTCCCGGGTGATGCTCGTTGTCGACGTAGATCGGTTTACCGGTAATCAGGATCTTGGGGCGCTTGGCGGCATCCAGGGAAACCCGCCTCAGCCAGTGATACTGATCCTCATCGATCTCACCGGTGATTCCGGAGTCGATCCCGACGAACCGCACCGGGCCTGCGTCGATCGCGAAGTATGGGGCTGGCTGGAGCGGGTCGGGCGGCGGACGTTCTGCGACAACATGTCCATTGGTGGCTGGGTTGGCCTGCGGGCCTGGCTGTGGCGATCGGCGCCACAGCCAGCGGGCCAGGAGAGCTGCCGGGCCGCGACCAAAATCAGATTTGTATTCGTTATTCTCTAACCTGCAGAAGTAGTGCATGAAGCCATGCAGGCCGTCGTACCAATCGTGGTTTCCCGGCACCGCATAGATGGGTATCTTGACGTTTCGGTAGGGGTGGTGGAACGCGCGGCCGTAGTCGTCGAGGTCGCCGGTGGGGTAGATCACGTCGCTGCAGATGACCGCGAAGTCCGCGTCCTTGGACATGTCGACCAACTCGCCTGCGACGGCATACTGAGAATTATCGCCCTCGCCGGTATCCCCGATGATGAGCACGGAAACGGTGTCGCCTGCAGCGCGGGAGATAACGAAGTCCGAGTGTGCTCCTGCTTTTTGGGCGCGCTGGCGGGCCAACTTGACCCACCGGGTCCGAGCCGCTGCAGTGGGGTCGACGATGAATCTCGCGATGATATCGTTGCGCGATTGCCACAGTGTCGGCGGGCGTAGCCAGGAGAGTGACTTCGTCCCCGCCGGCACGTCATCCTTCCAGGTGCCCGGCCCGGAGCAGCTTTGCCAGCCAGCACCTTCTTCGCTGTGGCGGGAAGACTGGCTCACGCCAGCAGGTGCAGCCACGGTTGGCTCCTTTCGCTCTACCTGGTCGCTTCTAGGTGCTTGAGAATGAGGGGGTACACGTCGTGAGCAGCACGCTTGCCGAACATGCAGTCGATATGACCGTAGCCGGGGATGACGTGGCGCTGGTACAGGTGTGCGTCGTTGTGCTGCCGCAACAGCTCCATCGTCTGCTCCGTGCTTTCCGGGAGAAAACAGGCGTTCTCGGCGCCGTGGATGAAGGTGATCGGGATGGCGAGGCGACCCAGGTGGGGAAGGTAGACGTCCTGTCCGTCAGCGGACAGCAGCTTACCAGCTCGGACCATGAGGGCAAGGTGGTCCAGCTCATGGATGTTGGCTATCCCGAACATCTCATGCAGGGCCTTGTGCGTGGGGTTGTTGAGCTGATCGTGCTCGTAGAGAAGCGAGTACATGAAGGTGATCCGATGGCAGACCGCACTCGTGCATTCCTCTTCCTCGTCGTCGGGGAAAACGTCGAGGAACCGATCGTACAGCCGGCTGAACCAGTTGGCGTTGATGTCGGTGTACGCGGTGAGGGATGTGACGTCGAGTTTGTTGAGCAATGCGGGCAGGTGCAGGCCCGACTTGAGCCGGGTCATAGGCGGGCAGGCTAGATGGGTGGCGACCTGCGAGGAGACGACCGATCGCACTCCTTCCAGCCCGGCCAGCATCGCCATGAAGAAGGTTGTCGACCCGTAGCAGTGGACCATCATCTGCACCGAAGGACTCGTCGTGACCTCGCGCACCTTGGCAACCGCAGCTGGGTAGTCGTACTGCGCTACGTCGTCTGCATTAAATTGTTGCGCTGATGCGGGCAGCTCGATGCTGGACCGGAAGTCGAGCAACCAGACGTCATAGCCGTGGGCGTAGAGAAATTCGAGCAGGTTGGTCTCGATTGTGTCTATGGAGAAGATCCGGCTAGAGACTCCTAGGCCGTGGGACAGGATGACCGGGCCTTTCGAGCCGCCCCGGTAACGGGTCAACCGGAGCGTCACGCCGTCGTCGGTGGTGAACGGATGGATCTCCGGGAGGCACACCCTCAGCGGCCGCTTCTTGCGCGCCGGAGCGGCCAAGTCAAACCTGGTGAGCGGTCGGACCACACCACCGAAGACGTCGAACAGGGCGCCTGCGAAGAACCGCCCGAAACGCGCCGTCGCCGCCAGCCGCTGCTGCGTGCTGGTGGCGTTGAGCACTCTCATCGTGGTGAGTTGGGTCATGAAGTCCTCGGGGGGGATCCTCAGGATTCCCCTGGCGACCACCTGCCCGGCATCGTTGTCGCCCTCGTACACCGTGACGTAGAGGGTCGTGGTGTCGGGCCATACGTCCAGGCCGCGATCGTTGTGGATGCTCTTGAACCCGACGAAATAGTAATGCCGACCTTCCGCAGTGGACATCTTCATGCGGTAGCGCATCTGGCGACCGTCAACGTGCTCGGGGTCGTCGACGAAGAGGTTGAACACCCCCTCGGTCACGGTGATCGGATCGGGTGAGAGCGCGGGGGCGTTCACGGTGCCGATCATGCGCGCCTGGTGCATCGGGTCGGCCAGCATGTGGTCGAGGTCGTCGCTGATGATGGTGAGGGTGAAGGCGAAGGATGAGCCGTCGGCTTTGCCGCGATCAGCGGCTGCCTGGTAGTCGTCGGTGATCTGGGTGGAGATCTCAGCGGAAATCCCCGTGGAGATGTGGCCCTTCATGGTCTCGCTGAACTGGATACCCAGCGCTCGTGGCGGTGCCGGCTTGGGCGGCACTGAGGGCAGTGTGTAGTCGATGGCCCAGCCTCTGTCCTGGGTGAGCAGCGCGCAGCAGCGCTCGGCCAGAGCCGAAATCGTGAGCAGCGGGTTGACCCCCAGCGGGCGGGGTATCACGGAGCTGTCGGACACATACAGACCCTCATAAACTGCGCTGCCCGCCGTCCCCGCGAAGACCTGTCCCTTGTGGTTCACCACGCCCCGCTCGGCGTCCTCGGCCATCACACAACCACCCAGCGGATGGACGGTGATCAGCTGCTCGCCCAGCAACTTGTTCCAGATTGGCGACGTCAGGTAGGTGCCGCCCAATGGCTCGGTGGCGCGCTGCAGCGCCTCGCTGATCCGGTCGAAGATGGGCTGACCGCCCACGTCAGGCCAGTGGATGCGCAGCCGGTCCTCCTCGAGCACGGCGTGGCCGTTCCCGTCGTCGTGTGACTGGACGAGGTAGGTCTGGGTGTTGCGGACCGCGCCCTGATAGGAGCCCAGTACCAGGCTGTCCAGCTCTCGTCTGAGCTCCTCGATCCGATCCTGCAGGCCCGGATCGGTGTCGATGCCACTGGCCCTGGCCACGGCAAGCATGGCCGGCGGCAGGTAGTCCGCCAGCGCACCGGGGATGGAGCCCTCCTCGATCACCATTCCCTGCTCCAGGTCGACCTGGTCGCGATTGTCGATCATCCCGGTGATGCACGGTCCGACCGGCCCGATCTCGCCGTTGTTGCGATGGCCCCACCCGATCCCGTTCACCTCGTGGTCGGTGTTGTAGCTGAAAGCCAGGACGTCGCCGTTTCCGGTCATCCGGTGTCCGACATGGTCGGAAAGCGGCAACCCGTGCTCGGCAGAGCGCAGCAGGATCTCGGTGGAGCCGAGGGCACCCGCGGCGAGCACGACGATGTCGGCGCTCACCACCAACGGCGGCGCGTCGAAGCGCTCCCGACCGGTGCCCAGCACCTGGTAATGCACCAGCCAGCGGTCGTCTTTGCGTTGCACGTAACGGACCGCGACCCGGGTGAAGATCGTGGCGCCGTGGTTGCGCGCGTCAGGCAGGTAGTTCATCAGAACGGTGTTCTTGGCGGCGTAGTTGCAGCCGGACACGCAGTCCCCGCACAGTGTGCACGCCTTCTGCTCGACGCCGACGTGGTTGACGTGGTCGGTGAACGTCACGTTGATCGGCAGCCGGTTGAACCGCCCGGGCAGCGCCGTGGACGAGTCGGCCAGCGCCTCGAGTTTCTGCAAGGCCGCCACGCTATCCGGTAGCGGCGTGGGCTTGAGCATCTCCTCGGCGCGCCGGTAGCCGTCCTCCAGGCGTGTCCCCAGATCGGCGCGCAGTGCCGCGGGCCAGCGCAGATCGTCGAAGACCCGCTGGTCGGCCCGCAGGCTGACATTGGCGTTGATCAGCGATGTGCCCCCCAACCCACATCCCATGACGACGTTGAGGTCCTCGTTCACCCGAATGTCGTACAGGCCGGTATGCGACCCGACGTGGCCGCCAGGGGAGTCGATCTGTATCTCTTTCACGGCTTCCGGACCGGTGTCCGGGTACTCGCCCGGCTGCAGCTCCTTGCCCCGCTCCAGCAGGCACACCTGCCGGCCGGCGCGAGCCAGCCGGGAAGCGGCGATCGCCCCGCCATAGCCGGAGCCGACTACGACCACCTCGTAATGATCTTTCAGGTCCTCGACCGGTGACGACAGGCGAGCGATCACGAGAGTCTCCATTTCCCGGCCAGCGGGCCATCACTCAGGAGAAAAACCATTCAGTATCCCCGGACACATCGCGATCCCTGGACACATCGCGCGACAGCCGGCTCGCGCTAGGTCTGCTGGGACGACGAGGCAGCGGACAGCAGGCTGGGTGAGTTGGGCTCGCCCACCTGCGTCGACGCCATCGACATCAGCACCGACAGCAGCGCGGCCATGCCCGCGGTGGACAGCGCAGTAGTCCACGGAGCGGTAAGTAGCCCCACCCCGGCGGCGCTGAAGATCGCCATCAGGCTCTGCGCGAACGTCTTGATGGCTCGCTCGCCCGTCAACTCCCAGAACCGGTGCGTGAGCATCACAGCTTCCCTTCTGCGGGTGAGGTGTGGTGTGGGTAAAGAGATCCGCCGGGGCCTCGCTGATACCGACCTGACCGAAAATCACCGCTTGGTCCCGCGCGAGTGCTGTGGGCCGCTGCGGCCGCGAACGGCGAGCGGGATACCCTCACTCCCTGTGCCGCGAATGGTGACGGATCTGGAGTCGGGGTCGAACGAGAGGAAAGCTCGCATGCACCACCGCATTGTGGATGGCCCCCGCCGCGCTATCGTCACCGTCGTGACTGGCGCCGCGGTGGCCTTGGTGGCTGTGCTGCTGCCGGGGGCCGGCACCGCTGCGGCTGCGGTCCCGACCTGGGCACCCGCCGCGCAGGCCGCCGTCCACCCCGGGGTGATGACCGACACCGAGGGCGGCCAGTGCACCTCCAACTTCGTCTTCTACAACGCAACCGACGTCTTCATCGGGCAGGCCGCGCACTGCGCCGGTACCGGCGCCGCGACTGAGACCAGTGGCTGCACCTCGGAGAGCAAGCCGCTGGGCACACCGGTCACCATCGAAGGAGCCAGCAAGCCGGGCACGCTGGCGTACAGCTCGTGGATCACCATGGCCGAGCGCGACGAGAAGGACCCCAACGCCTGCGCGTTCAACGACTTCGCGCTGGTCAAGATCGATCCGGCAGATCGCGGCAAGGTCAACCCGAGCGTGCCGCACTTCGGCGGGCCAACCGGCATCACCACCACCCCCACCGCGGTCGGCGACCGGGTACTGACCTACGGCAACTCGCCGTTGCGGGGCGGGCTTACCCAGCTGTCTCCGAAGACGGGGATCAGCGTCGGTGACAAGGGTGATGGCTGGTCGCACAACTGTTACACCGTCTCGCCTGGCGTCCCCGGCGACTCGGGCAGCGCCTTCTTGTCCAACGACGGCAAGGCACTGGGTGTGCTCAGCACCCTGGCGGTGGCGCCGCTGCCCGGCAGCAACGGTGTCGGCGATCTGTCCAGAGAGCTGACCTACCTCAACGCCCACGGCGGCCTGGGCACCGTCTCGCTCGCCTTGGGCACCGAGCCTTTCAACCCAAGGTTTCCCTAGCCCTCAGGTCCGCTGTTCCGGCACGTGGTCAGGATGTGGCACGGCGATCACGCGGAGGTCATCGAGGTCGGCCCGGACTTGCTGCGGGTCGACCGGTGGCAAATGCCGCTAGCGGGACAGCAGCGCCGTTGCTTTCAGCGGCGGTCGCAGGAGAGGGCGTAGTGCCCGCGAGTCGAACTCGAGCCCGGCAACGAGCCACGTGACCGCAGTCTTCGCAGTCTAGGCGTATCACGACGATCTCACGATTGCTCTGTCCTATGACTGACCCAAAATCTGCGGGGCGGCAGGGGTTGTTACCGGTGGACGTGAAGTGGCCGTTGGTGGGGCGGCGGGAAGAGTTGGCGTGGGTGGACGACGCCCTCGGCGCACCGGGTACGACTGGGGTAGTGCTGGCCGGTGCGGCGGGAGTGGGGAAGACCCGGCTGGCCAGAGAGGCGCTTACGGCGGCCGAGGCGAAGGGGTGGGTTGTCCGCTGGGCGGTGGCAACCGAGGCGGCCGCCTCGATCCCGTTCGGTGCCCTCGCACCCCTGCTGCCGGCCGTGGACGAGGCCGGCGAGAACCGGCTGGAGCTGTATCGCCGGGCCGCTGCGGACCTCGTGCGGGGGGCAGGCGGCGGTCCGTTGGCGTTGGGGGTTGATAACGCGCACCTGCTCGACGCCGCTTCGGCAACGTTGGTGCATCAGCTTGCCCTGCGGGCTGAGGGGTTCGTGGTGGTGACGATCCGCACTGGGGCTCCGGCGACGCCCGATCCGGTGGTCGCGTTGTGGAAGGACGGGTTGGCCGAGCGTCTGGAGGTGCAACCGCTGGACCGTGAGGAGGCCGACGCACTGATCGCCTGCGGTCTGCAGGGTCAGGTCGACGGGACGACGTTGGACAGGCTGTGGCGGCTCACCCAGGGAAACCCACTGTTTCTGCGTGAGCTGATCCTGGGTGGGTTAGCTAGCGGCGCGTTGTCCATGGCGGCGGGGGTGTGGCACTGGGACGGGCCGATCACCGCCGCGCCGCGGTTGGTCGAGCTGGTTGAGGCCGGCCTGGGTGAGCTCGACGCCGAGGAACGGGATCTGGTGGAGCTCCTCGCCTTCGGCGAGCCGCTGAGTGCTGGGCTGTTGGAGCGGATGGTGGCCGCGCCGGTGCTGGCCGCGGCCGAACGCAAGGGCCTGTTC
>DATHTJ010000256.1:0-1719 GCA_035463315.1 Pseudonocardiaceae bacterium
CGGGAACCGTGTTGCTGGAACCAGCCCGGGGTGTGTTGCTCCTCGCAGAGCGCGAGCAACCGGTCCCGCTCTGCGCCCGTCACCTGGCATACAGCCAGGAATGCCGACACGTGCACCGCGGTGGCGTGGCGCTTGCCCGACAGCAGCCGGGACACCCAGCTCGGTGACCAGTCGAGTAGCTTCGCAGCCTCCTTGCCGGTCAGCCCGGCGTGCTCCATCGCCCGGCGCAGTGCCTCGCCGAGTTCCCGGCTGCGGATTGTCGGTTCACGATCGTGCATGATGACCTCCCGCGGCGACCTTAGACCTGTCTGCCGACAGATTCCGCAGCGGCCGTTCACCTCCTCGCCGAACTGGGTATTGCGTGCCACGGGGTCAACCGGTTTGCCTGCTCGTCGGCGGGGTAGCGGATCCCGCGCAACCGTGAGGAGGTACCCGATGGACCCGATCTCACCTGTGCTCGCCGACGCGTTCTCCCTGGTTCGCATGGATCTCTACGCTCATCTGAGCGAGGCAGAATCCCTGGCGATCAAGGATGACGAATGGTCCAGCGAGGATATCGACACAGCCCGCAAGCTGATCCCCGACCTGGTGGTCGTCATCCGCGGGCTGCTGATGGAGCACCAGGTGACACCCAGTGGCGAGTGCCGGGTCTGCTCGTCGGCGTGGCCGTGCCCGGTGGTGACGACAATCCACGCGCTGGTGAAGGATCCGGAGCGCGAGTACGTGGCGCTCGCCCGCCGGGCACACGGTGATGGGTGATTGCCGCGGAGTTCGGGGAGCGGTAGCCCTGGGGTCAGGGGGAGATTACCGTCAGCGGTGACTGCGATGAACGCGACCAGGAGGTCCGCACACAATGGGCGATGCCGGCCAAAGACTCGACAACCTGCTCAGCGAGAGCCGCACGTTTCCCCCCAGCATCGAGTTCGCCGCGCAAGCGAACGCCACTGCCGCGCTCTATGACCAAGCCGACGCCGACCGCGAGGCATTCTGGGCGCAGCAGGCCCACCGGCTGCACTGGCATACCGACTTCGGGCAGGTCCTCGAGTGGTCAGATGCCCCGTTCGCGAGGTGGTTCGTCGGCGGCAGGCTCAACGTCGCCTACAACTGCGTCGACCGGCACGTCGAGGACGGCCACGGCGCGCAGGTCGCCTTCCACTGGGAGGGCGAGCCGGGCGACACCCGCACCATCACCTACGCCGATCTGCAGCGCGAGGTGTGCAAGACCGCCAACGCGCTGCTCTCGCTGGGCCTGCAGATCGGGGACCGGGTGGCCATCCAGCTCCCGATGATTCCCGAGGCGGTCTTCGCCATGCTCGCCTGTGCCCGGCTGGGCATGCCGCACAGCGTGGTGTTCGGCGGCTTCTCCGCTGAGTCGCTGCGCCAGCGGGTCAACGACGCGCAGGCCAAACTGGTGATCACCGCCGATGGCCAGTACCGGCGGGGCAAGGCGGGACCCTTGAAGGCCAACGCCGACGAGGCGCTCAGGGATGCCTCGACGGTGCGCCACGTGGTCGTGGTCAAGCGGACCGACGTCGACGTCGACTGGACCGAGGGCCGTGACCTGTGGTGGCACGAGCTGGTGGATGACCAGTCCGACCAGCACACCCCCGAGGCGTTCGACAGCGAGCACCCGCTGTTCATCCTCTACACCTCGGGCACCACCGGAAAACCCAAGGGCATCCTGCACACCTCCGGCGGTTACCTCACCCAGTGCGCCTA
>DATHTJ010000257.1:0-20016 GCA_035463315.1 Pseudonocardiaceae bacterium
AGCATTTCAGAAGCACCGATAGGTTCTCGTGCGTGCCTCCTCCGCTCACCGTGCGCCGGGCGAGGGTCGGAGACGTCCGCAAGATCAAGGATCTGGTGGACTGCTACGCCGGTGTGGTGCTGCTGGCCAAACAGCTCGTGACGCTCTACGAGGACGTCCAGGAGTTCTGGGTGGCCGAACGGGACGCTTCGATACTGGGCTGCGGTGCACTGCATGTGCTCTGGGAGGACCTGGCCGAGATCCGCACCCTGGCCGTGCACCCGGACGCCGTGGGCCAGGGGTTGGGCCACGCGCTGGTTGCCCAGTTAGTCGAGCACGGGCGGGCGCTGGGGCTGCGCCGGATCTTCGTGTTGACCTTCGAGGAGTGCTTCTTCGCTCAGCACGGGTTCCGGGCCATCAACGGGGCCCCGGTGACTGCGGAGGTCTACGACGAGATACGCCGCTCGCACGACGAAGGAGTCGCGGAGTTCCTCGACCTGCCCTACGTCAAGCCCAACACGCTGGGCAACACCCGCATGCTGCTGGAGTTGTGACCTGGATCAGTCTGCTCCACCGTCCGCGGGATCGCCGCCGCGGATCGAGTACAGCAGGCCGTCGAGCTCCTCGGGCTTGGCCAGCACGTCGCGCGCCTTGGATCCTTCCGAGGGGCCGACCACACCCCGGCTCTCCAGCAGGTCCATCAACCGGCCCGCTTTGGCGAAGCCGACCCGCAGCTTGCGCTGCAGCATGGAGGTCGAGCCGAACTGGCTGGTCACGACGAGCTCGGCGGCCTGCATTAACACGTCGAGATCATCGCCGATATCCGGGTCGATCTCCCGCTGCTCACCCGCCTTGGCTGCGGTGACCCCCTCGGTGTACTCCGGGGTGGCCTGGTTCTTGGTGAAGTCGACGACCTTGGCAATCTCGTCGTCACCGACGTACGCCCCCTGGATGCGCACCGGCTTGGAGGCACCCATCGGTAGGTAGAGCCCGTCGCCCATGCCGATCAACTTCTCCGCGCCGGGTTGGTCCAGGATCACCCGGCTGTCGGTCAGCGAGGAGGTCGCGAAGGCCAGCCGGGACGGCACGTTGGTCTTGATCAGTCCGGTGACCACGTCGACGCTGGGTCGCTGAGTGGCCAGCACGAGGTGGATCCCCGCTGCCCGGGCCTTCTGGGTGATCCGGACGACGGCATCCTCGACGTCCCGCGGGGCGGTCATCATCAGGTCAGCCAGCTCGTCGACGATTGCCATGATGTAGGGGTAGGGGCGGTACTCGCGCTGCGAGCCCGGTGGCGCCTGGATCTCGCCGGATCTCACCTTCGCATTGAAATCATCGATGTGGCGCACCCGGCTGACCTGCATGTCCTGGTAGCGCTGTTCCATCTCGTCCACCAGCCAGGCCAGCGCCGCAGCCGCCTTCTTCGGCTGCGTGATGATGGGCGTGATCAGGTGCGGGACGCCCTCGTAGGGGGTGAGCTCCACCATCTTCGGGTCGATGAGGATCATCCGGACCTCGTCGGGGGTAGCCCGGGCCAGCAGCGAGACGAGCATCGAGTTCACGAAGCTCGACTTGCCCGAGCCGGTAGAGCCAGCCACCAGCAGGTGCGGCATCTTGGCCAGGTTCGCGGTGACGAAATGGCCCTCGATGTCCTTGCCCAGCCCGATCACCATGGGGTGCTGATCGCGGCTGGACGTCGAGGAGCGCAGCACATCACCCAGCCGCACCGTCTCCCGGTCGCTGTTGGGCACCTCGATACCGACCGCGGACTTGCCCGGGATCGGAGCCAGCAGCCGCAGGTTGTCGGTGGCCACCGCGTAGGCGATGTTGCGGGTCAGCTGGGTGATCTTCTCTACCTTCACCCCGAGCCCCACCTCCACCTCGTAGCGGGTGACGGTCGGGCCTCGGGTGAACCCGGTGACCTGGGCATCCACCGAGAACTGGTCAAGCACGCCGTTGATGGCCTCGATCATCGAGTCGTTGGCCTTGCTGCGGGCTTTCGGCGGGGCGCCCTTGAGCAGCAGATCGGGCGGAGGTAGCCGGTAGTCACCCTCGACCACCCGATGGCTGGAAGGCTGCGGGCTGGGCTTGCCATCGAGCGGCCCCTCGACCGGCACAGCGGCGGGCTTCGGTTGCGCCGCGGGTTGAGCCGGTGGCGGGATCGGCGGCTGCTCCTCGGCGAAAACCTTCGCCGTCTGCGCGGCCTGCCGGCGCCGGGCGGGCCGGCGCAGCCGGGTGGTGGCGGGATCGGTGCCGGTCACGGTGGCATCGGAGCCGGCGGCATCGGAGCCGGGTTCCTGATCTGAATCCGGATACTGCGCTCCGAACAGCCTGCGGATCCGGTGGGGCACCGCACGGACCGCGGTTCCGGTCAGCACCAGCAGCCCGTAGCCGGCCAGCAACGTCAGCAGCGGCACCGCCACCCAGACGGTGAACCCGTCGGCCAAGGGGTCAGCGACCAGGAACCCGATGGCGCCGGCGGCGTGAGACCGTCCCACCGTATCGGCGGGCGCGCCAGCGGCCAGGTGCCACAGGCCAAGTGTCCCTAGCGTCAGCAGCAGGGTGCCGACAGTGCGACGGGGCCGGGCCGCCGGGTCGGACTCGGTGCGCATCAGGGCCACTGCGACTGCGGCGAGCACCACCGGTAGCCCCAGCGACGCGGTACCGACCATGGCCCGCAAGGCGTGCTGCACACCGGTGCCGACCGGCCCCCCAGCGGTCCACCACACGGCGGCGGCAGTGACCACGGCAAACGCCACCAAGCCGAGCGCCAGGCCGTCGCGGCGGTGCGCGGGCTCGAGCTCACGGGTCCGGCCCAACGCCCTGACGAGCCCGCCAGCGCCCCGGGCCAGCAGGGACCACACGCCGGCCAAGCCCCGGCCCACGATGCGGCTCTGCGTCCGGCGTCGGCCCCTGAGGGGCGCTGGACGCCGAACCGGTCGCTGCGCGTTCGACCTCGAGCGCGGCCTGCTCGCCGCACTCCGGGAACGCCCCTTTGTCGTTTTCGTAGTGGTCCCTCCCCGGACATGTCATGCTACGTGGCCATGGTCGCCTGGAAGGGTGTCGCAGCAGCTGCGACACGCCGGAGCACGGCACGGCCACGTATCTCGCTGGCGGCCCGGCTGCTGATCGCGGTCGGTCGCCTGGTCACCGCCTTGACCGGCAGCCTCGAGGTGTCCGGCGCACTGCCCGAGTCGCTGCGTGGCCGCCCGTTTCTGCTCGCCGCTAACCACATCGGGGTGTTCGACGCAGCTGTGCTGCTGGCGGCCTGCCACCGGATCGGTGTTGCACCCCGGTTCGTCATCAACGGTGGGCTGTTCGACACCCCGCTGATCGGCTGGCTGCTGCGGCGGGGCGGGCACCTGCGGGTGGACCCGCTTGCTGCCGGCTGTGCGGTGCGGGGGACCGCACTGCTGCCGCAGCTCGGCTCCGGCCGGCCGGTACTGATCTATCCCGAGGGTCGAATCAGCGCCGACCCCGACTTGTGGCCGGACCGTGGCCAGACCGGGCTTGCCCGGCTGGCCCTGGCGACCGAACTGCCGGTGCTGCCACTGGCCCAGTGGGGAGCGCATGAGGTGATCCCGGCGGTCACCCCGCCGGTGCGCAGCCTACCGGATCTGATCAGGTTGACCATGGTCTGGCTGCGTGCCGTGCGCGTCCGGCACCGGGTCCGCTTCCGGGTGCACGTCGGCCCCCCGGTCGACCTGGCCGGGCTGCACCCGGGACGGCCCGGCGACGCGATGCGGGCGCACGCCAGGATCATGCTGGCAATCACCGCAGGACTGGTGCCGCTGCGGGCCGACGAACCCGGCCCGCCGCACTACGGTGACCCGACCCGTCCCCTGGGCCGTCCCAGCCCGTGGCGTCCGGCGCAGTGAGTCTCAGCCGACCGGCAGCACGGTAGGCACGATCATCGGCCGGCGCCGGTAGGTGTCGGCAACCCATTTGCCCACCACGCGCCGCACCGCCTGGGCGATCCGGTGGGTGTCGGTGATCCCCTCCGCTTCGGTGCGGGCCAGCTCCATCTCCACCAGTGGCACGACGCCGTCGAGCACCTTCGGGTCATCAGAGAACCCCCGGCCCGAGATCGTCGGCGGTGCCACCGCCCGGCCGGTCGTCGACACGACCACCACGGTGATCGCGATGAACCCATCCTCGCCGAGGATCAGCCGGTCGGACAGCGTCGACTCCCCCACGTCGCCGACCGACAGCCCGTCCACGTAGACCTGCCCCACCTCGACCCGCCCGGTGATCTCCGCCCGGCCATCCACCAGGTCCACCACCACGCCATCCTCGGCGATCACCACCCGCTCCGGCGGCACCCCGGTACGGACCGCGAGGGCCGCGTTGGCCCGCAGGTGCCGCCATTCGCCGTGCACCGGCATGACATTGGCGGGGCGGATCGCGTTGTAGAGAAACAGCAGCTCCCCGGCCGGCGCATGCCCCGACACGTGCACCTTCGCGGTGCCCTGGTGCACGACCGCGGCGCCCAGCCGGGTCAGCCCGTTGACCACCCGGAACACCGCGGTCTCGTTGCCCGGGATGAGCGAACTGGCCAGCACGACGGTGTCCCCGGAGCGGATCCGGATCTGCCGGTGCTCGCCACGAGCCATCCGGGTCAGCGCCGACAGTGGTTCGCCCTGCGAGCCGGTGGAGACGAACAGCACCCGGTGCTCGGGCATCGCCAGCGCCTCATCGAGGTCCACCAGCAGGCCCGGCGGGACCCGGAGCAGCCCGAGATCGGCCGCGACACCCATATTGCGCACCATCGACCTGCCCACCAGTACCACCTTGCGTCCGTGCGCAACGGCCACATCCAGCACCTGCTGGACCCGGTGCACATGGCTGGCGAAGCAGGCCACGATGACCCGCTGGGTCACCTTCCCGATCACCGAGTCCAGCACCGGGCCGATGTCCCGTTCCGGGGTGACGAATCCGGGCACCTCGGCGTTGGTGGAGTCGATCAGTAGCAGATCCACCCCCTCGTCGCCGAGCCGGGAGAACCCGGCGAGATCGGTCAGCCGGCCATCCAGCGGTAGCTGGTCGAGCTTGACGTCGCCGGTGTGCAGCACCAGACCGGCCGGGGTGCGGATGGCCACCGCCAGCGCGTCGGGGATGGAGTGGTTCACCGCGAAGAACTCGCAGTCGAACGGCCCACAGCCGTGCCGGGAGCCCGCCGCGACCTGCACCAGCTGCGGCTTCTGGTGGTGCTCGCGGCACTTCTCGGCGACCAGCGCGAGAGTGAACTCAGAGCCCACCACTGGCAGGTCGGGCCGGAGCCGGAGCAGGAACGGCACAGCACCGATGTGGTCCTCGTGCCCGTGGGTGAGCACCAACGCCTCGATGTCGTCGAGCCGCTGCTCGATCGCCCGGAAGTCGGGCAGGATCAGGTCGACCCCGGGCGCGTCATCCTCGGGGAACAGCACCCCGCAGTCCACCACGAGCAGCCGGCCGGCGTGCTCGAAGACGGTCATGTTGCGGCCGATCTCCCCGATGCCGCCGAGGGCGACCGTGCGCAGGCCACCGTCTGCCAGCGGCGGTGGGGCGGTGGTGGGGACGGCGCTCACGCGAGCACCCGGGCCTCAGCCAGCGCCGCAGCGATCGCCGTGACCTGGTCGGAGTCGGCGGCGACCTGCGGCAGCCGGGGGTCACCGACATCGAGCCCGGTCAGGCGCAGTGCAGCCTTCCCGAAAGCTACCCCGCCGACCATGCATAAGGCCCGGATCAGCGCAAGGGTGGCGGCGTGCACGTCCCGTGCCGTGCCCACCTCGCCCGCCTCAAACGCAGTGATCATGGTTCGGAGCCGGTCGGCCACCACGTTGCCGATCACGC
Source organism: Pseudonocardiaceae bacterium (assembly GCA_035463315.1). Lineage (GTDB taxonomy): Bacteria > Actinomycetota > Actinomycetes > Mycobacteriales > Pseudonocardiaceae. The sequence continues at coordinate 5,812 of DATHTJ010000257.1, forward strand.
TGACGAACCCCACCGCACCCACCGACAGCCACGGCAGGTTGAGCACGTCGTCCCCGCAGTAGTAGGCCAGGTCGGTAGTGGCGATGATCTTCGCGCCGCCACCGAAGTCTCCCTTGGCATCCTTGACCGCGACGATCCGTGGGTGCTCGGCGAGCTGGTAAAGGGTGTCGATGGCGATCGGCACGAGGGAGCGGGGCGGGATGTCATAGAGCATCACCGGCAGATCGGTGGCGTCAGCGACCGCGGTGAAGTGCGCGATTAGCCCGGCCTGTGGCGGGCGCGAGTAGTACGGGGTCACTATCAGCAGGCCGTGCGCGCCGGCCTGCGCCGCCTGCCGGGCCAGCTGCACGCTGTGCGCGGTGTCGTAGGTCCCCGCGCCGGCCACCACAGCCGCCCGGCCCCCCACTGCCTGCACCACCGCCCGCACCAGCTCCCCCTTCTCGGTGTCAGTGGTGGTCGGCGACTCGCCTGTGGTGCCGTTGACCACCAGCCCGTCGCAACCCCGCTCCACCAGCTGGTGGGCGAGCTTCTGAGCGGTATCGAGATCCAACTGCCCCTGGGCAGTGAACGGGGTGACCATGGCGGTGAGCACCCGACCGAAGGGCCGCCCGGACGTCGAGGTCGGCGCAGTACTCATGTGCGCAGACGCTACCGGTCGGCCCCAGAACACTCGTGCGCCTGGGTGGGTTGGTCTGCCTACAATCCTCGCTGGCTACCCTGCAGGCTGGCCACGTCCACCTGGTTTCCCTCCATCTCGACAATCGCCTCGTCGCGGCCGAAGGCATGGAGCGTCAGCTCCTCGGGCGAACCGATCACGGTGACCGAGCGTGCACCGTGCCGGGCGATACGCTCGGACCCGTCCGGGGTGCGCAACACGACGCCGACCGGCGAATTCCGGTACAACATCCGGGCCCCCCGGCACAGCAGATCCCAGAGCACCCCGGCGCGGCGCGGGTCGGCCGGTCGCGGTTCCCACCCCGTTGCGGCCCGGCGCACGTCCTCGTGGTGAACGAAGAACTCCATTGTGTTGATCTTGTCACCCAGCCCGGGCAGGCTATACGGCGACCACCACGGCGGCCCGCTACGGACCAGGTCAACGAGTTCCGGCCAGGGCCGTTGGGCAATGCTCGACTGCACCCAAGCGGTGTAACGGGCCAGCGCCGGCAGCAGGATGCCCCCGGCCGCGTCCGGTCGGCCCTCCCGGAGCACCAGATGCGCCGCCAGGTCCCGGGTCGTCCACCCCTCGCACAGTGTCGGGGCGTCCGGGCCCACCTGAGCCATCAGATCGCACAACTCGTGCCGCTCAGTGGCCGCGGCAGTGTTCTCCCCCATCGTCACCTCACTGGAGTCAACCCTCGGACACGAACGGGCTGGAGGCGATCTCCGTCCCGTCCGGCAAGACGGAGATCTCGAAGTCGCTGAAGGCGTTGGGTGCCGCCTTGTGCAGCTGGCGCAGGCACTCCACCGCCAGCGCGCGGATCTCCACGTCGGCGTGCTCGGTGGCACGCATCGCGATGAAGTGCCGCCAGGCCCGGTAATTGCCGGTGACCACGATGCGGGTCTCGGTGGCGTTGGGCAGCACCGAGCGCGCCGCCTGACGGGCTTGCTTGCGGCGCTGCGTGGCATTCGGCTCGCCGGCGAAGCGCTCCTCCAGCCCGGCCAGCAGGTCGTTGTAGGCCTGCTGGCTGGCCCTGACCGCGATGTGGAACCGCTCGTGCAGCTCGGGGTCGTCGGCAATGACCTGCGGCTCGACCATGGCAGCGTCCCGCTCGGGAACGTAGCGCTGGGACAACTGGGAGTAGGACAAGTGCCGGTGCCGGATCAACTCGTGAGTCAGTGACCGGGATACCCCGGTGACGTAGAAGCTGACCGTGCCGTGCTCGAGCACCGAGAGGTGACCGACTTCGAGGATATGTCTCAGGTAGCCGGCATTCGTGGCGGTCGCCGGGTTGGGCTTGCGCCAGGACTGGTAACAAGCCCGGCCGGCGAACTCGGCGAGTGCCTGCCCGCCGTCGGCGTCGGTGGACCACGGCACATCGGCCGGCGGGAAGAACTCGGTCTTGGCGACCAGCTGGACCCGCAACCCCACGGTGCTCACGGCTGCGGCGGTGTCGACTCCGCCAGGTTGGCTCACGGCGCACCACTCCTCTCACACGGGCCCGGCTCCGAGCGCCCCCAGCCGAGCGCGCCCAGCCTAACCACGCATCAGTGACGTCTTGACTGACGTCATCCATGACGCCATAGTTGACGTCATGGATCTGACGCCTTATCTCAGCCAGCTCCGCGAGGATCTCACCGCCGCGGCGTCGGCGGGCGACGAGCAGACCCGGCGCACCGCAGCCGTGCTGAGCGTTGCACTGGAGCCCGCAGCCCGCCTGGCAATCATGAATGCGCTGTCTGACCTCGCTGCGGAAGTGACCGCAGCGCTGGATGACCGCGTGGTCGAGGTGCGACTCGACGGCCGTGACGTGCGGGTCGCGGTGAGCTCGCCATCTGACGCCGGACCGCGTGCCGATGCCCCGCCACCGCCCCACGAGCCCGGCGCAGTCCCCCTCGGTGACGCCGGCGGCGACATCAGGCGGATGACTCTGAGGCTGATCGACCAGGTCAAGAACCAGGCCGAGCGCGCCGCCGCCGAGCAGGGCGTCTCGCTCAACACGTGGGTCTCGCAGGCCGTTGCGGGCGCGTTGCGCGGTGAGCCGTGGAACGAGTCCCGCTGGGCCCGGGATGACCGCCGCAGTCGCAATCGGGTCCAGGGCTGGGTCCAGGGCTGAGCAACGTCGCTGAGGAGGAATCATGGAGCGCGACGACACCACCGTGCCGGTGGTTCGGAAGCAGGACTTCGAGTGTGCGGGACCAATCGACGTCTCCGTCGAACTCGACAGCGGACGGCTGGACATCCAGCTTTCGGAAGGCACTGGTGGTCCTGGGGTGGCCGTGCAGGTCCGCGCCGACCCAGTCAGTCAGCCGCCATGGACCGCCGGGATCTCCGGCCTCCTAAGCTGGCTGGGCGAGCAGACCGGGAGCGCACCACCGGCGGAGCTGGCCGCTGAGGCCGTACGCCGCACGGTGATCGACTTCACCGGGCAGCGGCTCACCGTGCGCAGCCCGCGAGACTTCCCGCTGCGCACCGTGCCGCTGACAATCCTGATCAGCGCTCCGGCTGGCTCGTCGATCACCGCCCGCAGCGGCTCGGCGGACATCACCGTCGACGGCGTGGCCGATCGGCTCGACGCCTCCACCGGCTCGGGACAGGTCCGCGCGCAACGATGCACCGGCGCGACCGACGTCCGGACCGGCTCAGGCGATGTGCGCCTGGGATCGGTGCTGGGCAGGCTGCGGGTGCGGACCGGCTCCGGGCAGGTCGAGGTGATCTCGATAGAGGGCGCTGCAGGCGATGGCGGCGCAGGCACCGTGCAGACCGGTTCCGGCGACGTCCGACTTGGCGCTGTCACGCACGACATGAGTGCCCGCACCGGCAGCGGCGACCTCACCGTGGTCGACGCCTGCGCCGGCGGCCTCGAGCTCACTACCGGTTCGGGGCAGTTGCGGGTGGGGATCCACCCGGGCGTCCGGGCGGAGCTGGACGTCAGCTCCGGCTCCGGCTGCGCGCGCAGCGACCTACCGGTCGGCGGACCGCCCACCGAGGGCGACGTCCCGCTGCGGGTGCGGGGCCGGACCGGATCGGGCGACGCGCTGGTCACCGCGGCACCCTCCTGACAGCGCCACCACCGGGCATCGTCGCAGCGCCTAGGGCCGCAGCCAGGTCACCTCGCTGCCCCATCACGATCCCGTCCAGCTCCAGCCACTCGGCCATCTCCCGCAGCGCGCTGGCGAGTTCGGCGACCACTCGCGAGGTGTCGGCAATCCCGGGCTCGACGAAAGCGCCCGGCACCCGCAGCACCCCGGCCGCGCGGTCGGCCTTGAGGTCTACCCGGGCAACCAGCTCCCCGTCCAGCAGGAACGGAAACACGTAGTAGCCGTGGCTGCGCCGATGCTCCGGGACGTAGATCTCGATCCGGTAGCGAAAACCGAACAACCGCTCGGTGCGGGCCCGGTCCCAGATCAGCGGATCGAACGGGCACAGCAGCGCGGCACCGGTGATCCGGGCTGGCGTGCGGGCGTCGCGGTGCCGGTAGGCCGGGGCCGGCCAGCCTCGGACCAGCACCGGTTCCAGCTCCCCGGCCTCCACCAACTCCGCGACCGCCTGCCTGCTGCGTTCCGGTCGCAGCCGGTAGTAGTCCCGCAGGTCAGGCTCGGTGGCCACGCCCAGTGCGGCGGCGGCCCGGGCGATCAGCTCACGGGCTCCCTCCTCAGCGCCGACCCGGCGGCCGAGCACATCGGCAGGCAGCACCCGTTCGGGCAGGTCGTAGAGCCGCTCGAATCCGCGCCGGGTGCCGGTGGTGAGCTCACCAATGCCGAACAGCCACTCGCAGATCCGTTTAGTGTCCGTCCGGTTCCACCACGAGCCCGGCGATGGCCTGGCCCCGCCACCCAACTCCCGCTCGAGGGTGCCCGCACCGACCGGGCCCCGCTCCTGCACCGCCGCCAGCACGGCCGAGACCAACTCCGGCACTCGGGCGGCCAGCGCCCCGTACTGCTGCCACCAGCCCGGCTTCTTGGCCCCTGAATGCAGCAGCGGCCAATCCTGCACAGGGACCAGGCTCGCCTCATGCGCCCAGTACTCCACCAGGAGGCGAGGACAGCGCGGCCTGGGCGCCCAGGCCGCGACGTCGAGCAGCTCCTTCGGGTAGGGACCCAACCGGCTGAACACCGGCAGGTAGTGCGCCCGGGCCAGCACGTTCACCGAGTCCAGCTGCAGCAGCCGGATCCGGTCCAACACCCGCAGCAGGTGCCGCCGGGTCACCGGCCCGACGGGGCGCGGGTCGGCGAAACCCTGCGCGGCTAATGCTGTGCGCCGCGCGGCGGCTGATCCGATGGTCTGCATGGTCACCGATGCTGCCAGCCGGCACCGACAATTCACCGTTGGCCGATCTCGATACCGTGATGCCATGGCACTGGCCCAGGTGCGCGCCGCAACGCCGGCGGATGCTCCCGTGCTCGCCGCCCTGCACCGCGCGACCTGGCGGGCGGCCTACTCCGAGCTGTTGCCGCCCGGGACCCTCGATGGGCTGGACACGCCCCAGGTGCAGCAGGTCTGGGCCGACACCGTGGAAGGGGGGGCCACGGTGCTGATCGCCACCGAGGGCGACCATCCGGTCGGGTTCGTGGTGGCCGGTCCGGCGCCTGAGGAGGAGGTGGCCGCCGCCAACGGCACGCTCCCCGCCGACGCGGCGCACACCGTCCTGGTGAGCACCCTGCTGGTGGAGCCGAGGTGGGGGCGCCGCGGCCACGGCGGCCGGCTGCTCGCCGCGGCCGCAGCGGTGCTGCGCGATGCCGGTGCCACCCGGGGGATCGTCTGGGTGCCCACCGAAGACCCCGCCTCGCTGAACTTCTACCGCCGCGCAGGCTGGAACTCAGACGGCACCATACGCACCCTCGACGCCGCCGGTCAGCCCCTACGCGAAATCCGCCTCACCGGCCCCCTCAACCTCGCGCTGCGCTGACCCTGCCCGCCATTCGGAGCCGAATAGCGCTTTCGCGCACGTCCGCTCCCGCCATTCGGAGCCGAATGGTGAAAATGGGGTGCCAGGCTGTGGATAAGTCGGAGGCCCTGTGGATGGGTGTTTGTCGGTGAGGCGCTGTGGGGGCACAGTTCGGTTTATGGCGAGAGAGATCAAACTTGGGGATCCGGTGCCGGTCTTCAGGGGCACCGATGCGGTGCTCGCGGGCGCACTGACCCGCAGCCAATTGCGAGGACCGACGGTACGGCGGCTGTTCCAGGGCGTGTACGCGCTCGCGAGTAAACCAATCACACACGAGCTGCGCTGCGCAGCCGCAGCGCTGGCACTACCACCTGAAACGGTGATTACCGGTAAGTCAGCGGCCAACCTCTGGGGTGTGCAGCTGGCCCGCGCCCAGGATTGCGTCCACGTCGTGGTCCCCGACCGCACCCGCATTGCCCGGCGCGCCGGCCTGGATGTGCGGCGAACCCTCGTCCAGCCTGACGAGTGCACGCCGTGGTCCGAGGTCGCCGTCGCAACTCCGCTGCGGATGACCCTCGACCTGCTGCTCGACCGACCGCTGCCAGACGCCGTCGCCGACCTCGACGCCGTGCTGCGGCACGGTCTGGTTACCTTGCCGCAGGTCACGGCGATGGTTGAGCGGCGCTCGGACAAGGGCATCGTGCTGGCCCGTCGCGCTGTACAGCTCGCTGATCCTCGGGCTGAATCACGTCCGGAGTCGCGGGTCCGAGTGTGGCTCGTGCTAGACGGCCTGCACCCTGAGCCGCAGTACTGGATCGAGGACTCGCACGGCCGACTCGCCCGGACCGACCTGGCCTTCCCGGAGCCCAAGGTCGCGGTGGAGTACGACGGCTCCTGGCGCGACGGCGAGCTGTGGGCGCTCAATCGGGATCGGGATCGGCTCAACCGGATCCAGGCCGCAGGTTGGGAGATCGTCTTCGTGACCGCCAAGCTGCTACACGACCCCGCCCGCATGGTCCACACAGTCCGCGCCGCGCTCGATCGCCGCACTTAAGACCGCGATTCGGCTCCGAATGGCGGTCTAGGCGGGCACAGAATCACAATTCGGCTCCGAATGGCGATCCGACGGAGCGGGGCGGGGCGGGATTACAGGTCGAGCAGGGGTTCCAGGCCTATGGTGAGGCCGGGAAGGGCTAGTACTGAGCGGACAGCGAGTAGGACGCCGGGCATGAACGACGAGCGGTCCAGCGTGTCATGCCGGATGGTCAGCGTCTCACCCTCGGTGCCCAACAACACCTCCTGATGGGCGACCAGCCCAGCCAGCCGCACCGCGTGCACCCGCACCCCGTCGATCTCGGCGCCCCGGGCCCCAGGCAGGGACTGGGTGGTGGCATCCGGCGGCGGCCCCATCCCGGCCCTGGCCCGGGCGGCCGTGATGAGCGCCACGGTGCGGGCTGCGGTGCCGGAAGGGGCGTCGACCTTGCGCGGGTGGTGCAGCTCGACGACCTCCACCGATTCATAGAACCGGGCAGCCATCGCGGCGAAACGCATCGAGAGGATCGCCCCGATGGCGAAGTTGGGGGCAATCAGCACCCCGAGGTCGGGCTTGGGCGCGAGCCACTCGCGGACCTGAGCAAGCCGGGCATCGTCGAAACCGGTGGTGCCCACGACGGCGTGAATGCCCTGATCCACGCAGAACCGGACGTTGTCCATCACCACGTCGGGGTGGGTGAAATCGACGACCACCTCGGCGCCCGCGTCAGCGACGTTGAACATCCAGTCACCCGCGTCGACCATCGCAACGAGTTCCATGTCCGCGGCGGCGTCCACGGCCTTGCACACCTCGGTGCCCACCCGGCCGCGCGCCCCGAGGACGCCGACCCGGATCGGGTTCTCCGCTGAGCGGTCCGGAGCGGAGGTGGTCAGCTCCTCGGAGGTCATGCAGTCAACTCCGCGATCTCGTCGGGCAGGTCCTCAGCGTGCGGGTAGGGGCCCACCACGGCGGCGGTGACCGGCCGGCGCAGGAACTCCCGGGCGAGCTCGGCAACCTGGTCGGCGGTCACCGCGTCGATCCGTCGTAGCTCCTCGGTGACGGTGCGGTGCTCACCGTGGTGTAGTTCGGCCTTGCCGATCCGGGTCATCCAGGAACCAGGCTCCTCCAGGCCCAGCACCAGCCCGCCGCGCAGCTGCCCCTTGCCGCGGGCCAGCTCGGCATCGGACAGGCCGTCGCGAGCCATCGAGGACAGCACGTCACCCACCACCGCCGCTACCTCGCCCAGTCGCTGCGGGGAGCAGCCAGCATAGATCGACAGGCTCCCGGTGTCGGAGTAGCAGGCCACCGAGGAGTACACCGAGTAAGCCAGCCCGCGCTGTTCGCGGACCTGCTGGAACAGCCGTGAACTCATTCCGCCGCCCAGTGCCGCGTTGAGCACGCCGAGCACCGAGCGCCGGTCGTCATGCCGGTCCATGGCCCGCATCCCCAGCATGAGGTGGGCCTGCTCGGAATGGTCGTCGCACACGGCGAGCCGACGCCGGCCGGTGACTCTAGCCCGGCCGCGGCGCGGGCACACCGGCTCCGCGGAACCGGTCAGGTGATGTGAAAAACTGTCCTGCACCGCGGCCAGCACCGCACGGTGGGTGACGTTGCCGGTCACCGCCAGCACCATCCGCTCCGGTGTGTAGGACCGCCGGTAGAAGCGGTGCAGCGCCTCGCGGGTCATCCCGGTGATCGACTCCTCAGTGCCCAGGATCGGGCGACCGAGGGGATGCGATCCAAGCAACGCGGCGCAGAACTCGTCGTGCAGCAAGTCCTCCGGGTCGTCGTCGCGCATTGCGATCTCTTCAAGCACCACGCCGCGCTCGAGGTCCATGTCGGCGGGGTCGAGTAGCGCGTCACCGAGCACGTCGCACACCAAGTCGACAGCCAGCTCGAGATCCGAGTCCAGCACGTGCGCGTAGTAGCAGGTGTGCTCCTTGGTGGTGAACGCGTTGAGCTCCCCACCCACCGCGTCGATCTCTTCGGCGATCGCCGCCGCGGAGCGCCGCGCGGTGCCTTTGAACAGCAGGTGCTCCAAGTAGTGCGCCGCACCGGCCAGCGCGGTGGGCTCGTCGCGCGAGCCCACCGCTACCCACATCCCGACGACGGCGGAATGCGAGCCAGGCAGCTCCTCGGTCACCACTCGCAACCCGGAGGGAAGCACGCTACGCCGAAGCCTCCCACCGTCGGGGTCCTGCCGCGGGGTCACGTGCTGGCCGGCGCCTCGACGACCGGGTCGACACCGGAACCGCCGTCGGCGGTGTCCTCACCAACGGGCACCAGGCTGATCTTGCCTCGGTTATCGATGTCGGCCACCTCGACGCGCAGCTTGTCGCCGACCTTGACGACATCCTCGACCTTGCCGATGCGCTTGCCGTTGCCGAGCTTGGAGATGTGCACCAAACCGTCCTTGCCGGGCACCAACGAGACGAAGGCGCCGAAGGCGGCAGTCTTGACCACGGTCCCCAGGAACCGTTCTCCGACCTTGGGCAGCTGCGGGTTGGCGATGGCGTTGATCAGGTCGATGGCGGCCTCAGCGGACGGGCCGTCATTGGCGCCGACATAGATCGTGCCGTCGTCCTCGATGGAGATGTCCGCGCCGGTCTCCTCGGTGATCGAATTGATCATCTTACCCTTCGGGCCGATCACCTCGCCGATCTTGTCGATCGGGATCTTGATCGCGGTGACCCGCGGGGCGTACTGGCTCATCTCGTCCGGCCCGGCGATGGCCTGGGCCATCACCTCGAGAATGGTCAGCCGGGCATCCCGGGCCTGGGCCAGCGCCGCCGCGAGGACCTCGGAGGGAATGCCGTCCAGCTTGGTGTCCAGCTGCAGCGCGGTGACGAAGTCCTTGGTGCCGGCCACCTTGAAGTCCATATCGCCGAAGGCGTCCTCGGCGCCCAGGATGTCGGTCAGCGCGACAAAGACGTCCTGGCCCTCGATCTCACCGGAGACCAAGCCCATCGCGATGCCCGCGACCGGCGCCTTGAGCGGCACGCCCGCGTTGTACAGCGACATCGTGGACGCACAGACTGAGCCCATCGACGTGGAGCCGTTGGAGCCCAGCGCCTCGGAGACCTGGCGAATGGCGTAGGGGAACTCCTCGCGGCTGGGCAGTACCGGCATCAGGGCTCGCTCGGCCAGCGCGCCATGCCCGATCTCGCGCCGTTTGGGCGAGCCCACTCGACCGGTCTCCCCGGTGGAGTACGGCGGGAAGTTGTAGTGATGCAGGTAACGCTTGCTGGTCTCCGGGCCCAGCGAGTCGATCTGCTGCTCCATGCGCAGCATGTTCAGCGTGGTGACGCCGAGGATCTGGGTCTCGCCGCGTTCGAACAGCGCCGAGCCGTGCGCCCGGGGGATCACCTCGACCTCGGCCGACAGCGGCCGGATGTCAGTGATACCACGGCCGTCGATGCGCACCTTGTCGCGCAGGATGCGCTGGCGTACCGCGGACTTGGTCACGGCCCGGAACGCGGCACCGATCTCCTTCTCCCGGCCCTCGAATGCCTCACCCAGCTGCTCCAGGCAGCCGGCCTTGAGGTCGTCGAGCCGGTCCTCGCGCTCCTTCTTGCCCACGATGGTGAGCGCCTTCGCCAGCTCGCCGGCCACCGCACCGCGGACCGCCTCAATGACGTCGGGCTGGTAGGCGAGGAACGTGGGAAACTCCAACGCCGGGCTGCCGGCTGCCTGTGCCAGCTCCTGCTGGGCCTGGCACAGCGCGCGGATGAACGGCTTGGCGGCCTCCAGTCCAGCGGCTACCACCTCCTCGGTCGGAGCCGGCGCGCCACCGGCCACCAGCTCGATGGTGGCCTCGGTGGCCTCGGCCTCGACCATCATGATCGCGACGTCGCTGGCAGAGCCGTCACCGACCACCCGGCCGGCGACGACCATGTCGAACACTGCCCGCTGGATTTGCTCATGGGTCGGGAAGGCCACCCAGGTGCCGTCGATGAGGGCGACCCGAGTACCGCCGACCGGGCCGGCGAATGGCAGGCCGGACAGCTGAGTGGAGACTGACGCGGCGTTGATCGCGAGCACGTCATAGGGGTCGGCTGGGTTGAGGCTCAGCACGGTGATGACGACCTGGACCTCGTTTCGCAGGCCGTCCACAAAGGAGGGCCGCAGCGGGCGGTCGATCAGTCGGCAGGTGAGAATCGCGTCGGTCGACGGGCGGCCCTCACGACGGAAGAAGGAGCCGGGGATCCGCCCGGCCGCGTACATCCGCTCCTCGACGTCCACTGTCAGCGGGAAGAAGTCGAACTGGTCCTTGGGCTGCTTGGACACCGTGGTGGCAGACAACAGCATCGTCTCGTCATCGAGATACGCGACGACAGATCCAGCGGCTTGGCGGGCCAGCCGGCCGGTTTCGAAGCGCACGGTACGGGTACCGAAGGCGCCGTTGTCCAGGACTGCGGTGGTCTCATGCACCGTGTCTGCGGAAGTGGTGATGAGGTCAGTCAATTCGTCTCCTCCTCGCAACGCGGACCGAGGCACCACCGATGCGGGGGCGAGGACGAGGCCGGTCTTCGATCGAAGCTTTCGGGAGCATCACAGTGTTCCCGAGAGCCACTACCGAGGACCGGCGGACGACGCTCCCGAGGACGGGTGGCGAGGCGGCTCGTGCGGCGATGTGTGGTTGTAATCGGAAGCTGAGGTCAACGGCGCAGGCCGAGGCGCTCGATCAGCGATCGGTAGCGCGCAATGTCGACCCTGGCAAGGTAGTTCAGCAGGTTGCGGCGGCGGCCGACCATGAGGAGCAGGCCGCGCCGGGAATGGTGATCGTGCTTGTGCTGCTTGAGGTGCTCGGTGAGGTCCATAATCCGCTTGGTCAGCAGGGCCACCTGCGCCTCAGGGGAACCAGTGTCCCCCCCACGCAGCCCGTACTCGGCCAGGATCTCGCTCTTCTGTGCGGTGGACAGCGCCACGGGTCGATCTTCTCCTGTCATCTGCGTACCGTGCGGGCCCTGGGGATCGCACTGCGCTGGGCATAGTGGGCTGGGCATGGTTGGGCCCAGCGAAGCCGGGGCAGGCATCTGCCGACGGTGCCGACCGCCACGGACCGCAGCCGGACCCGTGCCGAGGCTATCAGCTCACCCGTCGGCAGCCGGCATCGACCCGGACCGCTGCACGACCTCCTCGACGTCCAGACCGCCGCCAGCAGCACGCCGAAGCAATCCGGCGAGCAGCGGGAACCCCTCCTGCAGCAGGCCGGCCGCAGCGGCGAGCTCGGCGGGAGCAGCCACTCTGCGCAACCCCGGGACGAGGACCTCGTCACCGTGTTCCTCGACCGGCAACGTGTCGCAGCTGACGGTTGGCCGGGAGTCGCGCACCTCCTCCAGCGCGGCACGGATCGCGGCCGGGGCACCGGAAGCAACGTCAGGGGTGAGCACTCGGCGCTCCAGCATCACCATTCGAGCCAGCACCGCGGGGTTGCCGATCTTTGCGCGGCGCCCGCTCATCAGCTGGCTGAGCATCGGCGGGCTCAGTCCGAGGACGTCCGCCAACTGCGCCTGGGAGACATCGAAAGCGACCACGAGTCGCCGCACCCGATCACCGAGCGGCTCCCCATACCACTCCCGCTGCAGAGCAATATTGCGCGCGACGGTGAGTTGCTCCTCCACCGGTCTCCCCTTCCATACCAGATCGCGCAATATCGGCATCCTGCCAGGCCGCAGACGTCGAGGGGCTGTAATCGGCACAGGGCTCACCTGTTCTGGGCTCACCTGTCTGGGCTCACCTGTTCTGGTCGAGCACCTCCCGAGTGCGCGCCACGTCGTCGTCAATCTGGGACACGAGCTGCTCGGGGGTGTCGAAGCGCCACATGCCGCGCAGCCGCTCGACGAAGTCCAGCGCCACCTGCTCGCCGTAGAAGTCCTCGTCCACATCCAGCACGAATGCCTCCACCCGGCGCTCCCGTCCGGAGAAGGTTGGGTTGGTGCCGACTGACCCCGCCGCGGCCAGCTCCCGGCCACGGTGCACGAAGCGGCACGCGTACACGCCGTCGGCGGGGATCGCGGTGTGCCGCGGGGTCGACAGGTTCGCCGTCGGGTAGCCGATGCTGCGGCCGCGCTGGTCACCGCGGACCACGATGCCCTCCACCCGGTGCGGACGACCCAGGGCGGTGGCAGCGGCTGCCACGTCCCCGGCGTCGATGCAGGAGCGGATGTAGGTGGAGGAGAAGGTCAGCCCGCCCTGGGACACCAGCCCCACGTCCTCAGCAGTGAACCCGAACCGCTGGCCCAAGGCTCGCAGCAGCTCGACGTTGCCCAGGGCTTTGTGACCGAAGGTGAAGTTGTCCCCGACGACCGCTTCGGCCACGTGCAGGCGCTCCACGAGTACCTCGTGGACGAACTCGTCAGCCGGCATCCGGGACAGCTCGACGGTGAACGGCAGCACCAAGAACACCTCGACCCCGAGCTGTTCTACCAACTCGGCGCGGCGCCGAAGGGTGGTGAGCTGTGCTGGGTGGCTGCCGGGCCGGACCACCTCCGAGGGGTGCGGGTCGAAGGTCATCAGCACGCACGGAACGCTCAACTCCCGGGCGCGCCGCACAGCCTGGCCAATCAGCTGGGCGTGACCGCGGTGCACCCCGTCGAACACTCCGATGGTGACCACGCTGCGGCCCCACCCGCTCGGGATGGCCTCGATTCCTCGCCAGCGCTGCACGGCCGATGAGGCTAGCCGCCCCCCGCCGCCTGGACCTACCCGCCTGCGGGACGCAGCACCAGGACCGGGCGGGCCTGCCCAGCGCTCTCGGCCAGCAGCGCGACGGCGTGGCCTTCGGAGTCGATCGCGGCATGCGTCCCGGCCCGCCCGACCGCCGGCAACCAGCCGCCATGCGCAAGTATGCGGGCCTGCTCGGCGTCCACGGCACGGTGCGGGAACGCGGTCGCCACCGCCTCGTCCAGCTCCACCGACAGGCTTGGCGTACCGGCGAGCTCATCGAGGGTGCGGGCGACGTCCAGGCCGAAGGGGCCCACCCGGGTGCGGCGCAGGGCGGTGAGGTGCCCCCCGACTCCGAGCGCGGCGCCGAGGTCCCTGGCCAGCGCCCGGACGTAGGTGCCTCCGCTGCACTCCACCAGCACGTCAAGATCCGTGACCCGGTCGCTGCGGCGCAGGTCGAGGAGTTCGAACCGGGACACACTCACCGGCCGGGCGGCCAGCGTGACCTGCTCGCCGGCGCGGACCAGCGCGTAGGCCCGCCTGCCGTCGATCTTGACCGCGCTCACCGCGCTGGGCACCTGCTCGATAGCGCCGCTGAGCTCCGCGATGCCCGCGAGGATCGCCCGTTCGCTCACCGCGGACGCGTCGGCACCTCCGGTGCATTCGCCGTCGGCGTCGTCGGTGCTGGTGGCCACCCCGAGCCGCACCGTGCCCCGGTAGACCTTCGGTTCCAGCGGGAGATGCCCGAGCAGCCTGGTGGACCGCTGCACGCCGCAGACGAGCACGCCGGTGGCCATTGGGTCCAAGGTGCCGGCGTGCCCGATCCGGCGGGTGTGCAGCAGCCGGCGCAGCCGGGAGACCACGTCGTGCGAGGTCATCCCGGCCGGCTTGTCCACCACCACCAGGCCGGCGGGCAGGTCCAGAGAACTCATGGCGCGATCCTGCCGTGAGTGGCGATGC
>DATHTJ010000258.1:0-22594 GCA_035463315.1 Pseudonocardiaceae bacterium
CACGACGTGACCACCCGCGCCCGGCCGGAGTCCAGATCCGCCACCATCGCCAGATAATCCGGCCGGGGCTTCCCCGTGAACGCAGACAGAACATTATCGGCGTACACGCCCGCCAGGCGTAACCCGAGCTGGCCGAACAGCGTGCATTGATCCTCCAGTTGGCGCTCTACACCCAGCCCAGCGCCCTCCCGGTCTTCGGAGATCCGGGCGTACATCACCCCGGGCGTCCCGCTCGCTGCGGTCAGCCGGTCCAGGCGGGCCAGCAACCCGGCGGGCAGGTCCAAGGTTGGGAGTCGGAGATGGCTCATGGAGTAAGTGTGTCACATCGGAAGGTGCGGGAAATCGGAGTTCCTGCGCACTCTGGTGCTGGGCCTGATCGCCACGCACTCGTCGTCGATGCTGAACTTCGTGCTGGTCGACTTCAAAGGCGGCGCGACGTTCCTGGGCATGGAGCACGCCCCGCACGTTGCCGCCGTGATCACCAACCTGGCTGACGACCTGACTCAGGTCACCCGCATGCAGGACGCGCTGGCCGGTGAGATGAACCGCCGCCAGGAGCTGCTGCGAGCCGCGGGGAACTTCGCCAGCGTCAAGGACTATGAGCGGGCCCGGGACAACGGCGCCGACCTCGATCCGCTGCCGGCGCTGTTCATCGTGATCGACGAGTTCTCCGAGCTGCTCGCCCAGAAGCCGGAGTTCATCGACCTGTTCGTGGCGATCGGCCGGCTGGGCCGGTCGTTGCAGATGCACCTGCTGCTGGCCTCGCAGCGCCTGGAGGAGGGCAAGCTGCGCGGCCTGGAGTCTCACCTGTCCTACCGGATCGGGTTGAAGACCTTCTCCGCTGGGGAGTCCCGGGCGGTGCTTGGGGTGCCTGACGCCTACGAGCTGCCGCCGGTGCCCGGGTCGGGCTACCTGAAGTTCGACACCGCCTCGATGGAGCGTTTCAAGGCAGCCTATGTCTCCGGTCCCTACCGGGTCGGCGGCGCTGTGCTGGGCAAGTCGGTCTTGGCCAGCACGGACATGGTCACCTCGGACCGCCGGCCGCGGCTGTTCGTGCCCGACTATGTGGACTTCCCCGAGACAGTCGAGCCGTCCGGCCCGCACGAGGTGGTCGACGCGCCGGCGGAACCGGTCACCGAACCCAGCGTGCTGGACATCGTGGTGGCCCGGGTGCGCGGCCAGGGCCCCCCGGCCCATGAGGTGTGGCTGCCGCCGCTGGACCAGCCGCCCTCGCTGGACCAGCTGCTGCCGCCGCTGTCGGCCACCGAGGAGCGCGGGTTGTCCTCGGCCGGGTTCTTCGGCAACGGCCGGCTCGCCGTCCCGGTCGGGATCGTGGACAAGCCCTACGAGCAGCGCCGTGACCTGCTCTGGGCGGACCTCTCCGGTGCCGCGGGGCACGCCGTGGTGACTGGTGGCCCGCAGTCGGGTAAGTCCACCGTGCTGCGCTCGATGCTGATGTCGCTGGCGCTGACCCACACCGCCGGGGAGGTGCAGTTCTTCGGTATCGACTTCGGTGGCGGCACGCTGGCATCGCTGGATGGCCTGCCGCACAGCGGTGGGGTGGCCGGGCGGGGAGAGCCCGACACGGTCCGGCGCATCATCGCGGAGATGACCGGGCTGCTCGCCGTCCGGGAGAAGCGGTTCCGCTCGCTGGGTATCGACTCGATGGCTGATTTCCGGGCCCGCAAGCAGCGTGGGGAGCTGCGCGAGGATCCGTTCGGCGACGTGTTCCTGGTGATCGACGGGTGGCACAACTTCCGTCAGGAGTTCGACCTCACCGACCTGGAGATGCGCGTCGTCAACCTGGCCAATCTCGGCCTGTCCTACGGGGTGCACGTCATGATCGGCGCCACCCGGTGGGCGGAGATCCGGCCCGCGCTCAAGGACCTGCTCGGTACCCGTTTCGAGCTTCGCCTTGGGGACCCGAGCGAGTCCGATATCGACCGGCGGGTGGCGGTCAACGTGCCGCAGGGCCGGCCCGGACGCGGGCTGTCCCGCGAGAAGCTGCACTTCCTCGCCGCGCTGCCCCGGATCGACGCGGTGACCCGCGCGCAGGACGTCGGCACCGGCGTCGCCGACGCGGTGGCGCGAATCCGCGACGCGTGGCACGGTCGCTGCGCGCCGCGGGTCCGGCTGCTGCCCGAGCGGATCCCCTACGCGCAACTGCCCGCGCTTGACGGCCAGCACCCGCAGCTGATCCCGATCGGGATCAACGAGGCCGAGCTCGCCCCGGTGTACCTCGATTTCGCCGCCGAGCCGCATTTCCTGTGCTTCGCCGACGGGGAGTCGGGCAAGACCAACCTGCTGCGGACGATCGCCCGGGGCATCGTGGATCGCTACTCGCCGGACCAGGCCCGCATCGTGATGGTCGACTACCGCCGCACCATGCTCGGTTTCCTGGAGTCCGAGCACGTCATCGGGTACGGGATGGCCGCCGACGTGCTGGCTCCGATCATCGGTGATGTGGAGCGCTCGATGCGCCGGCGGTTGCCCGGTGCTGCCGTGACCCAGCAGCAGTTGCGGGACCGCTCCTGGTGGTCTGGCCCCGAGCTGTACGTCCTGGTCGATGACTACGACTTGGTGGTCACCCAGGGCGGCCCGAACCCGCTCGCGCCGCTGCTGGGATTCTTGGCGCAGGCCAAGGACGTGGGGCTGCACCTGATCGTCACCCGGCGTTCGGGTGGTGCCGCGCGGGCCTTGTTCGAGCCGGTGATCGCCCGGCTGCGGGAGTTGTCCACCCCCGGCATCGTGATGAGCGGCAGCCCCGAGGAGGGCCCGCTGCTCGGCAACGTCAAGCCATCCGCGATGCCGCCTGGCCGGGGCATCCTGGTGGGCCGCAAGGCCGGCCAGCAGCTCATTCAGGTCGCCTGGCTGCCACCGGAGTGACGCCCGGTGCGCGCTCTGCCCCGTGAGTGGCGCTGCGACGGCCGCCGGGGTCCTTATCGCTGGCCGCTTTCGGCGTCCAGCATCGCGACGACCTTCTTGTACCGGAAGGTCGAGGAGGCGCAGGTCCGGTCGACGGCCACCACTCCGAGTCGACCGATCTCCAACGCGCCCAACATGTAGAAGACCGCGCCGTCCCTGTCCGCGCCGCGGTAGTGCAAACCGTTGCGCAGCGCCGCATCCACGACGTTGTCCGGTCTGAGTACGCGGTACCGGTCGTGTTGCAGTCGGTCCGTCGCGAAGAAACATCGTGGCTCGCCGTCTGGCCCGAGATAGTTCCCGGACTGGGCGTCGAACTCGCCCTCGACTAGGCCGTGCAGCAAGAAGTACGGCGCGGTGCCGCCGCCCATCCGCAGGTTGATTTCAAGCCCGTAGTGTCGCCATCCAGTCGTGGTGCGCGACGACAGGAAGTCGATGCTCAGCAGCCCGACGACTGACTTGGCCGCCAGCGTTTCCCCCACGCGCAGCGCCAGTTCCTGGATTTCCCCGCGGTATTCAGCATTGGCGGGGAAGGTGCCGCCGACGAAGATCTGATTCGCCGCGCCGGAGAACAGCTGGTCCTGGGTGGACAGGATGCGCACGGTGCCGGTTGGGGAGATCAGTAGCTGCGCCGAGGGCGACCGCGTTTCGCTCGCGGTCACGAACTGTTCGACAACGGCTCCCATCACGACCAGTTTCGCCAGGTAGCGCTCCCAGGAGTCGGGTGGCGAGGCGAAGACGGCTCGACGGGGCAGCTCGCTCGCGATCCACCTGCGCAGCCCGGTTTCGGGTGCGCCGTCAAACGAGAAGAGCACATTCCCGCCGGCCCCGAAGCTGTCGTTGAGCTTGATCATTGCCTGCCGCAGGCCCCGGTCACGGGTCCGCAAGACGGCCAGAGCGTCCGCCACATCGTGCTCGTCCCGCAGGTCCTCGAAACCGTCCGCAACGGTGACACCGGACTCCAGGAAGACCCGGCGGGAACCGCTTTTGCTGCCCAGGTGGGATAGCTCGGGATCGGCGGCATACAGCGGTACGCCAAGCCGCATAGCAAGATCACGTTCGAAGGGAGAACCGTTGAATGCCACCAGGCAGGCGTCGAGCGGGTCACCTATCGCCTGCCGGATCTTCTGGACAAGATCTGGCCGGCGCAGGATCTTCTCGGTGAGCGGAGCCGGCTCACAGTCGGCGCAGTCGAACAATGTCAGCCGGCGCCGACCATGCCAATTCGGCAGCGAGGAAACCAGGTCGAGAGCGTATTCCACGACGATCGGGTCCAGTTTGTCGCTGGTGACATAGACGACCCGGGTCTCGGGCCGGCGAAGTAGTTGCAAGAAGATGAGCAACCGCTCCTCGTAGTGCCGTATCCCGGGGATCTTCGCCAGCCCAGCATGGTCCAGCGTCATGCTCGGCAGGACCACGACGGTGCCCGGCCGCCTCTCACCGAGCGGGTCGAACGGATCCCGCAACCGTCGCTGAAGCCGACGAAAATTCAGTGCCGGAGACCCCCCGCCTTCGGGCATGACGTCGGTGACCTCTCTGATAGCCGGCCTTCGCGGGACTCAGATTATCGAGTTGGTGGCCTCATCGATCTCCAGCCGGGCGATGATGTCGCGCATCACCTCGCTGGGGCCGGCCGCGATGGTGGCCGCCCGCGCGTCGCGGAAGGCTCTGGCAACCTCGGTGTCGTCGAGGTAGCCATGCGCGCCGTGTAACTGCAAGCTCGTGTCAGCCATTCGGGTGGCGAGCTCGGTCGCGCAGAGCTTGGCCATGGAACATTCCCGCACCGAGCCCAGGTCGTCGGACTGATACCGCCAGACGGCGTGGTAGACAAGCTCACGGGCGGCGGCGAGGTTCGTGGCGAGGTCGGCGACCTGGTGGCGCACGGCCTGCAGGTCGGCCAGCCTGGCGCCGAAGGCACCGCGGCGCACCAGGTGTTCGCGGGTCAGCTGCAGGCTCCGGTCGGCGCCGCCGAGGGCAAGGACCGCCGCGACCACACGTTCGAGCTGGAACCCGCGCATGAGCTGGTAGAAGCCGCTGCCCGGACGGCCGACGACCTGGTCCAGAGGCACTCGCACGGCCTCGAAGCGCACGGTCGCTGGATCGGCAGCGCGCCAACCAACCGGCTCGGTCCGGTCGATCGTCATCCCAGGGCTGTCGGCATCGACCACGAACAGGGAGAGTCCCGCCGCACCGCGACCGCCGCCGGACCGGGCAGCGCTGCGTGCGAGGACCACGTAGAAGTCTGCCGAGGAGCCGTTGCTCACCATGCTCTTGGTTCCGTCGAGGACAAAGTGATCCGGCTGCTCGTGCACCGTACTGGTAAGACCGGCGAGGTCCGACCCCGCCCCGGGCTCAGTGACGGCCAGTGCGGCGATCTTGTCGCCAGCGACGGCCGGGGTCAGGTAGCGCTGGCACAGCGCGGCACCGCCGGAGCGGGCGAGGTAGTAGGTCGCCATGTAGGCGTGCACCGAGACCGCCGCCCGCATGCCGCCGTAACCGGTGCGGCCCAGCTCTTCCAGGAAGACGACCGAGGAGAACAGGTCCCGGTCGCTGCCACCGACCTCGCGAGAATGCAGCAGCCCCAGTAGCCCCCGCTCGCCGAAGGATTTCCACGCTTCCCGCGGCAACCGCCGCTGCGCCTCCCAGCCGGAGGCGAACGGCACGACGGCCCCCGCCAGAAAATCCCGTACCTCCATGCGGAATCGCTGATGCTGCTCGGTGAAGTAGATCGACTCCACGCGCACCGTCCCGTCTAGCCGACCTCTGGCAGGTCCGCCGTCAGCTCGGCGGCCAGGAGCTCGAGAAAGGCACCGTCGCCGGAGCGGATGAAGAAGTGGTCGCCGGCGAGCACGTGGACCGTCAATGGTCCGACGAAACGGGACCAACGACGCGTGCTCCAGGGTGGCGCGACCGTGTCGTCCCGGCCAGCGAACGCGGTCGCCGGGACGTGCACCGGGGTGGGCGCGACCGGCGGCCAGGTCTCGGCAAGGGTGAGATCGGCCCGCATCAGCGGCCGCACAAGCCGCATCATGTGCTGGTCGGCGAGCACCTCCGGGGGGGTGCTGGCGACCAGGGACAGGTTGCGGGTGAACTCCTCATCCGGCAGCCGGTGGATGGCCGGGAGCAGCAGCGGCACGTCCGGCGCCCGGCACCCGGCAAGCAGTAGCCGGTGCGGTGTGGCGTCAGCACCGTCCGCTAGCCGACGGGTCAGCTCGTAGGCCATCATGGCGCCCAGGCTGTGCCCGAACAGGGCGAACGGACGATCGACCGCTGCGCTCACCATCCGACCCAGCTGGTGCAGCAACTCCTCCCAGTCGTCGTAGGGTCGCTCGCCGATGCGGGTGTGCCGGCCGGGCAACCGCACGGCGAGCAGCTCCACCCCTGCTGGCAGCACCTCGGCCCACCGGTGAAAGGCCGACGGGCCACCGCCGGCGTACGGAAAGCACAGCAGTAGCAGCCGGGCGCCGGGACGCGGAAGCGGTCGCCACAGCCAGCGCTCCACGTTAACCGGAGTCATTCCCGCCGCCAGCCTCGTCCCGGGACCGCAGGGCAATGGCGATGGCATCCGCCAGGTCACTGAAGCGGGTAGTCGTGAAGATGAGGTCCGGCTCGATGACCTCCTCGCCCAGTTGGGTCTCGATCCTCGCCAGCAGCCGTATCGCGGTCAGCGAGTCGCCGCCTAGATCGAAGAAATCGGCATCGGGCGTGTCCGAGCCGGCGCCGAATAGTTCTGTCCAGGCGCCGGACAGCACCGCCGACGCCCGCCCGGTCGGGGTGGATGCCCGCACTTCGGCTGGGGCGTCGGCGGTATCGATCCGGGCCACCCAGACAACCTCATCGGGCGGCGGGATGTCGACCAGCTGCCGGGTGGCGAACGCACGAAGCTCGGCGGTCAACGCGGTCCGGGTCTGCACTGGCCGGGACTCGACCGGCACCGGCGGACGGGCGTCGGGCCGGCGGGCGTAGACGTTGTGACACGGCGTCAGTTCCAGCCGCCGGTCCTGTTCGTGCACCGCGTCGAAGCCCCGAGCCCTCAACTGGTCCAGTACAGCCCGCAGCCGACCGTGTAGATCGTGCACCTCCAGGACGACCTGGTCGATTCTCTCCCAGGTGGCCGGGTCGATGCCGGCGAGCACATCGGCCTCGGCCTTCTCCACATCGATCTTCAGCAGGTCGATCCGGTCGATCCCGTGCGCGGCGACGACCTCGGTCAGGGTGGTCAGCTGGCAGCGCCGCGGCTCTGCCCTCATCCTGTCGCCCACCAACCGGTCGAACTGCGCTGCCAGGTCCACGTCCGGCACCGCCACGTCCGGCGCGGTGCGCAGGTAGGAACGCAGCACCGCGCGGTCCTCCTCGGCGTCGCCGTACATCCCGGACATGAGCGTGTTGTTCGGGTAGTAGGAGAACGCGACCTCGCCGGTGCGGCTGCCGAGACCGCAGTTCAGCACCGTGACGTCGACCCCGTGCAGTTCGGCGTTGATCGACGCCGCGCGTGCGAGCTCGGCCACCGGTTCCACGGCGACGATTCGAGCGCCGCTGCTGCGTTGGGCGACCAGCAGTGAGAACATGCCGATGTTCGCACCGACATCCACCACCACCGGGTCCGCAGGAAGCCCGATACCGTGCCGGAGGTAGGCATTCTCCACGAAGACCTCCCGGTAGAGGAAGTCAGTCTCAGTCCGGTTGAGCTGCGCCACCAGCAGTTCCCCTGCTGGCTCATGCAGGGACAGACCTGCCAGCGATCCGGCCGCCACCATCCGGCATGCCCGGTACACGACCGGGGCACGCCGCTCGTCCGGCACGAGATAGGCGATCAGCCGGTCATCCCCGTGGACCGCGGCAGCGGCGATCGAGGGATGGCGCGCCAGTTCGGTCGCGATCCGCTGCCCGGTCCGCTGGTCCACCCGCCCGCTCATGTCCCTTCCCGCTGTACCTGGTCGAGGAAAGTTCTGGCGAGCTCGATCAGTTCGGGTGCCGCGTCGAACGCCGCGAGATGATCGCCCCGGGGCAGCAGTTCCAGCCGTGCACCTGGTATGTGCGATGCGACGAAGACCGACCCCTCGGGATGGGCCGTGGTGTCTACCATGCTGCTGACGACCAGCGTCGGAAGATCGATTCCGGCCAGGAGCGGACGGCAGTCGGTGGTCATGATCGCGCCATTGAGCCGCCCGTAGCGGTAGAGCAGCTCCGCGTTGGCGTAGGGATAGATCAGCTCATGCGCGAGGTCGGCACGCAGGTTTTCCAGCGTGGCCGGACGGCGCAGCAGCGCGTGCAGGCTGGCCGCGCGCTGTCGCTGGCGGCCGGCCATGAGCATGAGGGACTGGACGTCCTGCTGGTGTCTGGTCTTGGGCACATCGGGGCCCAATTCGTAGTCACCGTGCCAGAGGCTCAGCGAGCGAACCCGGGCAGGTCCGGCGGCGAGTGCCACGGCCGCGCCCCCGCACAGTCCCACGACGTGCGCTGTCTCGACGTCGAAGACGTCCAGCACGGCATGCAGGTCATCGGCCTGGGTCGGCACGTCATACCCGCGCTGGTCGAAATCCTCGTCCAGGGCTTCCCGTGTGAAGAACATTCCCCGGCTCTCCCAGGTGAGCACCCGGAAGCGGTCGCCCAGCCCGATCATCCAGCGCCGGAGGAGGCCGACCGGCATGCCGCAGGCAGACACGAGCACCACCGCCGGGCCGTCGGGAGGGCCGACGGCGTAGCAGCGCAGCGTCGAGCCATCCGGGGCGGCCGCGACGGTCATGGCGGGCCAGCCGCGCCGCGCCTGCCGGCCCGCGGCGGCGACGAGGGCGTCGGAGACGCCGCCGAGGCTCACCGACCGGTCGAGCAGCGAGGCGATGCCGAGCCGGTTGCTGATGGCCAGCTCTGCGGCCACCAGGCCCGATGGATCGGCCACCACCCGCAGAGCGCGCGCGTCCAGCTCCCAGACCAGCCGGTCGATCAGGGTCTGTACCGCGTCTAGATCAGCAGGCCGTTCGGTGCCCGGTCCCAGTGGTGCCACCTGCGGCGTGGAGTCCAGCGCACCACTCAGCGGTCCGATCTCGACCAGCGCCGATGCCAGCTGGGCCAGCACCGTCTCCGGGTCCTCGCTCGCGCGCTGGCCTGCGGCGGGAGCCAGTCCGCATACCGGCGATGCCTGTTCCGGCATCGCTATCTCCGGTGGGCGACGAATAAGTCGCCTCGGGTCGTGTGGGTGGCAATCCGGTTACCGGGGTACTCGTTTCGCCCGCGAACCACCACGGACCCATAACGTTCCAGGCTGACCTGGCCGCCGTACTCCTCGACGACGTCGGTGTCGGGATAGACTCGTACCGAGCTGGGCACATACCGTGCCGCGAATCCCAGCCGCATGTCATGGGTCTTACCGCTGTGCGGATGAGAGGCGTGCATCAGCGTCGACCAGAACATGATGAACTGGCCGGCCGCCATCTCCATCGAGACGGCGCGGGTCTCGTCGGGCTTCCAGTCCGGATCGATCTGCAGCTCCCGGTAATCGTATCCGAAAAACCCTCGTCGAGCACCTTCCTTTTCCACCGAGTTCACCTTGGTCGGATCGTAATGCATTCGCTTGGTCTCGTCGTAGAACATTGTCTGGTGGGTGCCGGGAATGAATTGAAGGCAGCCCATGTCGATTGACGCCTCGGTGAATGCGCACCACACGGTGATGGTGCCGCCGAACTCTGCGTCCTGGGGCCAGACGATCTGTGGACTGCCCGAGGCGTTCGCGAACGTGTCGGCCTGGTGCCAGTCGGTGCCCTCGTCGCCGGGGTACTTGGGGAAGAACTCGGTTCGCCAGCACAACACGTTCGGGCCGAGCACGGAGGAGACCCGATCGACGATCTCCGATCGGCAGATGTGATGGGCAAGGAACGCGTTGTCCAGGTGCCGGTCGTAGTTCGCGATGTTGGTGACACCGGACTTGGCAGCAGTGTCCTGGTAGACTGCCGCGCTGCGGTCCATGAGTCGAACACGCTCACGGCGCCAGATCCGCTTGATCTCGGCCGGCTCGTATAAGGTGAACGGCCCGGCATATCCGCGCCGGTGAAACTCGGCGAGCTCGTCGGCAGTCCACGAGAAGTCCACCGGGTGGGAGTCCTGGGTGGGCATGTACCTGTTACCTCCAGAGATACCGGCCTACGACGTCGGGGCATCCAGCTCGAGCGTGCTGGCGAGCGAGCGAATGGTGGCCTCTTCGATGAGCGTCTCGATGCCGATATCCGCACCGAAGCTGGCATTGACCCGGTCGAGCATCCGAATCAGGGTCAGTGATGTCCCGCCCAGGTCGAAGAAGTCCTCGTCCGGTCCGACCGTGGAGAGGTTCAGGATGTCGGACCACACTGCGGCGACCCTGGACTGGACCGGGGTGAGCGCTGGCTGTTCGGCCTGCGCGCACCGGGTGAGCGGAGTCGGTAGGGCGGTCCTGTCGACCTTTCCGTTGACGGTCAGCGGCAGGGCAGGAATCGACACGAACGCCGACGGGCGCAGAGCGGATGGCAACCCCGCTAACTCGTCTGCCAGCTTCTTTCGGATGCCCTCGACCCACCCCGGATCGACGTCTGGGTCGTTGGCTACCAGATAAGCGATGAGCCGCACGTCGCCGTCCCCGTAGTCATGCGGGACCACCACACTGGCGGCCACCTCGGGGTGGGTGTCGAGGACAACCTCGATCTCCCTGGGCTCGATCCGGAACCCCCGGACCTTGAGCTGATCATCGACCCGGCCGACATAGTGGTACTCGCCGGTCTGGTCGGCCAATACCAGGTCGCCGGTCCAGTAGACGCGCTCCCCGCCGGCAAGCGGGTGCGCGAAGAACCGCTCGGCGGTGATGTCCGCGCGGTGGAGATAGCCACGGCTCACGCCCGCCCCGCTGACGTACAGCTCGCCGGGCTCGCCAGCTGCTGCGGGCTCGCCGGCCGCGTTCAGGACCAGGAAACGCAGGTCGGGCAACGGCACACCGATCGGGCTCCGGTCTGGCCTGGCCAGGTCTACGCGGTGAATCGGCCGGAACGAGGCGTGCACCGTGGTCTCTGTGATGCCGTACATGTTCACCAGCGCGGGGCGCTCGTCACCCCACCGGTCCATCCACCTGGCGAGCATGCCGACATCGAGCCGCTCGCCGCCGAACACCACCAGCCGCAGGTGCGCCGGAGCCGGATCGGTGGCACTGCGGTCGGCCGCGTCCAGCTGACGGAACGCGGACGGTGTCTGGTTCAGCACGGTGACCTGCTCGCGCCGCAGCAGCTCGCGGAAACGAAGCGGGGACCTGCAGGTCTCGTCCGGCACCACGACCAGTCGCCCGCCGAACAGCAGCGCGCCCCAGATTTCCCACACCGAGAAGTCGAAGGCGACGGAATGGAACATGGTCCAGACGTCATGCTCGCAGAAACGGAACCACTGCTGGGTGACCTCGAACAGGCGTACCACGTGCCGATGTTCCACGAGCACGCCTTTCGGGGTCCCGGTGGAGCCTGACGTGTAGATCACGTAGGCGAGATCGGTCGGCGCGCGCTCGGCCGCCGGTGCCGGCCTACGGCCGCCGCGTCCCGGCTCCCGCTCAGCGGCATCGGAGTCGGCGGCATCGGAGTCGGCCAGCACCAGTACGACGGACCGCTCCGTGACCCGCTCGGCCAGCGAGGACATCGTGACAGCAATCCCGACGCCGCTATCTCGCAGCAACCAGTTGACCCGCGGCGCCGGGGTGCTCGCGTCGATGGGAAAATACCCGCCGCCGGCCTTGAGGATTCCCAGTATCCCCACGATAAGGTCGATTCCACGCTCGACGTACAGCGCCACCAGGACGTTCGGGGCGACACCGAGGTCGGTCAGACGGCGGGCCAGCATGTCGGCTCGGTAATCAACGTCCGCATACGTCGCTGTTTCGCCGTCGGACACGACCGCTGTCCGGTCGGGACAGGACCGCGCTCTGGCTTCGAAAATGTGGTCGAGCCGACGCCCAGCAAAGTCAAGATCGGCTTCCGTGACACTTTCGCCTAACCCGTCATAATCACGGTCTGCCACGGTCCCCCCACCATATTGGGGGCGCGCCAACAACCCCGACAACAATACGATCTAGAGCACGTTATGACCAAACCAGGGGGGCGCTAGATCGAGATACCGCTAAGAGGGTGGTGGGCCGTCAGCTCGAGACTACGCTCCGTGTTGCGCGGCGTGGCTTCCGGCGCCGCCCTATACTGGCCGCGAAATCCGTTCCGGGACGCTCGCAACCACGGCTTATTCCACCGCATAGGGCGTGGGGTCTCACCCGGCACCTCGGGCAGGGGACCCCATGAATGGGTTCAGCGGGCCAGGTCGGTGGGGTCGGTGTTGGCGCCGCAGAGCAGGATCGCGATGCGTTCACCGGCAGCGGGGCGGTACGCGTCGGAGTTCAACGCCGCAAGGGCGGCGGCGGTGCCGTGCTCGATGGCGATCCGGCAGTGGTCCCACAGCAACCGGCGGGCGGTGATGATGGCGTCATCGGTGACTAGCACGCTGCGCACGTTGGTGCGGGCGGCCACGTCGTAGGCGATAGTGCCGATCCGGCGGGCACCCAACGAGTCCGCGGCGATACCGGACACCTCGATATCGACCGGCTGCCCGGCGGCCAGGGCGGTGTGCAGGGTCGGGATCGTCTCCGGCTCGACGCCGACCACCGTCGTTTGGCCCTCGAGGGCGGTGGCGACGCCAGCCATCAGTCCACCCCCGCCCACCGCGAGTACCACGGTGTCCACCTGGCCGAGCTGGTCGAGCAGTTCGACCGCGACGCTGCCCTGCCCGGCGCAGATCTCCGGTTGGTCGTAGGCATGGCAGAACAGCGCGCCGGTCTCCACAGCCCGTTTGGTCGCGGCCTCGTACGCTTCGGCGTACTCGGTGCCGTGCTGGACCACCGTGGCACCAAACGCTCCCAATTTGGTGACCTTGACCGTGGGTGCGGTGGTCGGGACGTACACCTCGGCCGGGACATTGAGCGACTTCGCGGCGTACGCGACGGCCAATCCGGCGTTGCCGCCGGACGCCACGATCACCCCTTCAGCAGGCAGTTCGCCGGCTTCGGCCGCGGCCAGGATCCGGTTGAACGCGCCGCGGACCTTGAACGACCCGGTGTGCTGCATGAACTCCAACTTCAGCCACACCCGTCCGGCTGGAGCGAAGGTGCCGGGGTCGACCTCGGCCACCGGAGTACGCCGCACCCGACCGGTGATCCGGCGGGTGGCAGCCTCGACATCGGCGCGGGTGATCACTTCGAGTTGCCTCCGATGAACAGCGAGCCCAGCGAGGCTTCACCGCGGACCGCCTGGGTGGGTGAGAGGCAGGGCAGGGACCGTGGGGGTGGGCTCACGCTCGCGACTGTAGGCATGGTTGCGGGAGGTGACCAGGGGATACGGCGTTCGCGCTTGTCACGTTCTGCGACCAGGTGGTCACGGACCGGAACCGGGTCTGGCAGGGTGGCGTCCAACGTGGCGTCAGATCGACCAGCATGAGGAGAGAACAGCAGATGGCACAGCAGTTCGGAGCTGAGTTCGAGCAGATGACGGCGGCGGCAAGCCACGTCGCCGAGGTGAACCAGAGTGTGCAGGGCCAGCTGATGGGCTTGCGTAACCAGCTGGCACCGCTGGCCGGCGCGTGGAAGGGCCAGGCAGCGACCGCCTTCCAACTGCTGATGGAGCGCTGGGACACCGACGCCCGCAACCTCAACGAGGCGCTGAACAGCATCGGTGAGCAGATCCGGGGATCCGGCACCACCTACGCCCAGGCCGATGAGGCCGAGAACCAGAGCTACTCGCGGATCAGCCAGGCGTTGGACAACTGAGTCCGCCAAGCCCCCGTACCGCCGCAGAGACAGAAGGAGAGAGACCCGTGAGCGAGATTCTGGTCACGTTCGGTGAGCTCGAGCAGGCGCGGAACTCGATCCAGACGACGTGGACGAATATCAGCCGGGAGATGGAGGATCTCAAGCGGTTCCTGGCTCCGATGGTGGAAACCTGGACCGGTGAGGCGTCGGCTGCCTATCAGGCCCACCAGGCGCAGTGGGACCGAGCGGCGAACGACCTGAACCAGGTGCTGAACCAGATCGGGGTGGCGCTGGGCACGTCACACGAGAACTACCAGGCCGGCGAGGCAGCCAACAAGAGCCGCTGGGCGTAGCTGCCGCGGTGACCCCCGTTTTGACCACGTTGCGCGGCGGCCGGTATCGTCGCCCGTTGTTGTGCGGAGATGCGCGGCACTCGTCGTGCCGTCTCACGTCCCGGGAGGGACAGCCGCACCGGCACTCCTGACGAACTGCGATGACGAGGTAGGTCCGTGCGTACGTACAGCCCCAAGCCTGGCGAGGTCGAGCGCGCCTGGCATGTCATCGACGCCACGGACGTGGTGCTCGGCCGCCTCGCCAGCCAGGCCGCCACGCTGCTGCGTGGCAAGCACAAGCCGACCTACGCTCCGCACGTCGACACCGGTGACTTCGTCGTGATCGTCAACGCCGGTCGGGTGGCGCTGTCGGGCAACAAGGGCGACCGCAAGTTCGTCTACCGGCATAGCGGCCACCCCGGCGGGCTCAGGCGGCGCTCGTTCACCGAGATGCTCGCCACTCGACCCGAGAAACTGGTGGAGCGCGCCGTCAAGGGCATGCTTCCGAAGAACACGCTGGGCCGGGCGATGGCTCGCAAGCTCAAGG
The DNA here is from genome assembly GCA_035463315.1 of Pseudonocardiaceae bacterium. Taxonomy (GTDB): domain Bacteria; phylum Actinomycetota; class Actinomycetes; order Mycobacteriales; family Pseudonocardiaceae. The sequence continues at coordinate 14,594 of DATHTJ010000258.1, forward strand.
TTTATGCGGCTCCCGAGCACCCCCACGCAGCCCAGCGCCCGCAGCCATTCCAGATCACCCAGGTCGCACAGTGACTATCCCCTCAATGATCACACCTAGTGAGGACCCGAGAGACGCCGTGACTGCCCCGCAGCTCCCGCAGCAGCACACCGAGCCGGTCGCTGCCGCGCCACCGGTGCCGGTTGTGTCGGCGGTGCCGATGATCAGCGACAGATCAGTGCAGACCGTCGGCCGCCGCAAGCAGGCGATTGTGCGGGTGCGGCTGGTGCCCGGCACCGGTGTCTTCACACTGAACGGCACGAGCCTGGAGCAGTACTTCCCGAACAAGGTGCATCAGCAGCTGGTTCGGGAGCCCCTGCTCACGGTCAACAAGCCCGAGTCATACGACGTGATCGGCAACCTCGCCGGTGGTGGTACTTCGGGTCAGGCCGGCGCGCTGCGGCTGGCCATTGCCCGGGCGCTGGTCGAGCTGAACATTGATGACCGCCCGGCATTGAAGAAGGCGGGCTTCCTCACCCGCGACGCCCGGGTCAAGGAGCGCAAGAAGTACGGTCTGAAGAAGGCGCGCAAGGCGCCCCAGTACTCGAAGCGTTAGTACTTGAGCGTTGACGCCCCGCCTGTGTTGACGCGGCGCCTGTTCGGTACTGACGGGGTGCGTGGGCTGGCCAATGGGGAGCTCACGCCCGAGCTGGCGCTGGCTGTGTCTGGCGCAGCGGCACGGGTGCTCGCCACGCAGGGCCTGGGGCACCGCCCGGTCGCCGTCGTGGGCCGGGACCCCCGGGCCAGCGGCGAGATGCTGGAGGCGGCCGTCACCGCGGGTCTGGCCTCAGCGGGCGCCGATGTGCTGCGGGTCGGGGTGCTGCCCACCCCGGCGGTTGCCTACCTGGTGGCCGAGTTCTCCGCAGACCTCGGCGTGATGATCTCTGCCTCGCACAACCCGATGCCGGACAACGGCATCAAGCTCTTCGCCGCTGGCGGGCACAAACTGCCTGATGCGGTGGAAGACGAGATCGCCGCTGGGATGGATGGCCGGGACTGGGATCGTCCGGTTGGCGCTCGCATTGGCCGGGTGCGGGACGTGCCGGAGGCCGCCGGACGCTACGTGGATCACCTGCTGCTGGCCACCCCGCACCCGCTGGACGGGGTCCGCGTGGTGGTCGACTGTGCGCACGGTGCAGCGTCCGTCATCGCTCCCGAGGCATACCGGAGGGCCGGTGCCGACGTGGTGGCGCTGCACGCCGAGCCCACTGGCCTCAATATCAACGACGGCTGTGGATGCGCTCATCTGGACCAGCTGCGCAAGGCCGTGCTGGCCCACGGCGCCGCGATCGGTATCGCGCACGACGGCGACGCGGACCGTTGCCTGGCCGTGGACGCTGGCGGCGACGTGGTGGACGGCGACCAGATCATGGCCATCCTCGCGCTGGCCATGCACGAGAGTGGTGAGCTGGTGGCCGACACCCTGGTCACGACGGTGATGAGCAACCTGGGGCTGCACCTCGCGATGCGCGAGCACGGGGTGTCGGTACGGACTACCGCAGTCGGTGACCGGTACGTGCTGGAGGCGTTGTCGGCGGGCGGGTTCTCGTTGGGCGGCGAGCAATCCGGGCATGTGGTGCTGCCGGAGTATGCCACCACAGGCGACGGGTTGCTCACCGCATTACGACTGATGGCCCGGATCGTCACCTCCGGGCGGAGCCTGGCGGATCTGGCCGGCGTGCTGACCCGGTGTCCGCAGGTGCTGGTCAACGTCGCGGTCGCGGACAAGTCGGCCGTCGCGGCGGCACCGGCGGTGGCTGACGCCATCGCCACCGCGGAGGCCGAGCTGGGCGAGACCGGCCGCGTCCTGCTGCGCCCATCAGGCACCGAGCACCTGGTGCGGGTGATGGTCGAGGCCCCCACTCAGCTCGTTGCTGAAGCCATCGCCCACCGCATTGCCACGATCGTCGCCCAAGTCTGATCAGAATGACCGCGTTCTGGAGCCGGAACGCGGCGAATTCAGGCCTCCACCAGCAGGACGTCGTAGTCGGGGGTCCCGGTGAGGTGGGCAAGTAAGAACGCGGTGACTAGGGCTCGGGATACTCGCCGGGTGCTGTACTCGGGGCTGCCGTCGACTAGCAGATCTGTCCAGTGCTTGCCCTGCAGGAAGCCGAGGTGGCTGGCCTTGGGCAGCGTTCGCAGGTGTACTGGACCGCCCCACGCCTTGGCCACCGGTTGCGCATGCCCGACCGGCGGGGCCACCCGATCCTTGCCGCCGGCCAGGTGCAAGCCGGGCATGGTGCACTCGCGCGCGGCGGCCACCGCTGACGGCATGGTCTCGGCCAGGGCCAGCGTGGCCACCGCGCGGCAACGGTCGTCGGCTGCCGCCGCGAGCACCGCGCAGCCGCCGCCCATACCGTGCCCGACCAGGCCGAGCTTGCCGGGATCGACACTGATGTTGCCGTTGCCCAGCCGTACGCCGACGCACACGTCCAGCGCCGTGCACAGATCGACGGCGAACTGACGGTACGACGGCAGCGCGCCAGGCTGGGTGGCCGGCGCGACCGCGACCACCCCCCAGGAGGCCAGGTGGCGCAGCAACTCCTCGTAGCGTGACGTCGGCTGCAGCCAACCGTGCCCGAACGCGACCGCAGGCAATCCGAGGCCAGCCTGCGGAGTGAATACCACGCCGGGCATGCCGGCCGGTGCGAGGTCGCCGCGCAGCACCTGATGCGGACCTGGCCGGGACAGCTCGTCAGCCGTGCTTCGGACCGCTGGATCGGTGCGTGCCATGAGCCCGGACGGTATCGGATTGGCCCTGGGCTACCGTGACGCGCATGTGCGGAATCGTGGGTTACGTCGGGCATCGAAGTGCTCTCGACGTCGTCCTTCAGGGTCTGGGCCGGTTGGAGTACCGCGGGTACGACTCGGCCGGTGTCGCGGTGCTCGACGGTGCAGGCACGCTGGCGGTGGCTCGCAAGGCCGGGGCGCTGGCCAACCTGATCGGCGAGCTCGACGCCACCGGGCGGGACGCCTTCACCGGCACCGCCGGGATGGGGCACACCCGCTGGGCCACCCACGGTGCACCGACCGATCGCAACGCCCACCCCCACTCGGATACCGCCGGCCGGCTCGCCGTGGTGCACAACGGGATCATCGAGAACCACGCCCAGCTGCGCGCCGAGCTCGAGCGTGCCGGGGTGGAGCTGTCCAGCGACACCGATACCGAGACTGCCGCGCACCTCATCGCCGCGCAGTACGCCCGCTGCGGTGACCTGCCCGCGGCGGTGCGCGCGGTGTGCCGGCGGCTGCACGGGGCGTTCACCCTCGTCGTCAGCCACGCCGATGAACCCGGCCTGATCGTCGCGGCGCGCCGCTCGTCACCGCTGGTGGTGGGGGTGGGCGTGGGCGAGCACTTCGTCGCCTCCGACGTGGCGGCGTTCATCGAACACACCCGGGACGCCGTCGAGCTCGGCCAGGACCAGCTGGTGACGATCACCCGTGACGGCTACGACATCACCGACTTCCACGGCACCCCCGCGCACGGCACGCCCTTTCACGTCGACTGGGACCTGGCGGCGGCGGAGAAGGGCGGCCACGACTACTTCATGCTCAAGGAGATCGAAGAACAACCCAGCGCCATTGCCAATACCCTGCGCGGGCATTTCATCGACGGCCGGATCGTGCTGGACGAGCAGCGGATGGACATCCAGGAGCTGCGCGACGTGGACAAGGTCTTCGTGATCGCCTGCGGGACCGCTTACCACTCGGGCATGGTCGCCAAGTACGCCATCGAGCACTGGTGCCGGCTGCCGGTGGAGGTGGAGCTGGCCAGCGAATTCCGCTACCGCGACCCGGTGCTGGACCGCTCGACCCTGGTCGTGGCGATCTCGCAGTCCGGGGAGACCATGGACACTTTGGAGGCGGTGCGCCACGCCCGCGAGCAGAAGGCCCGGGTGCTGGCGATCTGCAACACCAACGGGGCGCAGATCCCCCGGGAGTCCGACGCGGTGCTCTACACCCACGCCGGACCCGAGATCGGGGTGGCCGCCACCAAGACGTTCCTGGCCCAGATCGTGGCCAACTTCCTGGTCGGGCTGGCGCTGGCGCAGGCTCGCGGCACCAAGTACTCCGACGAGGTTGCCCGCGAGTTCGCCCAGCTGGAGGCGATGCCCGCGGCGGTGCAGCAGGTGCTGGGCACGGTGGATCAGGTGCGCGTGCTGGGTCGCGAGCTCGCGGACTCCAAGGTGGTGCTGTTCCTCGGCCGCCACGTCGGTTTCCCGGTGGCCCTGGAAGGTGCGCTCAAGCTCAAGGAGCTCGCCTACATGCACGCCGAGGGCTTCGCCGCGGGCGAGCTCAAGCACGGCCCGATCGCGCTGCTCGAGGGGGGCCTGCCGGTGGTGGTGGTGATGCCCTCGCCCAAGGGCCGGGCCGTGCTGCACGCCAAGCTGCTGTCCAACATCCAGGAGATCCGGGCCCGCGGCGCGCGGACCATCGTCATTGCCGAGGAGGGCGACGAGACCGTGCGCCCCTATGCCTCCGACGTGCTGGAGGTGCCCGCGGTGCCCACCCTGCTGCAACCGCTGGTGTCCACCGTGCCGCTTCAGGTGCTCGCCGCCGAGATCGCCCGGCAACGTGGCTACGACGTGGACAGGCCACGCAACCTCGCCAAATCCGTCACCGTCGAATAGCCGTGAGTGGCATTAAGCGCTATAACACTGTTACGCACTCACCGGGCGCGTGGACGGTGGCGCGGGTGCGGGCCGCTGAGGACGCGCTGCTCGCCCGGGTGCCAGCCGGTGTCCTGATGCGTCGTGCCGCGTTCGGGTTGGCGACCCGGGCTGCGGCGGCGCTGTCCGAACGGACCGGCGGGGTGTCCGGCCGGCACGTCGCGCTGCTGGTCGGGGCCGGAAACAACGGCGGGGACGCACTGTGGGCCGGGGCATACCTGCGCCGCCGCGGGGTGGCCGTCACCGCCGTCCTGCTGGCGCCGGACCGCGCGCACCCGGCCGGCCTGGCCGCGCTGCGCCAAGCCGGGGGGCGGATCGCCGACCAGCCGCCAGACCGTGCCCACCTCGTCCTCGACGGGATCGTTGGGCTGTCCGGCCGGGGCGGGCTGCGCCCAGCGGCGGCGCGGCTGGTCGAGGCCGTCCGAGTGCCGATCATCGCGGTGGACTCGCCCTCTGGGGTGGACCCGGACACCGGCATCGCCGACGGACCTGCGGTCACCGCCACCGAGACCGTCACCTTCGGCGCCCGCAAGCCGGTGCACCTGCTCGCCCCGTGGCGCTGCGGCCCGGTGCACCTGGTGGACATCGGCCTGTTCGCCGAGCTGGGTGAGCCCGATCTGCGGGTGCTCACCGCGGCCGAGATCGGTGCCCGGTGGCCGGTGCCCGGTCCGGCCAGCGACAAGTACAGCCAGGGTGTCGTGGGGATCGCCGCGGGCTCGGCGGACTACCCCGGCGCGGCGGTGCTCTGTGCCGGAGCAGCGGTACTGGCGACGTCAGGCCTGGTTCGCTTCGCCGGCACCGCCGCCGACGTGGTACGGGCGCGCTGGCCGGAGGTGGTGGCCACCGGGTCGGTGGCCGACGCCGGGCGGGTGCAGGCCTGGGCGGTCGGGCCGGGCTTGGGTACCGGTGCCGCTGGCCGCCAGGTACTGGTTCACGTGCTGGCCGCGGGGGTGCCGGTGGTGGCCGACGCCGATGCGATCACCCTGCTGGCCCGGCACCCCGAGCTGGCGGACAGCCGCGACCCGGACACTCCCCTGGTGCTCACCCCGCACGACCGGGAGTTCGAGCGGCTCACCGGCAAGGCACCCGGCACCGACCGGGTCGCGGCCGCCCGGGACGCCGCGGTCCGGTTCGACGTTGTGCTGGTGCTCAAGGGCAACACCACCATCATCGCCGCCCCGGACGGACGGGTGCTGGTGAACCCGGCTCGCTCGTCCTGGCCGGCCACCGCGGGTTCCGGCGACGTTCTCACCGGCGTGCTCGGCGCGTTGCTGGCAGCCGGCCTGGAGCCGGCCATGGCGGCGGCGGCCGCGGTGCACGCCCAGGGGTTCGCCGCCACCCTCGCTGCCCGGGGTGGCACGCACAGCGGTGCACCGGCGCCCGCCTCGGCGATCCAGGCGGCCCTGACCGGCGCGATCCGCACCCTCCGCTCGGCGGCCCGGATGCGAGGATGACGGCCATGCAGGGCGCGTCCGGTCGCCCCCGGGTCGAGGTGGTGATCGACCTCGACGCGATCCGGCACAACGTCGGGATCCTCGTCGGCGCCGCCGCCGCGTCCGGCGCCGCCACCATGGCGGTGGTCAAGGCCGACGGGTACGGCCACGGCGCGGTCGACGTCGCCGCGGCGGCACTGCAGGCGGGAGCCAGCGCGCTGGGAGTGTGCAGCATCGACGAGGCGCTTGCCCTGCGTCACGGCGGAATCGACGCTCCGGTGCTGGCCTGGCTGCACGCTCCCGGGGAGGATCTTGCCGCCGGCGTTGCCGCCGGGATTGATCTCGGCGTCTACTCCACCGGCCAGCTCGACACCGTAGCTGCCGCCGCCGCAGCAAGCGGGTGCACCGCCCGGGTGCACCTCAAGGTCGACACCGGGCTGACCCGCGGCGGCATCTACCGTGGTGAGTGGCCCGGCCTCATCCGCGCCGCGGCGGCTACCCCGGACGTCGAGGTCGTCGGGATCTGGTCGCACCTTGCCCATGCCGACAATCCCGGGCACCCGATTATCGAGCAGCAGGTGCGACGCTTCGACGCGGCCTACCAGGTGGCGCGCGTTGCCGGGTTGCGACCGCTGCGACATCTGGCAAACTCAGCGGCAACACTGACTCGGCCCGAACTGCACTATGACATGGTCCGCCCAGGCATCGCCGTCTATGGGCTCTCGCCGGTACCCGGGATGGGTGATGATCTCGTGCCAGCGATGACGCTGCGCTCGCAGGTCGCCTTGCTCAAACGCGTCCCGGCTGGTGAGGGTGTGTCATACGGGCACGTCTGGCATACCGATCGGGAAACCACCCTGGCATTGGTCCCCGCTGGTTACGCCGACGGCGTGCCGCGGGTACTCACTGGCCGGCTGGATGTGTGGCTGGCCGGGCGCCGCCGCCCGGTGGTGGGAAGGGTGTGCATGGACCAGGTGATGGTCGACTGCGGGGACGACCAGGTGGCGGTGGGCGCTGAGGTGGTCTTCTTCGGCACCGGCGAGAGCGGCGCGCCGACCGCGGCGGAGTGGGCCGACAAGCTGAGCACCATTCACTACGAGGTGGTCGCGGGGATGGTGCGCCCTCGGTTGACCCGGACAGTGCATGGCCGCCATCCGATTCTGACGCGAGTCGTCCGATGAGGTCGGCGGTGAAGTCTGCCGTGTGGGTGGTCGGCGGTGTGCTGGGCATGGCCGTGACCACCGCTCTGGTGGCCGGGGCCGCGCACCACAACCGCATCGCTAAGCTGCGGAGGTACGCTGCGGAACTCCCTGACGGGCTCCCAGAAGTGCTCCCGCCGGACCGTGAGTACACGGTGGTGGCCGACGACGGGGTGGAACTGTCGGTGGAGGAGCTCGACCCGGCCGATGGGGGAGCGCCCGAGTTCACGGTCATCCTGATCCACGGCTACACCCTGAACCGGGGGGCTTGGCTGTTCCAGCGACACGACTTGGCGCATTCCACCGCACCCCGGGTCCGCCAGGTGCTCTACGACCACCGCAGCCACGGTCGCTCCGGTCGCTCGCCCCGCCGTGCGTGCACCATCGAACAGCTCGGCCGTGACCTGCATGCGGTGATCCGCACGGCCGCGCCCGAGGGGCGGGTCGTGCTGATCGGGCATTCCCTCGGCGGCATGACGATCATGGCGTTGGCCGAGAACAACCCTGAGCTGTTCGCCGAGCGGATCTGCGGGGTGGCTTTCCTCAACACCAGCGCTGGGGACATCGGCCGCTCGGGTCTGCCTCGGCCGGTCCTGTCTCGGCGAAACCCGATCATGCCGGTGGCCAGGCGGCTGTCCTGCTGGCAGCCCAGCGCGCGCG
>DATHTJ010000259.1:0-3094 GCA_035463315.1 Pseudonocardiaceae bacterium
GGCGCTGTCCCCCGCCAGGGTGTAGCTGCGGCGCTGCTCGACGGCGGCCCGGGCGACCGAGCCCAGCTGCAGCGTGACGGTGGCCAGCACCAGGCCGAGCGCGAGCAGGCCCGGTGGGGGCAGGTACCGCACGACTGACGCTGGTCGCCCGCCGGCCAGCGCCCAGGCCGCCGACCCACCTGAGACGGCGGCCAGCAGCAGGCCCCCGGCCAGCACGATGGTGGCTGCCCAGAGGCCGCCGAGCTGGGGCGGGATCGTGCTCCACGTGACACCGTAGTTCGACACGTACGGCCACTGGTTGAGGCCGGCCAGCGCGACCCCGCCCCCCAACGCCAGAGCAGCCGTGCCGACCGCCAGGGCTGCCGGCGTCAGGGCCCGGCGGGACCAGGCGGCCACCGCGACCACCAGCACCGCAGCGCCCACCCCGGCCAGCGCGCCGAAGTGGTAGGTCCACTTGGTGGGGGTGAAGGTCATCGCGGCCAGCGACAGCACCAGGGTCAGGCAGACGCGGGTGACCGGGCCACGGGCCAGACCCACCGCGTGTCGTTGCACCAGAAGCCAGGTGATCCCCACGAGACCGAGCAGGGTCAGCAACACTGGCACCCTGCGTTGCAACGGCCCCTCGATGGTGTCCGGGGCGAGCAGCTTCGCGTAGCGCTCCAGCTCCTGGAACCAGGGCAGGCCCCCGCCGATCAGCGTCCGGACCCTGGTCGCCTCCGACACCGACGCCAGCGTCTGGTCACTGAAGGCCAGCAGCAACGCGCTGCTCGGGGCCGCGACCAGCAACACCAGCAGCGTCAGCCGGGGCAGCTCGGGGCGCTGCCGCAGGGCGCGCAGCAGCGGCACCAGACCAGCCAGGAACGGGGTGAATGTGATGATCCCGGTGGGCGTGACGGCTGTCGCGGCGGCCGCCACCACCAGGCCCAGCAGCACCGGCAGGAGCCGGCGGGTCACCGCCGCCCGCTCCACCGCGAGCAGGGTGAGCAGCCCGGCCACCGCGATCCACGGCTCGGGCCGCAGGCCCAGGTTGAACGGCAGCCACCAGACGCCGAACACCGCGGCCGCCACCCACACCGTCGCAGGCCGCGCCGCGACACTGCCCAGCCGGGGCAACAGCGCCCGGGAGAGCAACAGCCAGCAGACGATCCCGAGCACGGTGGAGGGGATTCGCATCCACACCGGGACTGGGCTGATCTGTGCCCACAGGGAGTAGAGCTCGTAGCACCAGCCGAAGGGGGCCTCGGGCGCGTTCAGCCAGCGGTGCAGGTTCCCGATGTATCCGGTGGTGTCCCGGGTGCGTGCGATGCCCGCGATATAGCCATCATCGACGGTGATCGGCCCGATCACCGCCCAGGTGGCGAGTCCGGTGACGACCACGGTGTCGACGGCCCGGGGTCGCCACCACTGGCGCGGCAGCCTGGGTGCCCGGCGGGTGTTCGCGCTGCGGTTGTCCATTCGTGCGACGGCGAGCAGCGCGGCGAGCAGGGCCAGCCCGGCAAGCGCCGCGAGGGCGGCCTTGACCGGTGTCATCGTGGTCTGGAACCGGGTGTCGGTGACCAGGGTCAGCCGCAGCCCGGGCGCGCCAGCGCCGGCTTCGGTGAAGGCGCCGGCCACCACTGGCCGGACGTCGCCGTGGACGTCGCCGATCTGCCGCCCGTTGAGGCTGACCGAGGTCCGGTCCGGGTTGGAGCGGATCTCCAGCGTGCAGGGACCCGCCGGCTGCGCGGTGCGCGCCACCTGCTGGCCGTAGCTGGACACCGTGAGGTCGCCGCCGGCCCGCTCGACGCGCAGGTCGGGCAGTAGTGGCGTGCCGGGGGCGGGTCGTGGCGGCACGGTGGCGAACAACACCGTGGTTGCCGGTGTGCCTGCGCAGGGAACCGTCGCGGTGAGCGCTACCGGCTGGTAGGGCATCAGCGGGATCGCTGCGGCCGTCGCACCGGCATCGGCGCCCGCTGCGGGCCAGGTCAGTGTCACCCGGTCTTGGCTGACCGGTGCGAGCGGCACCGCGAGCGCGGCCAGCGCGGCAGTCAGACCGAGCAGCAGCGCGACCCACCACAGGCGACGGCCGGAGCCTGGACCCGCGGCAGGGCTCGGCGGGGTGGCAGGGCTCGGCGGGGTGGCAGGGCTCGGCACGGCGGCAGGGTACGGCGCACGGGTGGCGTCCACGGCCGCGACCTGTCAGGAGAGCGGCAAAGCACCCTCCGATGCGTAGCTCGTCAGCCGACGACTGAGGACCCCATCACAACCGGTGCCGGTTCATGCACGCCGGCTAATATAGTTTGAACAAGTAAATGCTGTAGCCTATTTTAGCTATAGGATTAGTGTTGCGCAGGTGCTCGTAGCCTTTGTCGCCGCGCTGGGCTGAGTACCAGATGTCGTTTTCAAGAAAAGTTTCGGACACTGCGATATATTGCCCGGTATAAGGCCCATTCTCTGGGTGCCAGGGCTCATAAATGCTGTCCGTGCAATCGTATCCCTCGGCAGTTGCAATCAATCGACCATGACTGTCATAGGCTCGTTCGCAAAAATAGTACCGCGCATCACCGCCGCCGAAATAATCAAGTGCCAAATGGTTGATCTCCGGATGGGAATCCACATACTGCTTGAGGCGAACGAGGTCTTGACCCCAGTCAACCCCTGAATCTGAGACGTATTTATAAGCATTGGCGGGGCCGCCGATCAGCTCATTAAAGTAAGCTGTGAAAGAGGGGTAGATCCAGAAAGTCGCCACCGTATACCAAGCTAGCAGGGTGGCCAGCGTCGCGGCGCTCACGGTGCGCCAGCGGGTGCCTGCCAGCCGCCGGGCGAGACTCACGGTAGCGACAGCCACCAGAATAAATAGCGGCACGAAAATTGGCAGGATATGGCGGATGCCAAGATTCAGGTTGCCAGCCACGGAGATAACGAAGTAACAGACGGCGAAAAAACCGAGTGCGCACAGCGCCAGGTGCTCGCGAATCGTGGGTCCGATCTCCTGAAGCGGGCCGCGTTGATAAAGTCTGACCAGCATGAGACCGAGCGCGATCAGGCCAAGCGCCAAAAAAGCTACCTGAGTCTTGATGATGAAGAGCTCAGGGAAGTACAGTCGGAAGCT
>DATHTJ010000260.1:0-6330 GCA_035463315.1 Pseudonocardiaceae bacterium
GACTTGTTAGGCGACAAGCTCACGATCGAGGGAGCAGCGAGGCTCATCGCCGCCTACATCTACGCCGGAACCGTGGAACACGAAGTTCTCGGATCGGGACTGTGGAACTATCAGCTGTGGACACACGTGCAGCCGGTGCGAATTTACAAGGACGGCCGACGGGAGCCGATCGACCTCTACCAGCGGCTCGTCAACTACAACTTCATGCTCAACGTGCGCCGAGCACCGCTCCTGCAGGATATCTCGCATCTAGCACTGGACACTGCCGGTGCGGCGGCTTTCAGCACCTTCCTGGCCGAATTGGCTGCTCTGCAAGCGAGTCTCGCAGTCGAGAATCGTCCCTTGTGGAAGGTCTCTCCGAAGATCCTGGAGCTGAGCCTGAACGGCTGACGCCGTTTTTCACCCCTTGGTTTACTGAGCTGTCCTGGGGCAACCCGTGTCACCATGCGCGTCGCAGCGAACAAGGTTCGTGCAGCGTACCTTCCACATGGGAGCCCGGATTGACGTCACGAACGTCGGTGACGCTCTCGAGTACCTTGAGGGTCCGACCACCGCTGACGCTCGCTGCTCGGCGTTCTGTCGCAAGTGCTACGTCACATGGTCTCCGATAAGACCTGCACTCGCTCAAGGAAGGCATTCTTTACCCCAGACACACCCGCCGGTGCGTTGAAGTTGAATTTTGTGGTGCCACCTTGCGGGCAGGCCCACGGGGTGTGGGAATCCGGCTTGTTGTCCCAGTCGATCCGCCACTGCACACAGTGGCCGTCTCCTTCTTTGTCCGTGGTGTAGCCGGAATAGCTACCCTGGCCACCGCTGGCGCACACGTGGATCTCGCCAGCTCCCCATGAGGTGCCGCCGATCCTGTCGAGGCAACCCGACGCAGCCTGGACAGACCCGACCAACGGCGTGGGATGCAGCAGCAGGATCAGTGCCACTGCGACTATCAGAATGGTGAAGATAGCAACGGCCGAGACGGCGTACTTGGCGCGCCCCCGGCGGACCGAGGAGGCCGCGGACCCCGGTTCCTGAACCGGTCCGACTGGCTCAGGTCCATCATCAGCGGCACATCGGGACGCAGCTTCCGCTGGAACCGCAGTCACGTCGATGCCCAGGACCGGTGCGTCGCTGCCTGAGGTGCCATTCGCTTGCTGGGCGCTCTTGGCACTCTCGTAGGCATCTTTGCAACGTTGGCGCACTGCCTCCTCGTCGGGGAAACGTTTGCCATACCGGTCGGCAATCTTGATGATCGCGTCGACCACCGGCATCGCGCTGTCGTCCCATGATCGTGGCAGGCTCTTACCGGCCAACCAGTCGCCGATAGCACTCCGGCCTACGCCGGAGATGCTCGACAGCTCACGTAGTGGCGGGGCCTTGTCCGGAGCGGCGGCTCCGACGGCCGCCCGGCGAAGCTCGACCGCAAAGGGATTCAACGGCGGTAGCTCCGGACCTGCAGGCATCGACGTTCCCCCCTGATCATAGGTACCGGACACCAAGCCGGACAGCCGGACGGTCAGCCATCACAGCCCACTGAACTGCGGAGATAGGCGTCCGCCTGCCGGTTCTGTCCGCATGTCCTTCACAACCGCGCCAATGTATCTCACTCTGAGTGCCGCTGGAGTCACTGACCGTCGAACGAGGCGTGACCCGCCCGAGATCAGTTCTGCCCAGCGCTTTCTGACTGGCCTTCGACATTCCTGATCGAAAGTAAGCACCAGGCGTCACCTCAAGGAGGGGACGCGAATAAGGAGGAAGTGGTATATGCGCCGCTTGACAGCTGCTTTCCTGCTCACAATTCTGACCAGCTCCTTGACCGTGGCGTTGGCTGGGTCTGCCCAGGCTGCGCCGGGCTGCATCGAACGGTCCGGAAACGCCTCGTGGGGGGCTGGCCAGATCCGCGTGTGCGCCGGCGGCGGCCAGGGTAGCTACTCCGGCTACACCACGGATAAGGACGGGGACGGCCACTGTGTGCGGTGGCGGATTGACTGGGACAACAAGCCGGATTCCCACACCCCGTGGGCCTGCCCGAAAGGCACCACCACAAATTTCAATGTAGAAGCACCGGCGGGTGTGTCTGGGGTAAGTAATGCCTACCTCGAGCGAGTGAAGGTCTGATCGGGCTGAATGACTGCGAGTGGCAGGTGGTGCCAGCTGCGGCGCCACCTGCCACTCGGATCAGCACGAACCCTCAAGCGACCGCACATGTGCACGACGCTCGGCTGTACACCCGCAACGCCGAGGGTCTCAAGGGCTTGGAGGACCACCTCGAGATCGTGGCGGTGTAGCCGCAGCTCAGGAAACCTCGACGACCAGCTCGACCTCCACCGGAGCACCCAGCGGTAGCTCGGCGACCCCGACTGCGGACCGGGCATGCGCTCCGGCCGCGCCGAATACCTCGCCGAGCAGCGCCGAGGCCCCGTTGAGCACAGCCGGCTGCGCGGTGAACCCGGGTGCCGAGGCCACGAACCCGACCACCTTCACCACCCGAACCACCGCCTCGAGCCCGATCAGGCCGTCCACCGCGGCCAGCGCGTTGAGCACGCAGGTGCGGGCCAGCTGTGCGCCAAGCTCGGTGTCGATCTCAGCGCCGAGCTTGCCGGTGACCGCCAGCACACCATCGACCAGCGGGATCTGCCCGGCAGTGAACACCAGCGATCCACTCTGCACCGCGGGTAGGTACACCCCGGCCGGGGTAGCCACCGGCGGCAGAGCCAACCCGAGCTCGGTCAGCCGGCCCGACCAGCTCACTGGCTCTTCGGGCGCTTGAAATAGGCCACCAGCTGCTCGCCAGTCGGCCCGGGCAGCACGGTGACCAGCTCCCAGCCATCAGCGCCCCATTGGTCGAGGATCTGCTTGGTGGCATGCGTCAACAGCGGCACAGTCGCGTACTCCCAAGTCGTCATGACCGTGCACGCTAGCGAATGCCGCTGCGCGACCCGTGAGTGGCATTGCGTGCTGGAACACTGTTACCCGCTCACGAGCGTTTACCCTCACGGCTGTGACCGGATGGCCCGACGAGCTGGTCCGGGCCCGCTTGCACGTCGTCACCGGCAAGGGCGGGACCGGCAAGACGACGGTGGCTGCTGCGCTGGCGGTGGCGCTGGCCACCGGTGGTGGGCGGACGTTGCTGGTGGAGGTCGAGGGACGGCAGGGCATCGCGCACCTGTTCGACACTCCCCCGCTGCCCTACCAGGAGCGGCGCATCGCGGTCGCCCCCGGCCGCGGTGAGGTCCGGGCACTGGCGGTGGACGCCGAGGAGGCCCTTCTGGAGTACTTCGCGATGTTCTACAACCTGGGCTTCGCAGGCCGGACACTGCGCCGGATGGGCGCGATCGAGTTCGCCACGACGCTAGCGCCCGGGCTGCGAGATGTGCTGCTCACCGGCAAAGTCAAGGAGGCGACCACGCGAGCGGACAAGGGCATCCACACCTACGATGCGGTGGTGCTGGACGCCCCGCCGACCGGGCGAGTGGTGAAGTTCCTCGACGTCACCAGGGCGATGGCCGACCTGGCCAAGGTGGGCCCGATCCACACCCAGAGCGAAGGGGTGGTGCGGCTGCTGCACTCGCCCGACACTGCGGTACACGTGGTCACCCTGCTGGAGGACCTGCCGGTGGCCGAGACCCTGGAGACGGTCGCGGAGCTGGACCTGGCGGATCTGCGGCCGGGTGCTGTGCTGGTCAACCGGGCCCGGCCACCCCGGCTGCCCGCTCAGTCGGTGAGCGCTGCGGCTAACGGCTGGGTGGATGCAGACCGGATGCGCGCCGGATTGCTCGCCGCCGGCCTGGACCTGGACCCGGCCGTGCTCGACGGCCTGGTCGCCGAGGCCGTCGAGCATGCGGTGCGGGTGGACGCCGAGCAGCAGGCTCGCGCCAAGCTCGCCGACGCCGGCATGCCGCTGATCGAGCTGCCGGAGCTCACCGAGGTCGGGGTGGACGGGGTCGATCTTGGCGGGGTCTACGAGCTTGCCGAGGTGCTGCGCGAGCGGGGAGTGCGATGAGCACTCCGCCACCGCCACCACTGAACATCGACGCGCTGCTCGACAACCGCGCCACCCGCGTGGTGGTGTGCTGCGGCGCCGGCGGGGTGGGCAAGACGACGACGGCCGCGGCGTTCGCGCTGCGGGCGGCCGAGCGGGGCCGGTCGGTGGTGGCGCTCACGATCGATCCCGCGCGACGGCTGGCACAGTCGCTGGGCCTGCGCGATCTGACCAACGATCCCCGCCTGGTGGCACCGACCGAGGAGATCGAGGCAGCTGGCGGGCAGCTGCACGCGATGATGCTGGACATGCGACGCACCTTCGACGAGATGGTGCAGGCGCACGCGAGCCCCGAGCGGGCCGCCCTGATCATCGCCAACCCCTTCTACCAGACCATCTCCTCGTCGTTCTCCGGCACGCAGGAGTACATGGCGATGGAGAAGCTGGGGCAGCTGGTGGCGTCCGGTGAATGGGATCTCGTCGTGGTCGATACGCCGCCCTCGCGCTCCGCACTGGATTTCCTGGACGCCCCGCAGCGACTCTCGTCGTTCCTGGACGGGAGGATGATCCGGCTGCTGTCCAGCCCGGTGCGGGCCGGCAGGCGCGGCGTGCGCCGGCTGGTGGGCGCCGGTTTCGGGCTGTTCTCCAGGGCGGTGTCCGCGATCCTCGGCGGCCAGCTGCTGGCCGATGCCTCGGCATTCGTGCAAGCCTTCGACACCATGTTCGGTGGGTTTCGGGAGCGCGCCGACGCGACCTACAAGCTGCTCCGCGCTCCGGGAACGGCGTTTGTGGTGATTGCTACTCCGGAAACCGACGCGGTGCGCGAGGCGGCCTATTTCGTGGACCGACTGGCCACTGAGTCGATGCCGCTGGCCGGGCTGGTGCTCAACCGAACCCACCCGGTGCTCGCCGACCTCCCGGCGGCGCGGGCCGAAACGGTGGCCGAGGCGTTGGAACGGGACGGAAAGGCACGGCTGGCCGCAGCGGTGCTGCGGCTGCACGCCGACCGGGTCGCCCTCGCCGGGCGCGAACGCCGGCTGCTGGCCCGGTTCCGGCGGGCCCATCCGGCGGTGGCGGTAGCCACGGTGCCCGCCCTGGCCGTCGACGTTCACGATCTCCCGGGACTGCGCGAGATCGGCCGGCTGCTGGCGGGAGCGCAACCTGCCGTGAAACAGGAGCCGTGACTGCGGCGGTCAATCATGCTGCCGCGAAGCACCCCCGAGCAGCTCTGCCCAGTTACGGACGTCCGGGCGGCGGTGCAGCAGCGCCCGACGTTCCCGTTCGGTCATGCCACCCCAGACGCCGAACTCAATCCGGTGATCCAGCGCTTCGGCAAGACAGTGCATCCGCACCGGACACGGGACGCATACGATCTTGGCTTGCTGTTGCGCGGAACCCGCCACGAACAACCGATCCGGGTCGTGCGTCCGGCAGGCACCGCGGTAGCGCCAGTCGGTGACCTCCACCTTCTCCCCAGTCCCCATGACTCGCCGGCCTCTCATGTCGCCCAGCGCGGAAATCCCTCCGGAGCCGGGATGTGACGGACAGGAACGAGACTCGGACGCACTGTGAGCGGGTCCGGTTCCCAGTGCACGGACCGTCACCCGACCAGGGATCCACCGCTGCCCGGTGGACTGCACGGCTCCGGATTAGCGGCGCAAGCGCAGCATCCGCGCCACCACACCGGCCCGGTGACGGCTGGCCTCGTTGCGGTGAATTGCCCGCCGGGGTCGTTCTCTCAGGTAATGCTGCGGTAGTCGGCAGTAACACGATCAATCGCCGCGCGTGCCGCGTCGCCGTAGGAGATGATCGGTTCAAGCTCGGCTCAGTGTTCTTCGTAGTCGTTCACGTCTTTCTGGTCGGTGATGATGGCGGTGGCGGTCTGGGTCCCCCAGAGAACAGCCCGCGAGTCGTAGATGGTGAAGCCGTGTAAAGCGGGAACCCTCGCCGGGATGGTCCACTCGATAATGCCCAACCGCACATTCGGGCGCCGGGACTCCTGGACCAGACGATCCAACTGCTCGACCATCACTGCAGTCTGCATCCAGAACGCGGGGAGAGGGGGGCGTTAGGTGCGGTTGTGCAGGTAGGTGAGGCGGAAGGCGGCTTGATCGGGCAGATCGAGAGGGGGCAGGGGCTGGCCGGTGATCTTGTGCAGGATGTGGTCGGCTAAGGCAGGGTTGCGGGCCAGTACGGGGCCGTGCAGGTACGTGCCGACGACGCGGTCGGTGAGCACACCTTCGGTGCGGTGCCCGAAGTGATCACCACCTGTGCGGTACCCGGCGTCGGCTCGCTGACCGGGTTCGAGAACCACCGCGGGGTCACCACCCTCGGCGCGGGTACCGCCCCCTTGG
>DATHTJ010000261.1:0-8688 GCA_035463315.1 Pseudonocardiaceae bacterium
GCGCGCGCAATCACCCAATCAGCGGACTCTATGCTACGCATTATGCGTGGCATGATGCTGGCGGGCAGTGTCGGTCCCCAGGTCGACTCTAGCCCCTGGTGGAGCGCCTGGGCGTCCGCGTCCCGGTGCTCCACCAGCCACGAGACCGGGGGCGGCCACGGCCATGCCCTACCCAATCTGAGAGGACGGGCCGCGGTGAGCACTCCCTGTCGTTTCCCGTGGACCAGCGCCGAGCCAGTCATCGACCCCGGCCCCGAGGGGCACCCCGCGAGTTCCCCGGTACCCGGTCCGCCGCTGATCAGTGCCGAGGCTGCCGCCAGGGCGTTGCAGGAGTGCTTCCTGGCCAATGCCGACCGGGGGGACAACGCCGCGAACGACGAGCTCGTCGCCGAGCTGTTGCGCCGGATGCGTGCCCTGCGGGCCTCCCGTGAGGGCGGGTGCTGATGATGCCGAGGGGGGACGCGGCGCTGCACTTGTCACCCCGGACCGTGGCCTGGCTGGCCGATCACCCTCAGGCCCGTCAGTTCGTCGGCTCGGTGTGGGACAAGCTCGCCGAACTGGAGCGATCCGGTCAGTTCCCCGGCGCCATCGATGCGCTGCGGCGGGTTCTGACTCACCATCAGCCCACCTCAGCGGGTCGATGCCGGACCTGCCGCCGGATGACATGGCGCCGCCGCCCGTTCCCCTGCATCGTGTGGCATCAGGTTCGCTTCGACCTGCTCGGCCTGTTCGCCGGCGCCGGCCGCCACCGCCAACCAACCGGACCAGGCAGCGGCACGGTCTTCCCCCGCTAGATCCCCGGCCGGCCGCCGGTTGAGCCATGACCCCACTTCGGCGCACATCTCACCCGCATGCCTCAGCTCAGAGGTCGCCGATGAGGTCGCGGATGACGTGGGTGACGTGGTCGTGGCGATCGGGGTGTAGGTGGCCGATGAGTTGCCCGAGGTGGCGGCGGGCGACCCAGGTGAGCCGGTCCAGGTAGGCGGTGCCGGCGTCGGTGATGGGCTCTCGGTAGACACCCTCGAAGACTGCCCGGGAGTCGATCTCAACGGCGATGGCCCGGCGATCGCCGAAGGCGTCGTTGTAGGCGTCGGAGGACACGATCAAGTAGCGCATCGAGCCGATCGCTTCGTTCGGGGATTCCCACACCTGACCGAATCGCACGGGTGCAGGTGAGGTCATTCCTGGCCTGTGAAGGCGGCGATAGCCCGGGCCCGCCGCGCGGCCATCAGGGTGTCTTCCTGCGCGGGGGTGTACAGCGGCGGGCGGGTGTCCTCTTCAGCGCGGGCCCGCCGTGCGGTCGCCGCAGCGGCTTCGCGTCGGATCGCCCGACGGATCCATTCCGAGAGGTTGGTGCCAGTGTCGGCGGCGGCTGCGCGCGCGGACTCGGCCAGTCCAGGTTCCAGACGCAGCGCTATCTGAACTGTCATGCGGGCATGATAGCTGCAGCGTCATGCCCAACGTACTACGGCATCAGGCACGCTCGCCAGGGTGAGTTCAGGCAGGGTGAGTTCAGGACAGTCGCAGGGTGCGGGCGGCCAGCAGGCCGGCGCCTGCAGCCCAGGCCAGCAGGATCCCCAGCGCGCCCCACGGGGTGGCGCCGTAGACCAGGGCGGCGTGCAGCCCCTCGGCCAGCGCTCCGGAGGGCAGTGCGGCGGCGAGCACCGACAGCGGACCGGGCAAGGCGTGCACCGACAGCACGATGCCGCCCGCCACGACGAGCAGCAGCCACACCGTGTTGGCCACCGCGAGCACCACCTCAGCCCGCAGCACACCCCCGAGCAGGACCCCGAGCGCGCCGAACGCGGCGGTACCGGCGAGCACCAGCAACGCGGCGGGCGCGGCACCCGCCGGCTCCGGGCGCCAGCCCAGCGCGGCAGCCACCGCACCGAGCAGCACCAGCTGCACCAGCACCACCCCGAGCACCGCGAGCATCCGGCCGGCGACCAGTGACCAGCGCGGCAGCGCGGTGGCGGCCAGCCGCTTGAGCACGCCGTAGCGGCGGTCGAAGCCCAGCGCGATGGCCTGCCCGGTGAACGCGGTGGACATCACCGCCAACGCCAGGATGCGCGGAGTGACGTTGTCCACCCGCGGGCTGGGCACCGGCAGCACCGTCACCGCCGTGAGCCCGATCAGCAGGCCCAGCGGGATGAGCAGGGTGAGCAGCACCTGCTCGGCGTTGCGCAGGGTGAGAACGAACTCGGTGCGGGCCTGGGTGAGCAGCATCCGCGGCAGCCGACCCCGGCCAGGCGCGGGCGTGAAGGTGCCGGGGGGAAACCGGGTCACGACCGGAGCTCCCGCCCGGTGAGCTCGAGGAAGACGTCCTCCAGGCTGCGCCTGGCCACCTGCAGGCCCTCGGCGAACACGCCCTGCTGGGCGCACCACGCCGTCACCGTGGCTATCACCTGCGGGTCGATCCCGCCCTCGACGAGGTACCCGCCGGGCCGCGGCTCACTGGCCTGGCACCCCTCGGGCAGCGCGGTGGACAGCTGGCCAAGGTCCAGACCGGGCCGGGCCGCGAACCGCAGCTGCCGTTGTGCACCCGCGGTGGTCAGCTCAGCGGGGCTGCCCTGGGCCACTACCCGGCCATGGTCGATGATCACCACCTGGTCGGCCAGCGCCTCGGCCTCCTCCATCAGGTGCGTGGTGAACAGCACGCTGACGCCGTCCGCGCGCAGCCTGTCGACGATGTCCCAGACCAGCCGGCGAGCCTGCGGGTCCATGCCGGCGGTGGGCTCGTCGAGGAACACCACCTCCGGCCGCCCGACCAGGGCGCAGGCCAGCGCGAGGCGCTGCTGCTGGCCGCCGGACAGCCGTTTGTAGGGCACCCGGGCGACGGGTGCGAGGCCGAGCACATCGAGCAGCCAGCCGACGTCCAGTGGCCGGGCGGCGCAGACCGCGACCAGGCCGAGCATCTCGCCGGCCCGCACGCCCGGGTAGGCCCCGCCACCCTGGGGCATCACCCCGATCCGGGGACGCAACGCGGCGCCGTCGGCGATCGGGTCCAGCCCCAGCACCCGGACCACGCCGGCATCCGGGCGCAGGAACCCCTCGCACACCTCGACCGTGGTGGTCTTGCCGGCACCGTTGGGCCCGAGCAGAGCCAGCACCGTGGCGGGCGGCAGCTGCAGGTCGAGCCCGTTGACGGCCTGGATGGCGCCGAATGCGCGGACCAGGCCGCGGATCTCCACGGCAGCTGGTGGCGCGGGCGGGCTCACGCTCACAGAGCCTAGGTCGCTACCCCGGATCCGGGTGTACCGGCCCGAGTCGCGACGCGCTGCGCGGGCGACTTCTTCCAGCCCAGTCTCAGGGTCGCGGACAGCGGTGGAGTGCGCCCGCGAACCAGGAGCAGCGGCACCACCAGGGTGGCCGCCGCGGCCACGATCGCGGTTGGCACCACCCAGGCCCGGAACAGGAAGTCCGACCCGGTGGGTGCCACCACCACCGCGAGCACCCCCGAGGCCGCGGTGGCGGTGGCGCGAAATGCCGGATGGGTGGTGGAGGCCGCCAGCGGGATCGCGGCCCACAGCAGATACCACGGATGCACCACCGGTCCCAGCAACACCACGGCGCCCAGCCCCACCCCGAGCCCGGCCAGCGGCTGCACCCGTCCCCGCCAGCAGTGCCACAGCAGCAGCAGGCAGACCCCCCCGGCGGCGGCCAGCCCGGTGGCCCGGGCCAGCAGGAGCACCGAGGTGGTGTGGTCGCCCAGCCCGAGCCCGCTGCCGATCCAACCGGCCAGCATGCCGAGCTCGGTCACAGCCGACATCCAGCTGCGTACCGCGTTAGGCGTGCCCAGCGCACCAGTCCAGCCGAAACCCAGCCCGGTGCCCAGGCCGATCGCCACGGTGGTGGCCACTGCGACCCCACCGACCAGTACCGCCGCTGACATCAGGTCGCGCGGCCGATCACCACGGTGGCGGGCCAGCCAGACTGTGACGAACCCGAGAGCCAGCGCGGCGGGGATCTTCACCTGCGCTGCGGCCGCGATGAGCACCGTGCCGCCGAGCAGGGTCGCACTCACTGCGGGCCGGCGCAGCACCAGCTCCAACCCGACCAGCATCAAGCCGATCATCAGCGCCTCGTTGTGCGCCCCGCTGACCAGGTGGAACAACACCAACGGGTTGGCGACGCCGAGCCACAACGCGAACACCGGGGAGACGCCTGCCCGGCGGGCCAGGCGCGGCAGCGCCCAGACGATCATCACCAGGCCGGCCACCGCAAGGGTGCGGTGCAGCAGCGTGCCGAGCACGACGTCGTCGCCGGCGATCCAGTCGATCGGCCGGCCCAGGGTGAGGAACAGCGGGCCGTAGGGCGCCGGCGTGTTGCGCCAGATCGTGGGGATCCCCCGAACCAGGGGATGGTCCACGCCCAGCGCGTCGGCCGGACCGAGCAGGTAGGGATCCAGCCCGCGGTTGGTCATCGCGCTCTGCGCCAGGTAGCTGTAGACGTCCCGGCTGAACATCGGTGGAGCGACCAGCAGTGGTACCGCCCACATCATCATCGTGCGGTCCAGCTGGGCCCGGGAGATCAGCCGGGCACGCCCGGGAGTGGCCCAGGCACCCAGCCACAACCAGGCCAGCACCACCATGGCAATGCCGGTGTAGGCGACTACCAGCGACGCGGTCGGCATCCGGTTGAACAGACCCAGCACCGGACGGCCGACCACCGGATTCCCCAACACCGGAGCCGTACCCGCGCCGAGTGAACCCAGGCCCATGAGCAGCGCGCCGACAGTGCCGAACCGGCGCACCGTAGCGAGCTGGCGGGACTCGGCCGAGCCTAGGCCAGTGCTCCCGGACGAGGTGCTGACCGGCGCTTCCGGCACCGACCCGGATGCCCAGAAACGGACCCCGACACCCCGCTCCTTCCCGGCCACCACGCCGCGAAGGGTAGCGGTGCGGACACCGACACCCTCCGGCGAGCACACCGGGGGTTTGCACCGGTCGCTGAAATACGTAACATGGACGTTGTGAAAAACGTCGGGGCGGACGGAACGCCGGTGGCGCACGCGCCCACCGGTGGGGACGGCCGTACCCGCGAGTCGGTAGCACGGCTGTTGCTGGAGCACGGGCCGGTGGCGGCGGCACAGGTCGCCGAGTCACTTGGCCTGAGTCCCGCTGCGGTGCGTCGCCATCTGGACGCACTGCTCGCTGACGGGCAGGCCAGCTTCCGCTCGGCGCCGCGCCGCGGTCCCCGCGGCCGGGGCCGTCCGGCCAAGTTGTTCCTGCTTACCGCCGCTGGGCGGGCCCGATTCGGGCACGCCTACGACGACCTGGCGGTTGCCGCGCTGCACTTCCTGTCCGAGCGAGATGGTGAGCAGGCGGTTCGCTCGTTCGCCGAGCGGCGAGTCACCGACCTGGTCGGTCGGCACCGGGCTGACGTGGTCGCGGCGCCCGACCCGGTGGCGCGTGCCGAGGCACTGGCTGCCGCCCTGACCACCGAAGGTTACGCTGCGTCAACCGAGCACATTGGTGCCGGTGCGCAGCTGTGCCAACACCATTGCCCGGTCTCGCACGTCGCCGCGGAGTTTCCGCAACTGTGCGAGGCCGAGACTGCGGCCTTCGCCGATCTGCTCGGCACTCACGTGCAGCGGCTGGCCACCATCGCCCGCGGCGACGCGGTATGCACGACGTACGTTCCCGAGGCCCGAGTGCCACACGGTGCTCGGACGAATGATCCCACCACAGAACCGGATGGAGGCGTCTCGGCATGACGACTGCCCCCG
This sequence comes from Pseudonocardiaceae bacterium, assembly GCA_035463315.1. Lineage (GTDB taxonomy): Bacteria > Actinomycetota > Actinomycetes > Mycobacteriales > Pseudonocardiaceae. Next base: position 5,729 of record DATHTJ010000261.1, read on the forward strand.
AGCAGGATGTGCGAGCGCAGGATGTGCGAGCGCGGAGCGTCCCGATGGCACCGCTCACCCAGGAAGAAACGCTCTCCAGCCTGGGCCGCTACGAATATGGCTGGGCCGACTCTGACGCTGCCGGCGAAATCGCCCAGCGCGGCCTGTCCGAAGCCGTGGTGCGCGATATCTCGGCCAAGAAGAACGAGCCGGAGTGGATGCTGGAGACCCGGCTCAAGGCGCTGCGGCTGTTCCGGCGCAAGCCGATGCCACACTGGGGTGCCGACCTGTCCGGCATCGACTTCGAGAACATCAAGTACTTCGTCCGGTCCACCGAGAAGCAAGCCACGTCCTGGGAGGAACTGCCCGAGGAGATCCGGGCCACCTACGACCGGCTGGGCATCCCCGAAGCGGAGAAGGCCCGGCTGGTAGCCGGCGTGGCCGCGCAGTACGAGTCCGAGGTCGTCTACCACAAGATCCGCGAGGACCTCGAGGAACTGGGCGTCCAATTCCTGGACACTGACACCGCATTGCGTGAGCACCCGGAGATCTTCCAGGAGTACTTCGGCAGCGTGATTCCCGCGGGGGACAACAAGTTCGCCGCGTTGAACACCGCGGTGTGGTCCGGCGGGTCGTTCATCTACGTGCCGCCCGGCGTGCACGTCGATATTCCGCTGCAGGCCTACTTCCGGATCAACACCGAGAACATGGGTCAGTTCGAGCGGACCCTGATCATCGTCGACGAGGATGCCTACGTGCATTACGTAGAGGGCTGCACCGCGCCGATCTACAAGTCCGACTCGCTGCACTCCGCCGTGGTGGAGATCATCGTGCGCAAGGGCGGACGGTGCCGCTACACCACGATCCAGAACTGGTCGAACAACGTCTACAACCTGGTCACCAAGCGGGCCACCGCAGCCGAGGGCGCGACCATGGAGTGGATCGACGGCAACCTCGGCTCCAAGGTCACCATGAAGTACCCGTCGGTGTGGTTGATCGGCGAGCACGCCAAGGGTGAGGTGCTCTCGGTGGCCTGTGCCGGGGAGGGTCAGCACCAGGATGCCGGGGCGAAGATGGTGCACGCCGCGCCGCACACGTCGAGCACGATCGTGTCCAAGTCGGTGGCCCGGGGCGGCGGTCGCACTTCCTACCGCGGGCTGGTGCAGGTCAATGAGGGCAGCCACCACTCCCGCTCCACGGTGAAGTGCGACGCCCTGCTGGTCGACCAGATCAGCCGGTCGGACACCTACCCCTATGTCGACATCCGCGAGGATGACGTGTCGATGGGGCACGAGGCCACCGTCTCCAAGATCAGCGACGATCAGCTCTTCTACCTGATGAGCCGAGGGCTGACCGAGGACGCGGCGATGGCCATGATCGTGCGCGGGTTCATCGAGCCGATCGCCCGCGAGCTGCCCATGGAGTACGCCTTGGAGCTGAACCGCCTGATCGAATTGCAGATGGAAGGAGCCGTCGGCTGAGATGACGGCTACCACTGACCGACCGGCCGAGCACGGTCTGGTCGCGCACTCGCACGGCGCTAACGTGCCGATGGTCTCCCGGGGGCAGCGGTTCACCTCCTACGATGTGGACGCCTTCGAGGTGCCCACGGGGCGCGAGGAGGAGTGGCGGTTCACCCCGATGCGGCGGCTGCGCGGCCTGCACCAGGGTGTCGCGGCCACCGGCACCGCCCAGGTCATCGTGCAGGCAGCCGACGGCGTCACCGTCGAGGACGTGGGCCGGGAGGATCCGCGCCTCGGCGCCGGTGGTGTTCCGGCTGACCGGGTTGCCGCGCAGGCCTGGAGCGCCGCGACGCAGGCCACCGTCGTGACCGTGGCTGCGGAAACCCGGATCGAGAACCCGGTGATGATCACCGTCACCGGGCCGGGCCCCGATGAGGTCGCCTACGGTCACCTGCAGGTGCGCGTGGAGACGTTCGCCGAGGCTGTGGTGGTGCTCGACTACCGCGGCAGCGGCACCTACGCCGAGAACGTCGAACTGATCCTCGCCGACGGTGCCCGGCTGACCCTGGTCAGCGTCCAGGACTGGGCCGACGACGCAGTGCACGTCGCCGCGCAGCACATCCGGCTGGGCCGTGATGCGGTGCTGCGAGCGATCACCGTAAGCCTGGGTGGCGATGTGGTCCGGCAATCCCCGACGGTGACGTTCACCGAGCCCGGCGGTGACGCCGAGCTGCTCGGCCTGTACTTCGCCGACGCCGGGCAGCACCTGGAGCACCGGTTGCTGGTGGACCACGCCGTCCCGCACTGCCGGTCCCATGTCGCCTACAAGGGTGCTCTCCAGGGCAGTCCGGGCAAACCCGATGCGCACACCGTGTGGATCGGGGATGTCCTCATCCAAGCCGCCGCCGAGGGTACCGAGACCTTCGAGGTCAATCGCAACCTGGTACTCAGCGACGGCGCGCGGGCCGACTCGGTGCCCAACCTGGAGATCGAGACCGGGGAGATCGTCGGTGCCGGGCACGCCAGCACCACGGGACGCTTCGATGACGAGCAGCTGTTCTACCTCACCTCCCGGGGTATCCCGGCCGAGCTGGCCCGCCGGCTGGTCGTCCGGGGCTTCTTCGGCGAGATCCTGCAGAAGATCATCGTCCCGCAGGTGCGCGAGCGGCTCGAGGCGGCGATCGAGACCGAGCTGGAGGCGGTGGGGGCATGACCTCGATCCGCGTCTGCAGCCTGAGCGATCTCAAGGACGATGTGCCCGCCGGATTCGAGGTCGGCACCGTGCCGATGGTGCTGGTCCGCCAGGGCGGGCAGGTGTACGCCCTGGCCGACGTCTGCTCGCACGCCGAGATCGCGCTGTCCGAGGGCGAGGTCACCCGCAAGGGCCTGGAGTGCTGGCTGCACGGCTCCTGTTTCGACCTCCGCACCGGGGAGCCGTCCTCACCACCGGCCTCCGAACCGGTGGATACCTACGCCGTGACCATCGACGGGGACGACGTCTACGTCGATCCGTCTCGT
>DATHTJ010000262.1:0-12522 GCA_035463315.1 Pseudonocardiaceae bacterium
TGGATGAACTGGTCGATCCGCTTGTCGGCGGGGTCCGTGAGCTTGAGCTGGTGTCCCCAGGACTGCAGGGAGATCGGCGAGTCCAGGCCAGGGTAGGGCGAGAGCATGAGGTGGTTCTGTCCCTGCACCCGGTCCCGCAGCGACTGCAGCGCCGGGCCGGTGATGCTGTCCGGGTTGTAAGCGATCCAGACGGCGCCGTGCTCGAGTGCGTGAACCATGTTCTCGTTGCGCACCGCCGTCTCGTAGACCTCGCCGTTGCAGGCCGCCCAGGTCGCGTCGTGCGGGCCCCCGAAAGGAGGGCTTTGGTCGTAGGCGACACGTTTGTCGGGACCGATGTGCCCGCGGTTGGCCTCGCCGTAGTCCTGCGTGACCACGCCCTCGATCTGGGTCGAAGGGTCCTTGTTGTCGGCGGTGGGGGTGTAGGCGCGCCGGTCCTCGTACCGGGTGAACAGGTAGTAGAAGATGCCGCCTGCGAACACCAGGACGGCGAGGACCGCCGCCACCGTGCCCCACGGCTTGGGCTTGGTCGACGTCACCACCGAGCGGGCGTTGCGCACCGCCTTGCTGCTCTTGCCACTGGGCATGCCTGGTCTGGTCCTCGTTCGCGTGGGGATCCAACGTACGGCGGCCAGTGTAGGGATCATTGCTGGGGGCCGTGCGACCGGTTCGCCGGCCAGGCCCGGCGGCTCCCTAGACTCCCATGAGTGACTCCCGCTGCGCTCGCCGAGCTGGTCCGATCCGTCGCCCACGACGTGCTGACCGGCCGTGGTCTGGACCCCGACATGCTTCCTGCCACGGTGACCGTCGAGCGCCCGCGCGACCCCGAGCACGGCGACTACGCCACCAACGTGGCGATGCAGACCGCGAAGTTGGCCGGCGTGGCGCCCCGGGAGTTCGCCGGGTGGCTGGCCGAGGCGCTGGCGCAGCACCCCGGCGTGCGCTGCGCCGAGGTCGCCGGCCCCGGTTTCCTCAACCTGCGGCTGGCGGCCGACGCGCAGGGCGAGATCGTCGCGCAGGTACTCGCGGCCGGAGACCGCTTCGGCGCTGGACAGGCCCTGGCCGGCCGCCGGGTGAACCTCGAGTTCGTCTCGGCCAACCCCACCGGTCCGCTGCATCTGGGCGCCACGCGCTGGGCGGCGGTCGGCGATGCGCTGGGGCGGGTCCTGGCCTTCGCGGGCGCTGCGGTAACCCGGGAGTACTACTTCAACGATGCCGGCGCGCAGATTGACCGGTTCGTCGCCTCGCTGGTAGCGGTCGCGAGCGGGCACCCTGCCCCGGCCGACGGTTACCGTGGCGCTTACATCGCAGACATCGCCGCCGAGGTGTTGCGCCGCGAACCCGCTGCACTGCAGGCCACCGACCGAGATGAGGTGTTCCGCCGGGTCGGTGTCGGCCTGATGTTCGACTCGATCAAGCGCTCACTGCACGAGTTTGGCACTGACTTCGACGTCTGGTTCCACGAGCAGTCCCTGCACGACTCCGGTGCGGTCGAGGCGGCCCTCGCCCGGCTCACCGAGTCCGGGGCGCTGTACTTCGCCGACGGCGCCTGGTGGCTGCGCTCCTCGGAGTACGGCGATGACAAGGACCGCCCGGTCATCAAGAGCGACGGAGCACCCGCCTACATTGCCGGGGACATCGCCTATTACCTGGACAAGCGGGCCCGCGGGTTCGACCTGTGTATTTACATGCTCGGTGCCGATCACCACGGCTACATCGGCCGGCTCAAGGCCGTCGCCGCCGCGCTGGGCGATGACCCGGCCACCGTCGAGGTGCTCATCGGGCAGCTGGTGAATCTGGTGCGTGAGGGCATCGGAGTGCGGATGAGCAAGCGCGCGGGCACCGTGGTGACCATGGAGGACCTCGTCGAGGCGGTCGGGGTGGACGCCGCGCGCTATGTGCTGATCCGGTCCTCGCATGCCTCGCCGATCGACATCGACCTTGCACTGTGGTCCAAGCGCACCAGCGACAACCCGGTGTTCTACGTGCAGTACGCGCACGCCCGGCTGGCCTCGTTGGCCCGCAACGCCGCCGATCTCGGGATTAGCTCCACCGGCGCTCAGCTCGAGTTGCTGGACCACGAACGGGAGGGTGAGTTGATCCGCACGCTGGGCGAGTTCCCGCGCATCGTGGCCTCGGCGGCAGAGCTGCGCGAGCCGCACCGAGTGGCCCGCTACCTGGAACAGTTAGCCGGCGCCTACCACAGGTTCTACGACACCTGCCGGGTGCTTCCGCTGGGTGACGAGGAACCAGGTCCGCGCCACGCCGCCCGGCTGGCGCTGAGCGAGGCGACCCGGCAGGTGCTGGCCAACGGTCTTGGCCTGCTCGGCGTGAGTGCACCGGAGCGGATGTGAGGGCCCACCCCGCCGGGCCGCGACACGCCGACGTGCTGGCCCGATCCTCCACCGCAGGCCCGTGCCCGACCGGCCCCACCGACAGTGTCAGGGCCGAGCTGCATGCCCTGCACCCGGCGGTATGGCCGCGTGGGGCGCACCGCGGCGACGACGGCGCGGTGCGGCTGGCCGGGGTGGAGGTCGGCGAGCTCGCGGAGACCTACGGGACCCCGCTGTTCGTCGTCGACGAGGCGGACTTTCGGGCCCGTTGCGCCGAGCATGCCGCCGCCTTCGGCGCTGCGCAGCAGGTGCACTACGCGGCCAAGGCGTTCCTGTGCTCCGAGATCGTTCGCTGGGTGGCCGCACAGGGCCTGAGTCTGGACGTGTGCACCGGCACCGAGCTTGCGCTGGCCCTGCACGCCGGTTTCCCCGCGCACCGGATCGCGATGCACGGCAACAACAAGTCCACCGCCGAGCTGACTGCCGCCGTGGCAGCCGGAGTCGGTGCGGTGGTGCTCGATTCCTTCCTGGAGATCGCCCGCCTGGACGACATCGCCCGCCGGCACGGCGTGGTGCAGCCGGTGCTGGTCCGGGCGACGGTCGGGGTCGAGGCGCACACCCACGAGTTCATCGCCACCGCGCACGAAGACCAGAAGTTCGGGTTCTCGCTCGCTGCCGGAGATGCCGCAGAGGCGGTCCGTCGAGTGCTCAAATCCGACGGGCTTCGCCTGGTGGGGCTGCACAGCCACATCGGCTCGCAGATCTTCGACGCCGACGGTTTCGAGGTCGCGGCGCACCGGATGGTCGGTCTGTTCGCGACGATCCGGGACGAGCACGGGGCCGACGCCATCGCTGGCGTGTCCACACTGGACCTCGGGGGAGGGCTGGGGATCGCCTACACCGCGGAGGACGACCCGCCGCCCCCGGCCACTCTGGCCGCGCAGCTACGGTCCATCGTGGACGACCACTGCCGGGCGGCCGGGCTGCCCGTCCCGACGCTGGCCGTCGAGCCGGGCCGGGCGATCGTCGGACCCGGCACGGTGACCCTGTACGAGGTCGGCACCATCAAGGATGTGACAGTAGGGGCATTGACCCGGCGGCGTTACGTCTCGGTGGACGGCGGGATGAGCGACAACGTGCGCACCGCGCTCTACGACGCGAGCTACGACTGCCGGCTGGTCTCGCGCTGCTCCGAGGCACCGCCCGTGCTGTCCCGGGTGGTCGGCAAGCACTGCGAGTCCGGTGACGTGGTGGTCCGGGACTGCTGGCTGCCCGAGGACCTGGCCCCCGGCGACCTGGTGGCGGTTGCCGGCACCGGGGCGTACTGCTACTCCATGTCCAGCCGGTACAACCTGCTGCCTCGCCCTGCCGTGGTCGCGGTGCGCGACGGTGCGCACCGGCCGCTGCTGCGCCGGGAAACGATGGCTGATCTGCTGTCCCTGGAGATGGAGGGCGAGGTCACGTGACGTTGCGGGTGGCGGCCGATCCATCCTGGCCCGGGGTGATCGAGGCCTACCCGGACCGGATCCGGGTAGGCCCAGGGTGCCGGGTGGTGACCCTGCAGGAGGGCGGCACTCCGCTGCTGCCGGCTCCCACGCTGTCGCAGCGCACCGGCTGCGAGGTGCTGCTCAAGGTCGAGGGCGCCAACCCCACCGGCTCCTTCAAGGACCGCGGGATGACCCTCGCGGTGACCGAGGCGCTGGCCCGCGGTGCGGAGGCGGTGCTGTGTGCCTCGACCGGCAACACCGCCGCCTCGGCCGCCGCCTATGCGGCACGGGCCGGCATGGCCAGCGCCGTGCTGCTGCCCCGGGGCAAGATCGCGATGGGCAAGCTGGCGCAGGCCACCGCCTACGGCGCACGGATCCTGGCTGTGGACGGCAACTTCGACGACTGCCTGGAGCTGGCCCGCAAGACCGCCGCCGACTACCCGGTGACCGCGCTGGTGAACTCCGTGAACCCGGTGCGGCTGCAGGGGCAGAAGAGCGCGGCGTTCGAGATCTGCGACGTCCTGGGGCGCGCCCCTGATGTGCATTGCCTGCCAGTCGGCAACGCCGGCAACATCACCGCCTACTGGATGGGGTATGCGGAGTACCACGCCGACGGGTTGGTGCCCGGCCGGCCGCGGATGTTCGGGTTCCAGGCGGCCGGTGCCGCGCCGCTGGTGCATGGTGCGCCGGTGTTGCATCCGGACACCATCGCCACCGCCATCAGGGTCGGTAGCCCGGCCTCGTGGGACGGTGCGATGCGGGCCCGCGCCGAGTCCGGCGGGTTGTTCGAGGCGGTCACCGACGAGCAGATCCTCGCCGCCTACCGGCTGCTGGCAGGGCAGGAGGGCGTGTTCGTCGAACCGGCCTCGGCGGCCGCCGTGGCCGGGTTGTTGCGGGTCGCCGACGACGGGCGGTTGCCCCGCGGGTCCCTGGTGGTCTGCACAGTGACCGGGCACGGGCTCAAGGATCCCGACACCGCGCTGCGCGGCGTTCCCGAGCCCGAGCCCACGCCGGTCGATCCGGCCGCGGTGGCCGCTGCTCTGGATCTTGCGTGACCCCTCCAGCGGTGCGGGTACGGGTACCGGCTTCCACAGCCAACCTCGGACCGGGATTCGATGCGCTCGGGCTGGCGCTGGCCCTGTATGACGAGGTCGAGGTAGCGCTGGCGCCGTCCGGTCTGCGGGTCGAGGTTCGGGGCGAGGGCGCCGGGCAGGTGCCCACCGACGAGACGCACCTGGTAGTGCGCGCGCTACGGGCCGCGTGCGCGCGGTGCGGCTACCAGACCGACGGCCTGGTGCTGCGTTGTCACAACCGCATCCCGCACTCCCGGGGGCTAGGCTCGTCAGCTGCGGCTGCCGTCGCCGGGGTGCTCGCCGGTTACGCGCTGGCGGGAATGGAGCCCGACGAGGCGGCGTTGGACCTGGCGGCTGGGTTCGATGGGCATGCCGACAATGCCGGTGCAAGCCTGCTCGGCGGCCTGGTGATCTCGTGGCAGGATGCGCAGTCTTTTCGTGCCGTTCGCCTGGAGCCGCATCCGGACCTGGCTCCCGTCCTGCTAGTGCCTGAGGTGACGTCCTTGACCGAGTTCACCCGCGGGCTGCTGCCTGCCGAGGTACCGCATGCCGATGCGGCGTTCACCGCTGGACGCGCCGCGCTCGCCGTGCACGCGTTGACCGCCGCCCCGCAGCTACTGCTGGCCGCTACCGAGGATCGGCTACACCAGACCTATCGCCGCACCGCCTATCCGGCGACAGGGCGGTTGGTGGACACCTTGCGCGCGGCTGGGGTGCCCGCCGCGGTGTCGGGTGCGGGACCGACCGTGCTCGCGCTGCCCGCGCGGGGGGAGCTACCAGATGTGGTGGACACCGCCGGTTTCACCCGCTACCGGCTCGATGTGGCCCGCGATGGTGCCACTGTCGGGTGGAGGTGATCCACCTATCCGCGGCCCCGTTGTTGCCGCGGCGGCGTTGGACCGATAGTCTCGGGAGTGTTCAGACACCGTGTGCATGGGCGCCGGTGCCGAGTTCGGGGCCCTCTCACCCGGGCAATTATCTCCCGCCCTCCGGTTCCACCGCAGCGGGAAGGCTGGCACCCAGACCCTTGCCGCAGTTGAACATGTCCCGTGCCGGTCGGACTCGACACCTGTTATGTCGTGGTGCCCGAGCCTCCCGGACTGGACCACGCGCCGTCCGCATACCGCCGGACGACGAGCAGGCTGGCCGAGTTGCGTCTCGGGTCGGTTAGGAAGGACCTGTGTGAGCGACATCAATCTGTTGGGCAACGACGTTCCCGCTGCGGCATCTTCGGACCAGCAGCCAGCTGATAAGGCTGCGTCGGCTGTACCAACCTCGGACAACGGGACGGCTCCGCGTCGGCGTGCTGGGCTGTCCGGAATGGTGCTGGCTGATTTGCGTAAGTTGGCAGGCCAACTGGGGATCTCCAACACCGCCGGTATCCGTAAGAACGACCTGATCACCGCGATCAGGCAGCGGCAGGACATCGCTTCGAGCCGTCGGCATGCTGACGCCGACCAGCTCCCGCTGGAGGGCGCCGGCGCGCCACTAGGGACCCAGCGAGCAGCCTCAACGGCAGAGCAGACAGCAGCCTCAACCGCAGAGCAGACAGCAGCCCCAGCTGCTGAGCCGGTCGAGATCTCGACCCCCTTGAGCGGCGATTCGCCGGCCGTCACTGAGCCGAGTCGCGCTGAGCCGCTGACCGGTGACCAGCAGGACCGGGACACCGACGGTGCGGACCGGTCCCGCAACCGGCGGCGGCGTCCCGTCCGCACTGACGCGCCTCGTTCCCACAGCGATCAGACTCCGAGCGAGCAGACCTCGGGCGGCCAGAACGGCGGTCAGAATTCCGCTGGCCAGAATGGTGCGCGCGATGATGACGACGAGGGTAATCGCCGCCGCGGCCGGCGCTTCCGCGACCGCAACCGCCGTGGCCGGCCTGAACGCGGCGGCGACCGTCGGGACAGCGGTGAGCTGGAGGTCCGCGAGGACGATGTGTTGCTGCCCGTCGCCGGGATTCTCGACGTGTTGGACAACTACGCGTTCGTCCGCACCTCGGGCTACCTCTCCGGGCCCAATGATGTGTACGTGTCACTGTCTCTGGTTCGCAAGTACTGCCTGCGCCGAGGCGACGCGATCACTGGAGCGGTGCGCCAACCTCGGGAGAGCGAGCAGCAGCGACAGAAGTTCAACCCTCTCGTTCGGGTCGACACCATCAACGGCCTGGACGTCGAGCTGGCCAAGCAGCGCCCGGAGTTCACCAAGATGACTCCGCTGTACCCCAACGAGCGGTTGCGGCTGGAGACCGAGCAGAACCTGATGACCACCCGGGTCATCGACTTGGTGATGCCGATCGGCAAGGGCCAGCGGGCGCTCATCGTCTCGCCGCCCAAGGCAGGCAAGACGATGATCCTGCAGGCGCTCGCCAACGCCATCACCACCAACAACCCGGAATGCCACCTCATGGTCGTGCTTGTCGACGAGCGGCCAGAGGAGGTCACCGACATGCAGCGCTCGGTGAAGGGCGAGGTCATCGCCTCGACCTTCGACCGCCCGCCGTCGGACCACACCTCCATCTCCGAGCTGGCCATCGAGCGGGCCAAGCGGCTGGTGGAGATGGGTCACGACGTCGTCGTGCTGCTGGACTCGATCACCCGGCTGGGCCGCGCCTACAACTTGGCGGCACCAGCATCCGGCCGGATCCTGTCCGGTGGTGTGGACTCCACCGCGCTTTACCCGCCGAAGCGGTTCCTGGGCGCAGCCCGCAACATCGAGGATGGCGGCTCGCTGACCATCTTCGCGACCGCGCTGGTGGAAACCGGGTCGACGATGGACACCGTGATCTTCGAGGAGTTCAAGGGAACCGGGAACGCCGAGCTCAAGCTCGACCGCAAGATCGCCGATAAGCGAACCTTCCCGGCCATCGACATCAACCCGTCCGGTACCCGCAAGGAGGAGCTGCTGCTGTCCCCCGATGAGCTGGCCATCCACCACAAGCTGCGGCGGGTGCTGTCCGGGCTGGAGTCCCAGCAGGCCCTCGACCTGGTGCTGGACCGTCTACGCAAGACCCGGACCAACATCGAGTTCCTGATGCAGGTCTCGAAGTCCACCGCCGGCAACGGCACCGACTGACCGAAGAGCCGCAGTCTGGATGCAGAGGTACTAATCAGGCACTGCTGTGATTGCAGTCTGGATGCAGAACGCAGTAATGAGCAGTAATGAGACGGTCTGGCACACTGCCTACGCAGCCGGTTCACCCCGTTCATACGCACCATGGGGACCCGGCGGCCATGAGGAGAGGACATCCATGAAGCAGGGCATCCATCCGGAGTACGTCGACACGCAGGTCACCTGCAGCTGTGGCAACACCTTCGCCACCCGCAGCACCAAGCGTGACGGCCAGATCCACGTTGAGGTGTGCTCCAACTGCCACCCCTTCTACACCGGCAAGCAGAAGATTCTGGACACCGGTGGCCGGGTCGCGCGCTTCGAGAAGCGCTACGGCAAACGGCAGAAGTAGGGAGCCGTATCGGGTGGGAAATCGGTGAGATCCGTATCCGTGGACACCGCGGCAGTTGCGGCGCTGCTGGAACAGCACGCCGAGCTGGAGCGTCAGCTTGCCGATCCCGCACTGCACGCCGACCAGAACGCAGCCCGTAAGGTGGGGCGTCGCTACGGGGAGCTATCCCGCATCGTGCGGGTGATTCGTGAGCTGGATCAGACCCGCAGCGACGTGTCGGCTGCTCGTGAGCTGGCCGCCGAGGATCCTGCGTTCGCTGCCGAGGCTGACACCTTCGCCGAGCGGATCCCGCAGTTGGAGATCGAGCTGGCCGAGCTGTTGTTGCCCCGCGACCCGCATGACGATGCCGACGTGGTCATGGAGATCAAGTCAGGGGAGGGCGGTGCGGAGTCCGCGCTGTTCGCTGGGGACCTGCTGCGGATGTACCTGCGCTATGCCGAGCGGCACGGCTGGCGAGCCGAGGTGCTCGACGCCACCGAGGCCGAGCTGGGTGGCTACAAGGACGTCACGGTTGCGGTGAAGGGCGGCCCAGCAGCATCGGCCCCACCAGCATCGGCACCGTCCGGCGTCTGGGAGCGGTTGAAGTTCGAGGGTGGGGTGCATCGGGTGCAACGGGTCCCGATCACCGAATCGGCCGGGCGGATCCACACCTCGGCGGCGGGGGTGCTGGTCTATCCCGAACCTGACGAAGTCGAGATCGATCTCGACGAGAAGGACCTGCGCATCGACGTCTACCGCTCTTCGGGTCCCGGTGGGCAGAGCGTCAACACCACCGACTCCGCGGTGCGCATCACCCACCTGCCGACCGGGACCGTGGTGTCCTGCCAGAACGAGAAGTCACAGATCCAGAACCGGATCCGGGCCACCGCGGTGCTGCGGGCCCGGCTGCAGGCGCTCGCCGAGGAGAAGGCGCAGCAGGATGCCTCCGAGCACCGCCGCTCGCAGGTTCGCACCGTGGACCGCTCCGAGCGGGTGCGCACCTACAACTTCCCGGAGAACCGGATCTCCGACCACCGCGTCAACTACAAGGCCCACAATCTCGATGCCGTGCTCGACGGAGACCTCGACGGGGTACTTGACGCGCTGGTGAGGGCGGACCGTGAGATGCGGCTGAGGCGATCGTAAGCGGGAGGGTCGTAAGTGGGACGATCGTGAGCGTGAGGCGCTGGTGACGAGACAACCGCTGCGCTTGGCCGTGCTCGAGGCGGAACGGATTCTCACCGATGCCGGTATCGCCTCCCCACGGGTAGACGCCGAACTGCTCGCCGCGCACGTGCTTGGCGTGCAGCGTGGGCGGCTCCCCATGGTTCCGCTGGTCGATCCACCGATGGTCAACGCATTGCGCGAGCTGGTGTCCCGACGCGCCGCGCGGGTGCCGTTGCAGCACCTCACCGGGACTGCCGCACTGGGTGCCATCGAGGTCGCCGTGGGGCCCGGCGTGTTTATCCCGCGCCCCGAGACCGAAGTACTGCTGGCCTGGGGGCTGGCCGCGCTGGAGGGCGTGGCGCGGCCGGTGGTGGTCGATCTCTGCACGGGATCCGGCGCGCTGGCGCTGGCGGTGGCACACGCCAGGCCCGACGCGCAGGTGCACGCCGTGGAACGGGAGCTGGCGGCGCTGAGCTGGGCGCGGCGCAACGCCGACGCAAGGGCGGCGGCGGGGGACACCCCGGTAGTGCTGTACGTCGGCGACATCGCCGAGCCCGGACTGCTCAGTGCGCTGGATGGGATGGCCCACCTGGTGCTGTGCAACCCGCCCTATGTGCCGCTGAGCGCTGCGGTACCGCCCGAGGTCGCCTTGCACGACCCGCCTGTCGCCGTCTTCGCCGGTCCGGACGGTCTCGCCGTCATCCCCGACGTGGTGCGCACCGGAACCCGGTTGCTGCGCGAGGGCGGGAGTATCGCCATCGAACACGACGACTCGCACGCCGAAGCAGTCCCCGCCCTGCTGGCCGCCCGGCGGGTGCTCACCGATGTGGCCGACCACGTCGACCTGACCGGACGGCCGCGGTTCGCCACCGCCCGGCGCCGAGTACTGCCTGCCCCGGTGTTCTAGTCCGGGGTACCCGTGAGGGTGCGCACAGCCAGGCCGGCTACCGCTTGCATGCCGATGGCGTTGGGATGCACCGGGGCGGCCGGGCTGGTGAGGACGATCCCCTCCACCCACTTCACCCCGGGCAGCTGGCAAGCGTCGTGGCCCAGCGAGCCCGCGTACGAGTCGATGAATACCGCGCCATGGTTGCTGGCCTGGTCGGCGAGCATGGCGGTGAGCTGCTGCTGCAGCACACCGTCCAGGTAGACCACGTCACCGCGGGCGATCGGTACGACCGGGTAGCACCCGACCGCAGGTGGCAGCATTCGCAGGTAGCCCACCAGCAGCACCGTCGCTCTCGGCGAGCGTTGCCGGATGCCCTCCAGCACCCCGGCGACCTTCGGCGCCGCGTCGACGATCCGCTGCGCATAGATGTCGGTACCACCGGCAGTGGCCTGTCGCTCGCACGGGTTGCCCAGCGGGTCGGTGGAGCTGAGCCGGGTGCAGGTGCCGACGATGTCGGAGAAGCCGATGTCATTGCCGCTGATGGTCACGGTGACCAGGTCGGTCTCCGGCGCCAAGGCGTCGAACTGTGGCGGGTTGGTACCGCCGCCCAGCAGCGGCCCCGGCTGGGGAGCCGTCATGTTGTCGGTCCGCGCGCCGCTGCAGCTCACATCGGTGTAGTCGGCGATGCCGAGTGCCTCGGCGACCAGCGCCGGGTAGTTGCGGGTGGAGCGCCCGCAGCCGATCGGATCGGTTCGCTGCACCGGGATCCACGGACCCGCCGCGAAGGAGTCGCCGAGCGCCACGTAGTGCTCCGGCGAACTGGCGGTCCGCGCGGCGGCGGTCGGCCGGACAGCTCCGGTGGCAGCGAGCCCCAGCAGCGCGAGCACAGTAGCGGCGACGATGACATGGCGATGCACGGGCACATAAGCCTCCGGAAACGAAAGGACCCTCCCCCGGATGCGGATCGTGCCTTCTGCAATCACGTGGTGTCAACGCCCCCAGCCCGCCGATCCCGCGCCGGCGAGCCGTCGTAGTCTGCGGAACCGTGAGCACTGTCTACGATTGCGCGCGACCCGACAGCCGTCTTGCCGGGCTGGCCGCGGCCGCGAGCGCAGTCCGGGCGGGCCAGCTCGTGGTGCTGCCTACGGACACTGTCTACGGGTTGGGCTGCGACGCCTTTTCCGCGACAGCGGTACAGGGGTTGCTGGACGCCAAGGGGCGGGGGCGGGATATGCCGGTCCCGGTGCTGGTGGGCTCCTGGTCCACTGTGGATGGCCTGGTGATGGGCGTACCGGCGCAGGCGCGCAAGCTGATCGAGGCATTCTGGCCCGGCGGACTGTCGCTCGTGCTGCCGCATGCGTCGTCGCTGGCGTGGGACCTGGGCGATACTCGGGGCACCGTCATGCTGCGGATGCCGCTGCACCCGGTCGCCCTTGAGCTGCTCCGCGACGTGGGTCCGATGGCGGTGTCGAGCGCGAACCGCTCCGGCCTCCCGCCGGCGACCACCATCGAGCAGGCCCGTGAGCAGCTCGCCGAGCGGGTACCGGTGTACCTCGACGGCGGGACCTCCGGCGAGCCGCTGGCCTCCACCATCGTCGACCTCACCGCTGACGATCCGGTGGTGCTCCGCGAGGGCGCGGTGACCGCCGCCGAGATCAGTGACGTGCTCGGCCTGACCATCCAGGTGCACCCATGATCACTGTTTCGGAAGGATGAGCCGCGCTGGACGCGGCTCATCCTTCCGGAAACGTGATCATTGAGCTGGGGGACCACCCAGGGCAGGGCCGAGTCCGGCCTACCGGCGGCACAGAACCGCGCCCGGGCTAGCCTGCCCCTCGTGGGCCCTGTCCCCGTTCCCTCTGGATTGCCGCTGCGGGAGTACCTGCTGGTTGGTCTCACCACTGCGGTGGTGACCTTTCTGCTCACCGGGCTGGTGCGGCAGCTGGCGATCCGCACCGGCGCGGTGGCGATGCCCCGCGAGCGCGACGTGCACCGTGCCCCGATTCCGCGGCTGGGTGGGGTGGCGATGTATGGCGGGATCCTCGGCGGCGTCTTGCTGTCTCATCAGCTACCAGTGCTGCGCAGGTCTTTCGAGTTCTCCGGGGACGTCGTGGGAGTGCTGGTCGCCGGCGGCATC
>DATHTJ010000263.1:0-9190 GCA_035463315.1 Pseudonocardiaceae bacterium
CAACGGCAACTACATCGGCTACGGCGGAGCTGGCTGCTCGTCCTATGACCTCAACGAGTTCGAGTCGCAGCTACGCACCCTGTGGAAAGACGAGCCGCTCCCTGGCCTTTAAAGGCAGCGCATTGAACGGCCCTGCCAGTAGCCACGTTGAGCTACTGGCGGGGTCGTTTGTCTTGCCGGGTCGGTCAGTCGAACTCGCCGACGCGCACCCTGGTGGTGAACGCGACCCACTCGGCCGCGGTGAACATCAGTGCCAGGCCGGCCGGGTCCTTGGGGTCCTTGGAGTCCCGAACCGCACGTGCGCCGCCGTCGAAGTCGGCGATCTCGACGCATTGCCCACCCTGGTCGCTGCTCTTGTGCCACCTCGCCGAGAACGGCAGGACTTGCACGGCAGTGCCGGCCCGTGCGTGATCACGCTCGATGAGGACGGGACCGTCGCGATGCGCGACCTGCTGATCGAGTGGCTCGGATGACCTGGTTCCAGCGGTCGACGGGCCACCGCGACACACACTGATCTCACCGACCGGCGAACTGCCCAGGGTGGCGTGCGAGTGTGCCTGCACAGCCTCGGGGAGAGCCCTGGCGCCTGGACCGCAACCGGAAGGGTCCTCGATCTGCTGGTCAAATGGGCCTTGAATCGCGACTTAACAGGCCCTCGGATCACGGAACAAGGGATACCCCCGAACGGCGCGGCGGCCAATCTGACGACCGCAGCCGGGGAAGCCTGCCGGACCCGTGCGCGTTGCGGGTTGGTAGCTCTTCAAGGCCACCTCGCCGCGGCGAGGTGGCCTTGAAGAGCTACCAACTACGGCGACGATAGGAGGGTGCTGTGGCAGCCGAGCAGGTCCCAGTGCAACAGGTCCCAGTGCAACAGGGCGCAGTGCAACGAGTTCTCGTGGTGGCGGCACATCCGGACGACGTGGACTTCGGCTCTGGCGGCACGATCGCCACCTGGACCGACGCGGGTCTTGACGTGTCCTACTGCATTGTGACCGACGGGGACGCCGGTGGCTTCGACCATGAGGTACCCCGCTCGGCGATTGGCGGTATCCGCCAGGATGAGCAGCGCAAGGCGGCCGCCGCGCTGGGCGTCACCGACGTCGAGTTCCTCGGCTACCCCGACGGCAGGCTGATGGTCAGTTTCGAGCTGCGGCGTGACATCACCCGCGCCATCCGGCGGACCCGCCCGGACCGGATGGTGATCCCGTCCCCGCAACGCAACCTGCGCAGCCTCTACGGCAGCCACCCCGATCACCAGGCAGCCGGGGAAGCCGCACTGTGCGCGGTCTACCCCGACGCCCGCAACCCGTTCGCGCATCCCGAACTGCTTGCCAAGGAGGCTCTGGAAGCCCACACCGTCCCCGAAGTGTGGATAGTAAGCGCCAACGACCGGGCCGATCACTACGTCGACATCACCGACACCTTCGACCGCAAGATCGCCGCGCTGCGCGCCCACACCAGCCAGACCGCCCACATGACGGGCCTGGAGGAGCGGATGCGCGCCTGGGGTTCCCTGCAGGCCCAGGCCGCTGGGCTGGCGGAGGGCCGGCTGGCGGAAGGCTACCTCGTGCTCGACACCCGCTGACGCGACGTCTCGTCGTCGCTGCCGGTGAGCAGGACGTGGGCCACCAAGTCGGGATTGTCGTTCATCGGCACGTGCCCGCAGCCGGGCAGCCGCAGGAGCCGGACGTGGGGGATCAGCCGGATGACCGACTCTGCCCGGGGCCGCCGGAAGAGGAAGTCCCGGGTTCCCCAGGCGATAGTGACCGGCACGTCGGGTACCCGGCCAGTGAAGATGATCGTGTCGCCGGCCGCCAAGGTAGGACCAAAACCGATCGCGCCGATCATCGCCCGCATGTCCTCGAGCAGCACCTGCGGCTGGAGCAGGTCCGGACGAGCAAAGAGGACACCGCACATGAGCGTGCGCCCGGCCGCCGTCTGGGCCAACCGGGTGGCGAGGGCCGGGGGCAGGTGCCGCGCGGTGCGGTGCACCGACCGCACCAGGCCCAGCGACACGCGCCGCTCCATCGGGGTCCACAGTCCCGCGGGGGACAGCGCCGTCGCGCTGCGCACCATCCCGCGCTGGGCCAGCACGAGGGATATCAAGCCCCCCATCGAGTTTCCGGCCACGTGCGGCCGATCCAGGCCCAGGCTCGCGAAGAACTCAGCCAGCACGATCACCGCACTGTCCAGCTCGTAGGGCAGGTGGTCGGGAAGCGGCGGGGACTCACCGAAACCCGGGAAATCGAGGGAGATCACCTCGCGATGCTTGGCCAACCGGTCGACGACGGGAAGCCACCCTTGCCGCCGGTGTCCAACCCCGTGCAGCAGGACGAGCGGCGGCCCCGCGCCGCACCTGTCGTAGGCCAGTTGCACACCAAGCACTGTATCGACTTGTGACCCGCCAGTAACTAGTGCTCTAGGGTGCGCGACGAGGATAAACACCGCGCGACACCGTCGCTGGCATGGGAGGATCGCCACTCGTGCGCGAATCGTTGGCCGGCAGGGCCGCCCGCCGGCAGGCCGCCGTGCCGCAGATCCGCTACCCGCCGGCCCTGCCGGTGAGCCAGCGTAAGGACGAGATCGCCGCGGTGATCCGGGATCACCAGGTGGTGATCGTCGCCGGGGAGACCGGGTCCGGTAAGACCACTCAGATCCCCAAGATCTGTCTGGAGCTGGGTCGGGGGGTCCGCGGCACGATCGGACACACCCAGCCGCGCCGGCTGGCCGCGCGCACGGTGGCCGAGCGCATCGCCGAGGAACTGCACGTCCCGGTCGGTGGCGTGGTCGGCTGGAAGGTGCGGTTCACCGAGCGCGTATCCGACAACACGCTGGTCAAGCTGATGACCGACGGCATTCTGCTGGCCGAGATCCGGTCCGACCGGTTGCTGCGGCAGTACGACACCCTGATCATCGACGAGGCGCACGAACGCTCCCTGAACATCGACTTCGTGCTGGGCTACCTCACGCAGCTGCTGCCCCGTCGCCCCGACCTCAAAGTGATCATCACGTCGGCGACCATCGACCCCGAGCGGTTCTCCCGGCACTTCGGCGGTGCGCCGGTGATCGAGGTTTCCGGCCGCAGCTACCCCGTGGAACTCCGCTATCGCCCGTATGGCGTCGACTCCGAAAACGACACAGACGACCGCGACCAGACCCAGGCGATCTGTGACGCCGTGCTGGAGCTGCGCGCCGAGGGACCCGGTGACGTGCTGGTCTTCCTGTCCGGGGAGCGGGAGATCCGCGACACCCGTGACGCGTTAGGCGCGTTGGAGCTTCCGGACACCGAGATCTTGCCGCTGTACGCGCGGCTGTCGGCGGCCGAGCAGCACCGGGTCTTCCAGCCGCACCGGACGCGCCGGATCGTGCTGGCCACCAATGTCGCGGAGACGTCGCTGACCGTGCCGGGGATCCGGTACGTGATCGACCCCGGCACCGCCCGGATCTCCCGCTACAGCCGCCGGCTCAAGGTGCAGCGGCTGCCGATCGAACCGGTATCGCAAGCCTCGGCCACCCAGCGGGCCGGCCGGTGCGGGCGCACCGCGGATGGCATCTGCATCCGGCTGTACTCGGCGGAGGACTTCCAGTCGCGGCCGGAGTTCACCGATCCGGAGATCCTGCGCACCCACCTCGCGTCGGTGATCCTGCAGATGGCGGCGTTGAATCTGGGCGACGTGGCGGCGTTCGGGTTCATCGACCCACCGGATCGCCGGCAGATCTCCGACGGCGTGGCGCTGCTGCACGAGTTGGGGGCTCTTCAAGGCCGGCCAACCCCCGGGTTGGCCGGCCTTGAAGAGCCCCCAACTCTGCGGCTCACCCGGGTCGGGCGCACCCTGGCGCAGCTGCCGCTGGACCCCCGGCTGGCCCGGATGGTGGTGGCGGCACACGACAACGGTTGCCTGCGCGAGGTTCTGGTGATCGTCGCGGCACTGTCCATCCAGGACCCGCGGGAGCGCCCGGCCGACGCCGAGGCGGCGGCTGACGCCCAGCATGCCCGGTTCGCCGACAAGAGCTCCGACTTCCTGAGCTACCTCAACCTCTGGCGCCACCTCGACGAGCAGCAGCAGGCCCTGTCCTCCAACCAGTTCCGCAAGCTGTGCAAGGCGGAGTTCCTGCACTACCTGCGGGTGCGGGAATGGCAGGACCTGCACGGGCAGCTGCACCGGATCACCCGTGACCTCGGCATGACGGCGAACGTAGCACCCGCCGACCCGCAGCAGGTGCACGTCGCGCTGCTGGCTGGGCTGCTCTCGCAGATCGGGCTGCTCGACGCAGAGACCCGCGATTACCTGGGCGCCCGCGGCGCCCGGTTCGCCGTGCACCCCGGATCGGCGCTGTTCCGCAAGCCGCCGCGCTGGGTGATGGCCGCCGAGCTGGTCGAGACTTCCCGGCTGTGGGGCCGGATCGCCGCCCGGATCGAGCCGCAGTGGGTGGAACCGCTGGCCGGGCACCTGGTCAAGCGCAGCTACAGCGAGCCGCACTGGGAACGCAACCGCGGGGCGGTGATGGCCTACGAGAAGGTCACGCTCTACGGCATCCCGATCGTCGCCGCGCGCAAGGTCACCTACGGGTCGATCGACCCCGAGCTGTGCCGCGAGCTGTTCCTCCGGCACGCTCTGGTGGAGGGCGACTGGGAGACCCGGCACGCCTTCTTCCACGCCAACCGTGCCATGCTCGACGACGTCGAGGAACTCGAGCAGCGGGCCCGGCGGCGCGACATCCTGGTCGAGGACGAGACCCTGTTCGACTTCTACGACCAGCGCATCCCGCCTGAGATCGTCTCGGCCCGGCATTTCGACAGCTGGTGGCGCAAGGTCAGCCGGACGACGCCGGGCCTGCTCGACTTCGACCCCGCCATGCTGATCACCGGTGACGGCGTCAACGATCAGGACTACCCCGACTCGTGGCGCTGCGGCGCGCTGCGGTTGGACCTGTCCTACCAGTTCGAGCCCGGTGCCGACGTCGACGGTGTGACCGTGCACGTGCCACTGCCGGTGCTCAACCAGGTTGACCCGGCGCCCTTCACCTGGCAGGTCCCCGGCCTGCGGGAGGAACTGCTCGTCGCGCTGCTCAAGTCATTGCCCAAGCCGTTGCGCCGCCGGCTGGTGCCGGTGCCCGACCAGGCGAAAGCGCTGCTGGCCCGGATGACCCCCTACCGCGAACCTTTGCTGGACGTCCTGGAGCGCGAGCTCCACCAGGCGGGCCTGGCAGTGCGCCGCGAGGACTGGCAGCTCGACCGGGTGCCGGACCATCTGACGATCACCTTTCGGGTGCGCGACGGCGAGGCCACGCTGGCCCACGGCAGGGACCTCGCGGCGCTGGCGCGCCAGGTGCAGCCGCAGCTACGGGCCACCCTGTCCGCTGCGGATACTGGCCTCCAACGGCGGGGCCTGCGCAGCTGGGATGTCGGGACGCTGCCGGCCACCCACCAGCAGGAGCAGGCCGGCCATCTGGTCACCGCCTACCCGGCGCTGGTCGACGAGGGCGACACCGTCGCCGTCGCGCTGCTGCCCACCGAGGCCGAGCAGCAGCGCGCCATGTGGGCGGGCACCCGGCGGCTGCTCCTGCTCGCGGTGCCGTCGCCGATCAAGCCGATCCAGCGCAGCCTCGATGGTCACGCTCGGCTGGTGCTGACCCAGAACCCGTACGGCAGCGTCGAGGCGCTGCTGGCCGACTGCGTGCACTGCGCGGCCGACGCGCTGATCGCCGCCGGCGGCGGGCCGCCCCGTGACGAGGCCGGCTTCGCCCAGCTGACCGAACGCGCCCGCGCCGAGCTGGCCGAGGCGGTGCGCGCCGTGGTCACCCACGTGCAGCGCATCCTGGCTGTCGCACACACCGTCGAGGCCCGGTTGCCCGAGCTCACCGCGCCGGCGCTGGCACCTGCAGTGGCCGACGTCCGCGCTCAGCTGACCACCCTGGTCGGGCCCGGCTTCGTCACCGCGACCGGCGCACCGCGGCTGCCTGACCTCACTCGTTACCTGCAGGCCATCGAGCGCAGGCTGGACAAGCTGCCCCGCGATCCGGACCGCGATCGGGACTGGATGCATCGGGTCGAGACCGTGGCGCAGGCTTACCGGCAGCGGCGCGACAAGGTCGGCGACGGGCCGGAGCTGCAGCGGGTCCGCTGGATGATCGAGGAACTGCGGGTCAGTTACTTTGCCCAGGAGCTGCGTACCCCGTACCCGGTGTCCGACAAGCGGATCCTGCGGCTTTGCTGAGATCCACTCACGAGGCGCGTAGTGCCATGTGCATCCGGACCGTGGTGCCCGAATTGATCTGGCCGGTTGGTATTTCGACCAGGTCGCAGAGCGCGTTGACCAGGATCAACCCGCGACCGCCCCGCTGCCACCGGGTGGGCGGTATCCGGCCGACCAATCGGTCGGGCAGCTGCCCGCTGTCGGTGATCTCGCAGATCAGGCTGTCGGTGTCCGAGTCCTGCCACAGCGACAGCAGGCCCCTCCGATTGGTGTGCACCAGGGTGTTGGTGGCGACCTCGTTGACCGCCAGGCACAGCTCGGACACCCGCCGCGCCGGCAGTCCGGCTTTGCCCGCCAGGACCGTGACGAAGTGGCGGATGGTCCGCAGGTCGCTGGCAGAGCGGAAGACCAGCATGTCACCCCACCACTCCGGGGAGTCGGGCAACGACCGGAGGCTCGCGTCGGCAACAGCCCGAGGGTCGGCATAGTCGGCGCTGACCTCCCGCCGCTCGCCCTCGACCAGCACTGGATGGGTCCGCCGGGCGTCGGCCAGGGCCGTCGCGTGCAGCCCCTGCAGGTCGTACGGACACAGGATGGTCGCCTCCCGGCCTGCCAGGGCGACGTTGATGAGGGCCTCGTGTTGCAGCGCGACGCGGTATTCGGCGGCGGACCGGCCTGGCCAGATCGGTTGGCCCACGATGCGTACCCGGCTCGTCGGATGTTCGTGAGTGAACGCGTAGAGCACGGTGGGGATGATCCGGCCGGGGTTGCGACCGGCATCGGCCATGTCCACGAACCGGACCCGCTTGGCGTCGGAGCCCAGGACCGAGCGCAGCACGTCGACGTGCGAACCTGGCACCGCGACCAGGGCCGGTTCAGCCAACTCGAACCCGTCCCGGAGGAAGGCCGCGATGCCGGCGGCATAGTCCTGCATGTCGAGGTAGAACAACGCCTCGTGCACCAGCCCGGTGCGCTCGGGCTGGGCCGTGCTCCTGGGCCAACTGGCCACGGTCATGGGTCGAACCTCCGATGTCCTTCTCCGGCGCAGACAGTACAACTCTTCGTAGCTCAATGCATCCCTGGATTTCACTCACATGATGTGCGGTTTCACCGATGAGCACTATCGGGTGTGGGACTGTGGGCAGTTAGTGACCAGCCGGAGGCTCTGCCGGGCAACGACGAGGGGCCGGGCAACTACGATGGACCGGTGGGCGCCGGCCTTGGCGGCGTGCCCCGGAGCAGGAGGACATCGGCACATGCGCCGTCGGTTGTTCGAGGCCGAGCATGAGGTGTTCCGGACCAGCGTTCGGGCCTTCCTGGATAAAGAGGTCATACCACACTTGGCGGTCTGGGAAGCCCAGGGCATCGTGCCCCGGGAGCTGTTCCTCCGCGCCGGCGCCACCGGCTTTCTCGGCATGGCGATCCCCGAGGAACTCGGCGGCGGCGGGGTGACCGACTTCCGGTTCAACGCGGTGCTGGGCGAGGAGGTTATGCACGCGGGGGCGGCGGCCGCGGGGCTCGGGCTGACCCTGCACAACGACATCTGCCTGCCCTACTTTCTGGACCTGGCCACCGAGGAGCAGCGGCGGCGGTGGCTGCCGGGGATCGCCTCCGGGGAGCTGATCACGGCAGTTGCCATGACCGAGCCCGGGATGGGCTCAGATCTGGCGAGCATGGCCACGACGGCGGTGCGCCGGTCTGACCACTACCTGGTCAACGGGTCGAAGACGTTCATCAGCAACGGCATCAACGCCGATCTGGTGATCACGGCGGTGAAGACCGACCCGCAGCAACAGCACCGGGGGATGAGCCTGATCGTGCTGGAGCGTGGAATGGAAGGCTTCGAGCGCGGTCGCAACCTCGCCAAGCTGGGTCAGCATGCCCAGGACACCGCCGAGTTGTTCTTCCGCGACGTCAGAGTCCCCGTCACCAACCTGCTTGGCACACCGGGTCGTGGGTTCGCCCACCTGGTGGACCGGTTGCCCCAGGAGCGACTGTCGATCGCCATCTCCGGGGTGGCCGGGGCGCGGGCAGCGCTGGAGCTGACGCTGGCCTACGTCAAGGACCGCAAAGCCTTCGGCCAGCCGATCGGATCATTCCAGAACACCAGGTTCCGGCTGGCCGAAATGGTCACCGAGATCGACATCGCGCAGACCTTCACCGACCGCTGCATCGAGGCACTGAACGACGGCGAGCTGACCGTCACCGACGCGGCCAAGGCCAAATGGTGGTGCACTGAGCTGCAGGGCCGGGTGGTCGACGCCTGCTTGCAGCTGCACGGCGGCTACGGCTACATGCTCGAATATCCCATCGCGCGGGCCTACGCCGACGCCCGCATCACCCGTATTTACGGCGGCACCACCGAGATCATGAAGGAAGTCATCGGCCGGTCACTGGGTCTGTGATCCTCAGCCGAAAAGACGGATAAGCCTCCGGGTAGATCTCCGGTGATTACTCGGCCCGTTCGGTCGGGCACGGACAGCGAGCAGCCGGCTGGGTCTGCGCCCATCAGATACATCACTTGGAGTGAAAGTCCCGGCGGAGTGGTACGCCAGGTGCCCTCCCAGCGATCTGACTATCGACACATCGACTCTGAACCCACATGAGGGGAGGACCAGGATGGACGGTCACGGCGGTGACACGATCGCTCACGATATGTTCGCGCTGTTGCGCGAGGCGGCGGCACCTGTGGTGACTCGCTGGAACTACCGCACCGACGACCCCTTCGCTGTGACCCTGGAGATCCAGACCCGTGGCAATCGCTGTGTGGACTGGGTCCTGGCCCGTGAGCTGCTGGTGGCTGGGCTCAGTGCTCCCGCCGGGATCGGTGACGTGCGGGTGCGCCCCGCCCGGTTGGGTGAATGGGACCTGACACTGGTCGAGATCCGTTCATTCGATGGGAACGCTGTGCTGGAGGTAGACCGCGATCTGTTGCGGCAGTTCGTCGAGGCCACTATCGAAGCCGTCCCGCTGGGTTGCGAGAGCACGGTTGT
>DATHTJ010000264.1:0-15293 GCA_035463315.1 Pseudonocardiaceae bacterium
AACGACGTGGGCTACGGCCTGCTGGGCAACCCGGGCGAGTTCGCCGGACTCGACGGCCTGATGGGGACCTTCGAGGATGGCACCCCGGTCTCGGTCCCGCTGGTGGGCACCATCCCAGCGCTGGTGTTCGTCGCGTTCCAGGCAATGTTCGCGATCATCACCGTCGCGCTGGTCTCCGGTGCGGTGGCCGACCGGATGCGCTTCGTGCCCTGGCTGCTGTTCGCCGGGCTGTGGGCGACGCTGGTGTACTTCCCCGTGGCGCACTGGGTCTTCGCGTTCGACGAGCCCCTCGGTCCCTCCGCGGCCGGTGGCTGGATCGCCAACAACCTGGGGGCGGTCGACTTCGCGGGCGGCACCGCCGTGCACATCAATGCCGGCGCGGCGGGCCTGGCGCTCGCGCTGGTGCTCGGCAAGCGCCGCGGCTGGCCGCGGGAGATCATGCGCCCGCACAACCTGCCCTTCGTGATGCTCGGGGCGGGTCTGCTGTGGTTCGGGTGGTTCGGCTTCAACGCCGGATCGGCCTTGGGCGCTCATGGCGTCGCGGCTGTTGCGTTCGTGAACACCATGGTGGCGACCGCTGCGGCGATGCTGGCCTGGCTGTTGGTCGAGCGGGTCCGGGACGGGCGGCCCACCAGCCTCGGTGGCGCCTCCGGCGTGGTGGCCGGTCTGGTCGCCATCACCCCTGCCTGCTCGTCTGTCTCCCCTCTCGGGGCGATCGCAGTGGGCGGGATTGCCGGCGCGGTCTGTGCGCTCGCGGTCAGTATCAAGTTCCGGTACGTCTACGACGACTCGCTCGACGTGGTCGCCGTGCACCTCGTCGGCGGCCTGCTAGGCACGTTACTGATCGGCTTCCTCGCCGATCCCGCCGCGCCCGCCGGTAAGGAAGGTCTGTTCTACACCGGGAGCGTCGACCAGCTGTGGCGGCAGGCAGTGGCTGCGGGTGCCGTGCTGGCTTACTCGCTGGTCGTTACCGCGATCATCGCCTTGCTGCTGAAGCACACCATCGGCCTGCGGCTGGGCAGGGATGCCGAGATGACCGGTATCGACGAGACCGAGCATGCCGAGGCTGGCTACGAGTTCAGCGCGATCTTCACTGGGAGCGGGAACAGCCGAGCCACCCAGGCAGTCGCCTCGAGCAAACTCCCGGCCTCGGCCGGTCACGAAGGGTGAGTGGGCGATGAAGCTGGTGACCGCGATCATTAAGCCGTTCACGCTGGAGGACGTCAAGGGCGCCCTGGAACAGATCGGGGTACTCGGGATGACGGTCAGTGAGGTGCAGGGTTACGGCCGGCAGAAGGGACACACCGAGGTCTACCGGGGCGCGGAGTACTCCGTGGACTTCGTGCCCAAGATCCGGGTCGAGGTCCTGGTGGACGACATGCAGCTCGACAAGACCCTCGACGCGTTAGTCGAGGCGGCCCGAACCGGCAAGATCGGGGACGGGAAGGTGTGGGTTACTCCGGTGGAGACCGTGATCCGGGTTCGAACCGGGGAACGTGGCGTGGACGCGCTATGAGCAGGCAGAGCGGCTGACGCCCGGCGGAGCATCGGCTACCCTCGTGCGCGCCCATCGTGTGATGGCCTTGGTTTTCCGACATGTTCAGCTGGCCGTCAATTCGGGTACTAGGCGCGCATATGGATGACAGCGGCAATGACGAAGACCCACGCTGGATCCGGCAGCCGACCGAGGATGTCCGGGCCGCGCTGCGGGCCGAAGCGGTCGCGACCGCGCACAACGCCACCGCGCTGCGTCGCCTGCTCCATGACTGGCTCGCCGTTGACCTCCCGACCAACGTCGTCGACGACCTGGTCTTGGCGGGGTATGAAGCGATCGCCAACGCGTCCGAGCATGCCTATGCCGGCCATACCGACGGGCCGGGACTGGTGTGGCTGGAGGCACATCGCGCCGCCGATCACATTCTGATCACCGTCACCGACCAGGGTCGTTGGCGAGCACCCACCGGTGCGGGCTTCCGCGGTCGCGGGATACCCCTGATGCGCCTGCTCACCCAGAACGTTCACACCCGCTGCGACCACAGCGGCACCGTCGTCCACCTCCGGGCCGACCTACCACCGACTTGCCTCTCACCGCCTACGTCAGATGACATCGCAACCTGCTCGTAACGCGCGAGTGGGCCCGTTCACGCGAGACTCGTACGACTTCTCGTCGTGGCGGCGGGACGACCACCGGGCACGGAAGGGGCAAGGGCAATGACGCTGCCTGGGGCACTGCCGCACGCCGGTGGCCCGGACACCCCCGCGGAGGATCTCGTGAGGGCCCGTGCCGCGCTGCTCGGTGCGAACCCGCGGCAGCGCCAGCTGCCAGCGCCGGCACTACGGGCAGCGCTGGCCGACCTCCACGAATTCTGGTTGACCTCCCGCTGCGCGGCACTGGGCGTCGGCCACGGCACTGCGCTGGTCGCGGTGGGCGCACTGGGTCGCCGTGAGCTGGTGCCCTACTCCGACCTGGACCTGCTCCTGCTGCACGATGGCAAACGTGAGGTGAGCCAGCTCGCCGACTCGCTGTGGTACCCGCTGTGGGACGCCCGCATCGACCTTGATCACAGCGTCCGAACTGTTGGCCAAGCTGTGCAGGTCGCGACCACCGACCTGCGGGCCGCACTGGGGTTGCTGGACGCCCGCCTGATCGCTGGGGATGGTGCGCTGTTCACCGCGATGGACACCGCCGTGCGGCGGGCCTGGCGGGCTGGCATCCGCAGCAGGCTCGACGAGCTCGCCGAGGCGGCGCAGCAACGCTGGCTGCGCAGCGGGGATATCGCGCACCGGGTGGAACCTGACCTCAAGAACGGCCACGGCGGGCTGCGCGACGTGCAGCTGCTCGACGCGCTGTCCGCGGGCCAACTCCTGGACCGGGCCGGGCCGGAGGTGCGCGCCGCGCATGAGCTGCTCCTGGACGTGCGCACCGAGTTGCACCGGATCGCCGGCCGAAACCGCGACGTGCTTCGCGCGCAGGACGCCGACGAGGTCGCGGCCGCGCTCACCCTCGGGGACCGGTTTGAGCTGGCCAGGAGCCTGTCCAGGGTGGCGCGGACTGTTGCCTACGCGATGGACGTCGGGTTGCGCACCGCGCGGGCCGCGCTGCCCCCGCGGGGGCGCGTCCGGCTGACCGGGTTGCGGGCCCTGAGGCGGGGGCCGGTACGCCGCCCGTTAGACGAGGGGGTGGTGGAGCACGGCGGTGAGGTGGCACTGGCTCGCGACGCCCACCCGGCGCGAGACCCGGCGCTGACGCTGCGGGTCGCGGCGACTGCGGCGCGAACCGGTATGCCGGTGGCCAACGGCACCCTCACGACACTCGCTGACACCGCGCCAGAGCTGCGCCGACCCTGGCCGCGCGCGGCACTGGAGGAGCTGCTGTCGCTGCTGGGAGCCGGTCAGCCGGCGGTGGATGTGATCGAGGCCCTGGACCGCACCGGGCTGTGGGGGCGGTTGTTCCCGGAGTGGGGTGCGGTCCGTGACCTGCCGCCGCGGGATCGGGCGCACGTCTGGACGGTGGACCGGCATCTGGTGGAGGCCGCGGTGCAGGCGGCGCGGCTGACCACCACGGTCGCCCGCCCGGACCTGCTGCTGCTCGGCGCACTGCTACACGACCTGGGCAAGGGCCGCGGCGCTGACCACTCCGTGGTCGGGGCGGCGCTGGCCGAGCAGATCGGGCACCGGCTCGGGCTGCCGGACCCGGACGTCGCGACGCTGCGCGCGATGGTGCGCCACCACCTGCTGCTGCCCCATACCGCGACCCGCCGGGACCTCGACGATCCCACGACCGCGCAGCGGGTGGTCGACACCCTCGGTGGGGATCCGACCCTGCTGGAGCTGCTGGTCGCCTTGTCCGAGGCCGACAGCCTGGCCACCGGTCCTGGCGTCTGGACCGAATGGCGCGCCGCGCTGATCTCCGACCTCGCCGAGCGTTGCCGCGCGGTGCTGGCCGGCCGACCGCTGCTGGCACCGGAGCCGCTCTCTGAGGAGCACCGTGCGCTGGCTGAGCTGTGCGTTGCGAGCGGCTCGCTGCACGTGACGGCGACCGTGACATCGAACACCGCCGCTGCAGGGCTGGGTGCCACCACCACGATCATGGTGGTGACCCCGGGCCAGCCCAGTGTGCTTGCGCTGGCCGCGGGCGTGCTTGCGCTGCACTCGCTGCAGGTGCACTCCGCGGACATCCGGGTCGTTGAGCTCCCCACCGGAGGCTCTGCGGCGGTGGACACCTTCATCGTCTCGCCGCGCTTCGGCCGACCGCCCGACGTCGCGCTGCTGCGCCAGGACCTGGTGCGGGCGCTGGACGGCTCGCTGCAGTTGGCCGACCGGCTGGCCGCCAAGGAGCGTGACTACGGCGAGACGGGGTTCCATGAAGTCGAGACCAGGGTGTTGTGGTTCGACGACGAGGCCACTGGCGCGGAAATCCTTGAGCTGCGCACCACTGACCGGATCGGGTTGCTGCATCGGGTCGCTGCGGCGTTGGAGAGCAGTGCGGTGACTGTCCGCTGGGCTCGGGTCGCCACGCTGGGCAGCTCAGTGGTGGACTCGTTCTGCATCACCGGGTCCGATGGTCACAGTGCGCTGCCACCGCAGGCACGCGAACTCGTCGAGCAGGCAGTGCTCAACGCCGCGCGGTGAGCACCCGGCTACGATCCGGCCGCATGTACGGAACTCGCAATGAGGCCGTCCCGGTCAACCCGCCGTTCGAGATCGTGCTGCGGGGTTTCGACCGTCAGCAGGTCATCGACCATGTCGAGGCTCTCAAGACTCGGGTCGCGACGATCGGGACCGAACGCGACGCTGCGCTGCAGCGGGCCGCCGACGTCACCGAACAGCTCGAACACCTGCGTCGGGAAGCGGCGGAGGCGGCCGCCCAGGTCGATCGCCTGCGTGGGGAAGCGGCGGAGGCGGCCGCCCAGGTCGATCGGCTGCAGCGATCCCCGCTGACCGCAGCGACCGCGCGGATCCAGCGCATGCTGCAGATGGCCGAGGACGAGGCCGCCGAGCTGCAGATCAGTACCGAGCAGGAGACCTCCTCGCTGCTCGAGAGCACCCGCGCCGAGGCTGACCAGCTGCTGCACGAGACCATCCAGCGGTGCGAGCGCTTGGAGGCGGAGGCGCAGCGCCGGTGCCAGGCTGCCGAGGCTGAGTCCGCGGCCCGATGCCAGCAGGCGGAGCTGGACGTCGAACGCCGTGCGCGGGCGGTCGAACAGCGGTCCGAGCACGACATCGCTCGCCGCTGCGCCGAGACGGAAGCCTGGATCAGCGATTATCACACCCGCAGTATCGCCGCGCTGTACTTGATCCTGCAGCTGGCGGCGCAGCGACTGAGCAGCCGGATGGCCGAGGTGCAGCGCCAGACCACCGCACTGAGAAAGCTGCGGGCCGAGGTCGCCGACCAGGTGTCCGCGGTGCACCGCTTGCTGGTCGAGGCAGTCGGCCTGGTCGATCAGCCCACCGCGGCCGAGCACCCGGAGCCGGTGAAGTTTTCGGACGGCTCACCCCGGCCGGCAGACCAACCCACTGCCCGATTCGGGCTGCATCCGTAGGTAGTTCTCCCTAGCTGAGACCGCGGGGTTGCCCGCTATCCGGTGGTGCCTGCCATCGACATGCTGGTCGGGTGGCTCGGCGGCGGTCGGGCGGACGCGGGGCTGCCGCCCATGCTGGGGAGTTGGGCGGCGGGTGTGCCGTTGACGACCGCAACGGTCATTGCCGGACCAGCCGGCAGCGCGGGGTGGGGCCCGGGCTGCCGGCGGTCCAGGCTTTCCCGTCCACGGCGGGCCGCTACGCTGGCAGTACCACAGCCAGACTCCGGGGCCACCACCCCGCCGGACCCCAGGGAGCGCGACCGGCGTGTTCGACACCCTCTCCGACCGCCTCACCTCGGCGCTGTCCGGCCTGCGCGGCAAAGGCCGGCTCTCCGAGGCCGACATCGACGCCACGGCCCGCGAGATCCGCATCGCACTGCTGGAGGCTGACGTCGCGCTGCCGGTGGTCCGCCAGTTCGTCGCGCAGATCAAGGAGCGTGCGAAGGGCGCTGAGGTCTCCGCCGCGCTGAACCCCGCCCAGCAGGTCATCAAGATTGTCAACGAGGAGCTCATCGGCATCCTCGGCGGCGCCACCCGGCGACTCGAGTTTGCCAAGACACCCCCGACCGTGATCATGCTGGCGGGCCTGCAGGGTTCCGGCAAGACGACGCTGGCCGGCAAGCTCGCCCGCTGGCTGCGCAACCAGGGCCACACCCCGCTGCTGGTCGCCGCGGACCTGCAGCGACCCAACGCGGTCACCCAGCTCCAGGTGGTGGGTGAGCAGGCCGGAGTGCCGGTGTTCGCACCCCATCCGGGCGCGTCAGCGACCGGTCAGTTGGCAGAGTCGGGCGCGTCAGCGACCGGTCAGACAGCAGAGCCCGGCAACGGTGTCGGCGACCCGGTCGAGGTCTCGCGCCGCGGGGTGATCGAGGCCCGCGCCCGCCAGCACGACATCGTCGTGGTGGACACCGCCGGCCGGCTGGGCATTGATGTCGAGATGATGCGCCAGGCCGCCGACATCCGTGACGCGGTGCAGCCCGACGAGACGCTGTTCGTTGTCGACGCCATGATCGGCCAGGACGCGGTGGCCACCGCCGAGGCGTTCCGCGACGGCGTCGGCTTCACCGGCGTCGTGCTCACCAAGCTGGACGGCGACGCCCGCGGTGGCGCGGCACTGTCGGTGCGGCAGGTCACCGGTCAGCCGATTCTGTTCGCGTCCAACGGGGAGAAGCTGGAGGACTTCGATGTCTTCCACCCGGACCGGATGGCCAGCCGGATCCTGGGGATGGGAGATCTGCTCACCCTGATCGAGCAGGCCGAGCAGGCATTCGACGCCGAGCAGGCCGAGCAGGCCGCCGCCAAGATCGGCAGCGGGGAGCTGACCTTGGAGGACTTCCTCGAGCAGATGCAGGCGATCCGCAAGATGGGGCCGATCGCCAACCTGCTCGGGATGCTGCCCGGTGCGGCCCAGATGAAGGAGCAGCTCGCCGAGGTCGACGACAAGCAGTTGGACCGGCTGCAAGCCATCATCTGCGGCATGACCCCCGGTGAGCGGGCCGATCCGAAGATCATCAACGCCTCCCGGCGACAGCGCATCGCCCGCGGCTCCGGAGTCGCGGTCAGCGAGGTCAACCAGCTCGTTGAGCGGTTCTTCGAGGCTCGCAAGATGATGCAGCAGATGGCTGGGCGCTTCGGCTTTCCCGGGGCCGGCCCCGGGCGCCGAAGCAGCAAGGGCCGCAAGGGCAAGAAGGGCAAGGGGCGGGGACCGACGACGCCGAGGGTGCGCGGCGGGCTGCCCGGGGACTTGCCCGGTGGGCTGCCCGGGGGCTTGCCCGACCTGTCCGGTCTGGACCAGTTGCCGCCCGGTTTCGACCCGTCGAAGC
The DNA here is from genome assembly GCA_035463315.1 of Pseudonocardiaceae bacterium. Classification (GTDB taxonomy): domain Bacteria; phylum Actinomycetota; class Actinomycetes; order Mycobacteriales; family Pseudonocardiaceae. Next base: position 7,406 of record DATHTJ010000264.1, read on the forward strand.
TGAGGTTCCCCAAGCGGTGACAGGGCCTTCTTCTGGGCCTTCCAGAGCACCGGCGATGCACCTGCGTGGGGTACTGCTGCCAGCTGGGGAACCCGGTGAGCTGTGGGTCGTTGACGGGCTGATCTGCACCGAGCCGGTGCCCGGAGCGATCACTGTCGTCGACGGCGGATACGTGCTCCCCGGTCTGGTTGACGCGCACTGCCACGTCGGGGTCGGCCCACAGGGGCCGGTGAGCCTGGCCGAGGCCGCCGAGCAGGCCGCCATCGACCGGGACGCCGGCACCCTGCTGATCCGGGACTGCGGATCCCCGATCGACACCCGCCCGCTGCAGTCCCGCGACGACCTACCGCGGATCATCCGGGCCGGCCGTCACCTGGCCCGCCCCAAGCGTTACATCCCGACGCTGGGCGTAGAGCTCGACGAACCCGCGCTGCTCCCGCAGGCCGTGCAGGAGCAGGCAGCGGCCGGGGACGGGTGGGTGAAGCTGGTCGGCGACTGGATCGACCGCTCAACCGGCGATCTTGCCCCGCTGTGGCCCGATGACGTGCTGGTCGAGGCGATCGCTGCCGCGCACGCCGCCGGGGCCAGGGTCACCGCGCATGTCTTCGGCGCCGACGCGCTGCCGGGTCTGATCGCCGCTGGGATCGACTGCATCGAGCACGGCACCGGCCTGTCCGCCGACACCATCACCGAGATGGCCGCACGCGGGACCGCCCTGGTACCTACCTTGATCAATATCGAGACGTTCCCGGCGATCGCCGACCGCGCCGAGAAGTACCCGCGCTACGCCGCGCACATGCGCGCGCTGCACGCTAAAGTCCGGGGCACCGTGAGTGCCGCCGTTGAGGCCGGGATCGGAGTCTACGCCGGCAGCGACGCTGGCGGTGGCATCGCCCACGGCCGTCTGGTGGACGAGATCATCGCGTTGCGCACCGTGGGGATGGACGGTGCGCAAGCCCTCGCGGCAGCGAGCTGGGCGTCCCGCGACTGGCTGGGCGTTGCTGGCCTGGTCGCCGGTGCGCCCGCCGACCTGCTGGTCACTCGCAGCGACCCGCGCCTGGATCCGAACGCGCTGCGAGACCCGGCGTTGCTGCTGTTGCGCGGCCGGATTCGGGGACAATGACAGCGGGTCCATCCCCACGATGAGGAGAGCCGTGAGCACCCCTGAGCCTCCACAGCAACCTACGGTGCCTCCCCCGCAGGGACTCCCTATCGTGGCCGGGACGATCCCGCCACCACCGGAGGCGATGCCGGCTCTGCGGGACGGCCGCCGGGGCTGGCTCATGCTCGGCTGTTTCGCCCTCGGCGAGGTGACCTTCTTGGCGGCGTCGGTGCTGGTGCTGCTGCCCTACGCGCTCGCCGCTCCGCGCCAGGATGCGGAGGAGTCATTGCCGGCCGCAGCGTTGGTCGTCGCGCTCCTGGTGCCCACCGTGCTGGCCGCCTTGGTCGCGACGACCTGTGCCGTGCTCCTGGGCCGGGGGAACCTGGCGCAGCGGCTGCGCAGCCAGCTGTCGGTGCGATGGCGATGGTCCGACGTCGGCGTCGGCCTGATGCTGGGTGTCGTCGGCTTGGTCATCACCGTGCCGGCCGCCAGCCTCTGGGCGCGCTGGGTCGGCATGAGTGAGGCGAACTCAGCGGTGGGGGAGGCGTTCGACGGCCAGCGGTTGCCGCTCGGGATGGCGCTCACGCTGTTCTTCGGGGTGTGGCTGGTCGCGCCGTTGTGCGAGGAGCTGCTCTACCGCGGCGTGCTGTGGCGGGCCATGGAGTACTGGCTGTGGAATCGTTGGGTGATCTTCGGGCTGACCACGGCGCTGTTCTCCGTTGCGCACCTGGAACTGCTGCGCACTCCGCTGCTGGTGGTGATCTCGCTGCCGATCGCGCTGGCCCGGATGCTCACCGGCAACCTGCTGGCCAGCATCGTCGCCCACCAGGCAAACAACTTCCTGCCCGCGGTCGGGCTCCTGCTGCTCACCCAGGGCCTGCTGCCCGGCTGACCGCGCTCCCGCCAGGCGTGTCGTGCTCTCCGGCCCGGTGCGTGGACGGGTGCCACGGATATCCGGATGGTCTGGCACAATAAGGCCTTGTTGTCGCGGCACGCCCCTCTCTCGCGCTGTGACAACTCACCACTGACCTTATGGGCAGCGTCGGCCCGCGTCCCCACCGCTGGCCGTGCGCGCTCACCGGGAACACTCGCGCGTTGACTGACAGGAGTAGCTCGACCCGTGGCTGTCAAAATCAAGCTCATGCGGCTCGGCAAGATTCGCCAGCCGTACTACCGGATCGTCGTCGCCGACGCCCGCACCCGCCGCAACGGCAAGGCGATCGAGACGGTCGGCAAGTACCACCCCAAGGAGGAGCCCAGCTTTATCGAGGTCGACTCCGAGCGGGTGCAGTACTGGCTCGGAGTGGGGGCCCAGCCCACCGAGCCGGTCCAGCACATCCTCCAGATCACCGGTGACTGGCAGCGGTTCACTGGTCAGCCGGGTGCGGAGGGCACGCTGCGGCGTGCTGAGCCCAAGCCGGACAAGGCCGAGCTGTTCAACCGGGCGCTGGCCGAGGCGGGCGAGGTGCCGACCACCGCGGCCACCACGCCACGAAAGAAGGGTTCCCGCAAGACCGATACCGGCACTGGGACGTCTCCGGAGCCGGCCCCGGCCACGGCCCCAGAAACGGCGTCCGCCGGAGCCGACGGTCGGGAGGACACCGCAGAGGTAGCGGACGGGCAGGCGTGAGCATGCTGGCGGACGCACTTGAGCACCTCGTGAGGGGAATCGTCGATAACCCTGACGACGTGCGCGTCCAGCTGGTGACCACGCGGCGAGGCCGCACCCTTGAAGTGCACGTCCACCCCGAGGATCTCGGCAAGGTGATCGGCCGGGGCGGGCGCACTGCCACCGCGCTGCGCACGGTCATGAGCGGTATCGGCGGGCGTGGGGTGCGGGTCGACGTCGTCGACACCGACCGCTGATCTTGCTGGCCGGGGCGTCGACCGTGCAGCCGGGCGGGGACACTCAGCGTGTGGTCGGCCGGATCGGCCGGCCGCATGGTCTCCGTGGGGAGGTGACGGTGCAGGTGCGCACCGACTCGCCACAGGAGCGGTTCACTGCCGGTGCGCAGCTCGGTGCCGGTGCCGGCCGCACGCTCACGGTAGACGCCGTCCGCCCGCATGCCGGAAACCTGCTCGTGCGATTCGCCGGGGTGACCGATCGCGCTGCGGCCGCGGAACTGCGTGGTGTCCTGCTGACTGTTGAGATCATCGAGCTGCCCGCCCTGGATGATCCTGACGAGTTCTACGACCACCAGCTCGAGGGTTTGGCCGCCGTCGGCCCCGACGGTGCGGAGCTGGGCACGGTGCGCGAGGTCATGCACGCTCCGGCCAGCGACCTGCTGGTGGTGGAGACCGACCGCGGCGAAGTGTTGGTGCCTTTCGTCCGGGCCATCGTCCCCGAAGTGGACCTGGCTGGTCGCCGAGTGGTGCTCGACCCACCTGCTGGGTTGCTCGACTGAGTGAGGTCGCAGCGGTGTTCATTGAGGTCGTGACGATCTTTCCCGAGTACTTGGCCCCGGCCAGGGAGGCGCTGCTCGGCCGGGCCATCGAGCGCAACCTGATCACCTTCACGGTGCATGACCTGCGGGGCTGGACCCACGATGTGCACCGAGCGGTGGATGACGCGCCCTATGGCGGCGGACCCGGCATGGTGATGCGCCCAGACGTCTGGGGTGAGGCGCTGGACGAGGTACTCGTCGGCGAACCGCCGCCACGGTTGGTGGTGCCCAGCCCCGCCGGACGGCGGTTCACCCAGCAGCTGGCCATCGAGCTGGCCGGGCAGCCCCGGCTCGTCTTCGCCTGTGGCCGTTATGAGGGCATCGACCAGCGGGTGATCGACTATGCGGCCGATCGGGTGGTCGTCGACGAGATCTCGATCGGTGACTATGTACTCGTGGGGGGCGAGGTTGCCGTGCTGGTGATGGTTGAGGCGATCGCCCGGTTGCTGCCTGGGGTGCTGGGCAATCCCGCCTCGGCGATGCAGGACTCATTCTCGGATGGTCTGCTGGAGGGACCCTGCTATACCCGCCCCGAGGTGTGGCGCAGCCGTGAGGTCCCCGCCGTGCTCCGCTCGGGCAACCACGCCGCGATCGCCCGCTGGCGCCGGGACCGGGCGGTGGAGCGCACCGCGGCGCGGCGGCCCGATTTGCTGGCTGCGCTGCCTCCCGATGCGTTGGACAGTGCGGACCGTGCGCTACTCGAGGGGCTCATCACCCCACCCGGATAACGTGCTGGGTAGCTCGCCGGACCGCACCTGCCCGGTTTCGTCGCGGGCGGCAGCGTCTGGCACACTGAACCGGTTCCCGCAGCGGGAGCAGGGCAGGGACGGCCCCTACGGCGGAAGGCTCCGCTGTCACCGACGCCGCCGCTTCGCACCCGCCCAGAGCGCCCTAGACCGTGCACAACACACGATGACGAGGACGGATCCCCGATGAACACCCTGGACGCGCTGGACGCGATGTCGCTGCGTTCCGACATCCCCGACTTCCGGCCCGGTGACACGCTCAAGGTGCACGTCCGAGTCATCGAGGGTTCACGGCAGCGGCTGCAGATCTTCCAAGGTGCGGTCATCCGCCGTCAGGGTGGAGGGGTTCGGGAGACCTTCACCGTGCGCAAGGTGTCCTTCGGCGTGGGCGTGGAGCGCACCTTCCCGGTGCACACCCCGAACATCGCTAAGATCGAGGTGGTCACGCGCGGTGATGTCCGGCGCGCCAAGCTGTACTACCTTCGCGACCTTCGGGGTAAGGCTGCCAAGATCAAGGAGAAGCGTGAGACGCCGTCTGCGTCCTGACCCGCCTGCTCCAGCCGCTTGTCGATAGCCTGGGGACGTGGCCAACCTGGTTCCCTCGACCGAACCCGTTCGTGGCGACGATCCTGACGACTCCCGCAGCCGCAGAGTGCCCCGGCATCGCCTGTCGAAGAAGAAAAAGAGTTCGCTCTGGCGCGAGTTGCCGATCCTGGTGGTCACCGCGCTGGCGCTCACTTTCTTGATCCAGACATTCCTGGCCCGGGTGTATGTGATCCCTTCGGCGTCCATGGAATCGACTCTGCATGGTTGCTCGGGCTGCACCAACGACCGGGTGCTGGTCGACAAGCTGACCTACCAGATGCGCGAGCCGAGACCCGGCGACGTCGTGGTATTCCGCGGCCCCGACTCGTGGGGCAGCAGTGCTGAGTTCTCCAACCTGCGCTCGGACAACGTGCTCGTCCGCGGGCTCCAGCAGGCCGCCTCCCTGATCGGCCTCGCCCCGCCGGACGAGCGGGACTTCGTGAAGCGGGTGATCGCGGTAGAGGGCCAGACCGTGCTGTGCTGTGATCAGCAGAACCGCGTCATGGTCGACGGCACCGCGCTGACCGAGCCCTACGCCCTCTTCATCGGGCGTGAGCCTCAGGAGGAGTTCGGCCCGGTCACCGTGCCCCCAGACGGGTTGTGGGTGATGGGGGACAACCGGAACAACAGTGCGGACTCGCGGCGCCACGTCGCTGACCTGCGGTTGGGCACCGTGCCGGTGGACAATGTCATCGGCAAAGCCCGCCTGATCGTGCTTCCGTTGGGGCGGTGGCAAGGCATCGCCGACCCCAATCCGCAGCAGGCCACAGCGCTGGGTGCACCGGTGCCCTCCGGGCCCGGTGGTCTCCTCCTGGGCGCTGGCCTGGTGCTGAGCTGGCCGGCGCTAAGGGGCGGCCGGGTCCGGCAGGAGCGGGTGGTCGCCCGCAGATGCGGCTGACGACTGTGCCAGCCACGACGCGCAGTACTCGCCAAGCCCTGCTACGGCCGCCGAGGGCGGTGGTGCGCAGGGACAGCGGGACGTGGACGCTGCAGGCCGTCCTGCACCGCAAGGGCCTGGGCCCGGTTGCCGGGGTGGACGAGGCCGGTCGAGGGGCATGCGCCGGGCCGCTGGTGGTTGCGGCATGTGTGCTGCGACCGGCCGACGCGGCGGCGCTGGAGGGACTGACCGACTCCAAACTGCTCACCGCGGCCCGCCGGGAGCACTATCACGACCTGATCACCACCAGGGCGGTGGCCAGCAGCGTGGTGGTGATCCCACCCGACGTGATTGACTCGCTGGGTGTACACGTGGCCAATCTGGAGGGTATGCGTCGTGCCGTCGCCGGCCTTGCGGTGCACCCTGGTTACGTGCTCACCGACGGGTTTCGAGTGCCTGGCCTGACTGCTCCAAACATGGCGGTGATCGGCGGTGATCGGGCTGCGGCCTGTGTGGCGGCGGCCTCGGTGCTGGCCAAGGTGACTCGCGACCGCATCATGTGCGACCTGCACGAACGGATGCCGTGGTATGGCTTCGACGAACACAAGGGCTACTGCACGTCTGAGCACAATGCATCCCTGCTGGCGCACGGTCCGTCGGCCGAGCACCGGTTCGGCTACGTCAACGTCGTGGTGGCGGCGCGTGCGCATGGCCTGACCGCCCCACCGCACAGGACGGCACGGGCGAGCCTCGGGCCGGGAGTGGGGCCGGCAGTGGGTCAGAATGGAGAATCGCCGACCTCGTGCCGGCACGAGCAGGAGGGCCAGCACCCGATGACGCGACCGATGGGCTCTCGATGAGCGCCGAGGATCTCGAGAAGTACGAGACCGAGATGGAACTGTCGCTGTACAAGGAGTACCGCGACGTCGTCAGCCAGTTCGCCTATGTCGTGGAGACCGAGCGGCGCTTCTACCTGGCCAACGCGGTGGATGTGCAGGCCCGTAACGCTGACGGCGAGGTGTACTTCGAGGTGCGGATGTCCGATGCGTGGGTGTGGGACATGTACCGATCCGCCCGGTTCGTGAAGAACGTTCGAGTAATCACGTTCAAGGACGTGAACATCGAGGAAGTGGACAAGCCCGACCTGCGGCTGCCCGAGAGCGGCCCGTTCGGCGGCTGAGCACGCTGCTTGCGGGATGCCAGAATTCGGCCACCGGGGCTGGCCTGGTCTTTTAGGCGGCTGGTTGGTATTCGTTGATCAGGCCGCCGAGGACGGATCGGCGTGTGATCCGTTCCGTGGGGATATCGGTGATCGGGTGGTCGGGCTGGGGTGGGTGGAGTGGGAGCGCGCGGTGCGGGCGTCGTCGGTTGTCGTGTCGCGCGTGCTCGGTCAGGACAGTGCGCAGGTGCTGTTCGCCGAAGATCAGTATCCGGTCGGTCACGTCCGTTCAGACCGTGAGCACGAACCGCTGCGCGTAGGCGTTCGCGTGGGGACTTGGTGGTGGAATCGTCACCGCGGTGATGCCGGTATCGGCCAGGGCCGCATCGAATGAGGCGGTGAACTGCCCGGCCCGGTCGCGGACCAGGAACCGGAACTGTGCGGCGCGATCGCCGAGATTTATCAGAAGATTCCGTACCTGTGGCAGGGTCCAGGGCCCGTGGGCGTTCGCGGTCACTCCGACGATGTGGGCGTATGGGGCGTTGATCTTCATCTGAGCAGTTCACCCTGGATCCTGTGGTATCCCCGGGAGTGGTTCTGCGCTGCGAGGCGTTCGATGAGCGCGGCGGTCTGGGCGTTGACCGGCGGTCGGCTTGCGCGGGGCGGGTAAGTCCACTTCCTGGCCCTCAGGCACTGGTGCCAGCGTAAATACGGTGCCCGGCGTGACCAGGTGATGTGCCCGCAGGTTTCGTGGCAGCAGCCGGATGAGCGCGGCGAGCACGGCACGATCAGCACAGTCCAGCCGGGCGTGGGATTGCCTCGGCGCAGCACGGCACCCTCGTGGCCCACGACGAGTAGCTCGACATTCTTGGATGCCGCGGATCGGCCGAACAACCACAGCCAGTCGAGAACCCGGACGAAGATCAGGTAGAGCAGGCGCAACGACACGACACACGATCATCCCGGTCGCGCGGA